>JBJOHC010000233.1:0-11340 GCA_046047955.1 Planctomycetota bacterium
AGGTCGTAGGGATTCGCCGACGGCGGCTCGAAGACGACGGTCAGCTGCGGCCGCGTCGCGGCGCCCGCCTCGCGGCTGTCGAAGCGCTTGACCGACTGCCCGATCGCCTCGTTACCCCGCACGCACCAGCCGTGGTTCGACTTGGGGTTGTCGAGCCAGGACTGCAGATCGGCGACGAGGCCCGCGGTCGAGGCCCAGGTGTAGTTGCCCGTCGGGCCGACATTGCGCGTCGCGCTCGCGGTCGCGACGAACTCGCCACCCGGGACGGACCAGAGGACATCGGGGTAGAAGCGGTGGTCCCAGGTCACATCGCCCGGCTCGGCGAACGAGCCGCCTCCGCCGAAGGCGATGCTCGCCCCTTCGCCCCACGACGCCGTGAAGCGATGGAGCGAGACCGCGTACTGCGAGTTGGATCCCGCGGAGCCGCAGGTCAGTCGGAGGCTCGCGCTCTGGATGGTGGAGCCCGCGGGAATGGCGGAGAGGTCGAACTGGAGCGCGCCGCGGCGCAGCGTGTTGCCGCCGTTCACGCCGACCTTGCCCGCGAAGAAGTACTGCGCCTTCCCCGCGCTGTAGTCGCCGCTCGGATCCTCGATGATCGTGTTGTCCTTCACCGAGGTCAGGACGATCACATCGCCCGCCGCGTGGGCGGCGAGGACGGTGGCGAGAAGGCCGGTGGCCAGGCAGGCGGCGGGCTGGGGGCGCGTCATGATGGGCGGCTTTCGTCGTGGAGGGTCTTCGGATGCGTCGCGTCAGCTGCCCCACGCGCCGAGGAGGGCGGCGAGGTCGGAGCCGCCGACCGTGCCGTCGCCATCGAGATCGGCCGAGCCGGCCGAACCCCACTGCGAGAGCAGGATGGCGAGGTCCGAGCCGCCGACGCTGCCGTCGTGGTCGAGATCGGCCGGATGGCCCGTCGCCGTCACGGTGACGGAGAGGGTGAGCGAAAGCGCGCCGCTCGTCGCGCCGGGGAGGTTCTCGTCGCTCGTCGCGATGGTCGCGGTCTGGGTGTAGGTGCCCGCGGCGAGACCCGCGGGATCGAAGCCGAAGCGAAGCGTCGCGGGCGCGCCGTGGATTCCCGTCTCGACCGCGTCGATCACCGAGAAGGGTGCGGTCAGGCCGGTCGCACCATCGACATCGAGCCGTGCGGTGAAGGCGTCGGCGTCGAGGTTGTGGACGGCCGCGGTCAGTTCGATGGGCGCGGCGTCGGCGGCGACCTCGGCGGTCACCGTCGTCGCGGTGCGCGGCTTCGCGGCGCTGAACGAGGCGGTCGCATGGGCGAGGACGGTGCCCGTCACGGTGCGGACGATCGACGCGTTCTGCGCGCCCTCCGCCGCGGTCGTCACGGTGACCGTGCCCGACGCCGGTCCGACGACGGCCGTGTTCACGAAGAGGTCGGTCTCGAGCGGCGGCAGCGGCGCGAGTGGCGCCGTCCCCCCTCCCGATCCGACGAGGCGGCCCGAGCCCGTGACCGTGACGGTCGCCGCGGCGGCGCCGAGCGGATGCACGACATCCGCGACATTCGAGACCTCGGCGACGACGGGCACCGCCGCGCCCGTGATCACCGTCCCGAACGACGCGGGCACGGTCGCCGCGAGCACCGCGGGCACCTTGAAGTCGCACACGACCGGCATGTGGTCGGTGGCGTCGTGGAGGAGGTCGGCGATCTGGTTCGAGAGCGCGATGTTCGACGGGTAGTAGGTGTTGTTCCCGGCGTTGATGGCGAGATCGAAGTGGTTGCCGTCGTTCCCGAAGGTGCGGTAGCTGCCCGCGATGTAGGCGAGCCCGTCGTTGTCGTGGAACTCGTTCGTCGAGAAGATGAAGTCGAAGCGGTCGTCGACGCCGCCGCCGACGAGCGCGCCGCTCGCCGAACGTGGCGACTGCGTGTGCTTCAGCGCGTTCGCGGCGCCCGTCCAGTTGGTGGCGCCGATCGGGTCGACGCCCTGCGCGTTGCCCGCGGCGACCATTGCCTGGTAGGCGGGTTCGGTGTTCGTATAGAGGTTGTAGTCGCCGACGAAGAGGACATGCTGCCCCGCGCCGAGCGCGTTCGCGTTCGCACGCAGCGCGAGCGCGCCGTCCTCCCGGATCGCGGCGTCGGCGCCGGTGTTGCTCGCCTTCAGGTGCGACGAGTAGACGTAGAAGCGCGCCTTCGGCGAGCTGTATCCGTTCAGCGCCAGCAGCCAGCGGTCGCTGTTGCGCGAGGCGCCCGTGGCGATGTCGGCGTGGGCGGACGCGATCTCGGTGAGGAGATCGGTGCGGTAGTACATGCACTGCGCGCCCGCGGCGCCGTCCTCGGTGCCCGAGGTCGTGTAGGTGCCGCGCGCGTAGGGGATGCCCGGGAAGGCCGCGGCGACATGCGAGTCGAGCGCGGCGACATCGGCGTTCCGGATCTCCTGGAAGCAGAGGACGGCGGGCGCGATCGCGAAACCCGGCTTGTTGTCGGCGGCGATCGCCGACAGGACGCCGCGGATCGACGGCCCGTCACCCGCGAGCTTCGCGAGGTTGTAGGTGACGGCGCGGACCTGCGCCGAGGCTCCCGACGCGAGGACACCCGACGCGAGGAAGCCAGACGCGAGCACGGCGAGACGGAATGCGGACGACCGGGAGCGTCGGGGGGTGTGGTGCGTCATGGGGTGGAATTGCTCTGCTTGCGGACCCGCGGATGCGGACCCGCGTTGCCGCGCCGGGCGCCGAAGACCGACCACCCCGTTCGCGCGATGCTACGACCGAATCGCGCGGGTGGAAATGGCTTCCCGCACGGAAACGCAAGAGCGCGCCCCCGATACGCAGCGTGCGGCGGAAGCGATGCCTCGGGCGTGTCAATCGGTCCGATTTTCGGACCCGCCGTCGCCCCGGCACCCCCTTCCGTACCATCCGCACCACGCGGGTCCACCATGCCCGCAGCCCACGCCCGAGATCCCACCATGCATCGACTCGCCCGCCTCGTCACTCCGCTCCTCGCGCCTGCCGCCGCCGTCCTCGGCGCGATCGCGCTCCTCGCCTCGCCCGCCCGCGCGCAGCAGGTGTCGCCCGAGGTCTTCACCCTCGACAACGGGATGAAGTTCCTCCTCCTCCCGCGCACCGACCAGCCGAATGTGATCGCCGCGGGGTGGGTCGCCAAGGTCGGCTCGGTGAACGAGCGCCCGGGCATCACGGGCATCAGCCACTTCTTCGAGCACATGATGTTCAAGGGGACCGACACGATCGGCACCTCGGACGCCGAAGGCGACGCCGTCTACCGCGCGCGCCAGAGCGAGCTCCGCCGGCGGATGAACGAGATCACCTGGCGCGACCAGTACCGCCGCTACTTCGACGGCGAGATCGCCGACCCGTGGGACGCCGCCTCGGACACGCCCGAACTCGCCGCCCTGCGCGCCGAGCTTCGGGAGCTCATGGACCGCCAGCAGGGCCGCCTCGGCGCCGACCGGATCGCCGAGCTCCAGCGCGATCTCGCCGCCGCCGCGCCCGACGCGAAGGCGGCGCTCGAGACCGAGCTCGCGCTCCTCAAGGCCGAGCAGGAGAAGGCGCGCACCGTCGTCAAGGACGAGTTCGACAAGGTCTACACCGCGGGCGGCGGCTCGGGGATGAACGCGTTCACCTCGAACGACGTGACCTTCTACTTCATCAACGTGCCGAGCAACAAGTTCGAGCTCTGGGCGTGGATGGAGTCCGACCGCCTGTCGGGCTCGGTGTTCCGCGAGTTCTTCTCCGAGCGCGACGTGGTCCACGAGGAGCGCCGTCTCCGCACCGAGAGCACGCCCACCGGCATCTTCCAGGAGCAGTTCGACGCGATGTTCTACGCGTCGAGCGGCTACTCGTGGCCCGTCATCGGCTGGTCGAGCGATCTCAACAGCTACACGATGGAGGAGGCGATGCGGTACTGGAACGTCTACTACCGCCCGAACAACCTCTGCGGCGTGGTGGTGGGCGACTTCGATCCCGCGGCGGTGAAGGCGACGATCGTGCGCTACTTCGACCGGCTCGCGCCGGGATTGGAGGCGGTGCCGCCCGTCGTCACGCTCGAGGTCCCGCAGCTCGCCGAGCAGCGCATGAACGCCGAGTGCGACTGCCAGCCGTCGGTCGAGGTGCGCTACCACACGGTGCCGTTCCGTCACGCCGACAGCTACGCGCTCGATGTCCTCGCCGCGGTCCTCAACGGGCGCTCGGGCCGCCTCTACAAGTCGATGGTCGAGGGGCGGGAGATCGCCGCGGACGCGAGCGTCGCGCAGGACAGCCGGAAGTACGCGGGCGCGTTCAGCTTCGTCGGAGAGGTGAAGGGCGACGCGTCGCCGGCCGAGCTCGAGGAGGCGTGGTACGCGGAGCTCGCGCGGCTCCAGGAGGAGCCCGTCCCCGCGGAGGAGCTCCAGAAGGTGAAGAACCAGTTCGCCGCGTCGAACTTCCGCCGTCTCAAGAGCAACTTCTTCCTTCTCGTCCAGCTCGGATACCTCGAGGGACTCGGAACCTGGGAGGAGATCAACGACGGCCCGAAGCGGATCGACGCGGTGACCGCGGACGACCTGCAGCGCGTCGCGCGCACCTACTTCGCGCCGACGAACCGCTCGGTCGCCTCCTACACGCGCAAGGCGGGCATGTCGGCCGAGCCCGTCGACGACGCGCTCGCCGCGCTTCCCGCGCCGATGCAGGCGCAGGCGCGCGCGGCGGCGAAGCAGATCGCGGCCGAGACCGACCTCGCGCGCCTCGTCGAGGGACGCGGGCAGCTCGAGGCGCAGCTCGGGCAGATGCCGCCCGAGGCGAAGCCGTTCTTCGACTACATCCTCGGACGGATCGACGCGCGCATCGCGGAGCTCGAGAAGAGCGCGGGCTGAACGACGGCGCACGAGCCGAAGGAAACACACACCATGCAGATCACGCACCACATGCGCTCCATCGCCTCGGCCCTCGCGGCCGTCGCGCTCGTCCCGACCTTCCCGTCGTCCGCCGCGGCGTCCGCGCCGCCGGGCGACATCCCCGCGCGCCCCGAGGAGATCGTCTTCGCGCCGCTGCGCTTCGAGGCGCCGTCGGCGGCCGAATACAGGCACGAGCTGCCCTGCGGCGTCGTCGTCTATCTCGCGCCGTCGCGCGAGCTGCCGCTCGTCGACCTCCGCATGACCTTCAAGGGCGGCGCCTACCTCGAGCCCGCCGACCGCGTCGGACTCGCGTCGATGACGGGCGCGATGCTCCGGACGGGCGGCACCGCGTCGCTCGAGCCGGCCACCCTCGACGAACGGCTCGACTTCCTCGCGACGGAGATCTCGATCAACTGCGGCGCGACCACCTCGACCGCGTCGATCGACTGCCTCGCCTCGAACTTCGACGAGAGCCTCGCGCTCCTCATGGACATGCTGCGCGAACCGCGCTTCGACGCGTCGAAGCAGGCCGTCGCCGTCGGCCGCGCGATCGAGTCGATGAAGCAGCGCAACGACGACGCGGGACCGATCCTCGACCGCGAGTGGTCCGCCGCGATGTACGGCCGCGACCACTTCGAGGCGCGCGAGCCGACGGAGGCGATGATCCGCGCGATCACCGCCGACGAGATGCGCGCGTTCGCGTCGCGCCTCTTCAACCGCTCGAACGTGATCGTCGCGGTCTCGGGCGACTTCGAGCCCGACGCGATGCTCGCGAAGCTCGAGACGGCGTTCGCCTCGTGGCCCGCGGGCGAGCGCATGGTCGATCCGCCGGTCCCGGTGGCGACGCCGAAGCCGGGCGTCTTCCATGTCGAGAAGGAGATCCCGCAGGGCAAGGTCTACATCGGCCGCCGTGGCATCCGCCGCGACGATCCCGACTTCTTCGCCGCGCTCGTGATGAACGAGATCCTCGGCGGCGGCGGCTTCACCAGCCGAATCATGAAGACGGTGCGCTCGGACGAGGGCCTCGCGTACTCGGCGGGAAGCGCGCTCGACGCGGGCGTCTGGTACGAGGGCGAGTTCCGCGCGGGCTTCCAGTCGAAGAGCCCGACGGTCGCGCTCGCGATCACGCTCATCGACCGCGAGTTCGAGCGGATGCGCAGCGAGGCGGTCTCCGAGGAGGAGCTCGAGGTCGCGAAGCGATCGTTCATCGAGACCTTCCCGCGTGCGTTCGAGTCGAAGGAGGCGATGCTCGGGATCTTCGTCTCGGACGAGTGGACGGGGCGCGACCCGTCGTACTGGGCGACCTACCGCGACAAGGTCGCGGCGGTGACGGCCGCGGATGTGCAGCGTGTGGCGAAGCGGCTGCTCGACCCCCAGTCGATGAGCATCTTCGTCGTCGGCGAATGGGGCGCGATCGCGCCCGGCGACCCCGCGGGCCGCGCGAACATGGCGGGAGTCCGCAACGACGCGGCGGAGGAACTGCCGCTGCGCGACCCGCTCTCGCTCGAACCGATGTGACGCTCGGGGGGACGGACGAATCGAAAATGGAAAGACGCCTCCCCTTTCGGGGAGGCGTCTCCTTTTCCCACTCCTCCAACGGCGTGCGTCTCATGCCGGAGGTGGAGCGAACCCCATGTTCCGTGTGCGCGGTCAGGCCGCGCGTGGTCCTTCGTCATCGTCGTCGGCGCGGCCGAGGTCCTCGAGGGCCTGCGCGAGCTTCTCGAAGGAGAGGCTCACCGTGTCCATCGCCTCGAGCGCGTCGAGCGTCGCGTGGCCGCTCTTCAGCGTGCCGGCGCAGCTCGGAAAGGGCAGTGGCTTGGGAAGATCGTCGGTGGTGCACTCTTCCGGTGCGCCGTCGAGCGGCATGGTTCCCACGAGCCTGAGTCTTGCGAATCCGTGCATGGTGACTGCCCTTTCCGCAACGCCGTTCCGTGGCGAGCTGCGACACAGGTGGATCGGGCGTCGGGGCTCGCGACTTCGTCCTGAGCGGTGAATCGCGGGAAAGTCGTGCGGACGCGCGCAGAGGTTGCGCGGGATGCGGCGATAAAGGCGCCCGTCAGGCCTGCGACGCGACGAGGCGCGCCGTGCGGCGACCCGCGAGGAGGAGCAGCCCTGCGACGAGCGCCGCCGCGCCCACGCAGGCGCCGAAGATCGTGCCGGCGCGGGCGAGACGCGAGGGATCGGGGAGCGCCGCGGCCTTCGCGAAGACGGCGCGGCCGACCTCCTGGCCCGCGTTCGCGATGGCGACGCGGAGGAGATCGCTGCGGCGTTCAGGCAGGCGGTTCGCCTCGGAGACGGCGGCGGTCGCGACGGCGTCGAGTGCGGCCGACGCGGCGTCGGCGCTCTCGCCGCGAAGCGAAAGTCGGACATGGGGTCCGTCGCTCGCAACGGTCATGCGCTCGGCGAGGGCGTCGACGAGCGTCGCCGACTCCGCATTCGTGCGACCGAGATCGCCGAGCCGTCCGGCGACGACGCCCGTGAAGCGCTCGTCTGCGAGCTGCGACTCGAGCCATGCGGCGACGCCGCCCGCGTCGGGCGTCGCGTCCTGCTGCGATTCGGGCGCGCGACTCGCGACGACGAGGTCGATCGAGGCGAGCGCGGGCGTCGGGGCGATCACGCCCGCGACATGCCAGGAGAGCGCTGCGGACACGGCGAGAAACGCCGACGCGAGCGCGGTGGTCGTGACGAGGCGCGTGCCCGCGGCGCGGCGCGCGAGCGCCTGTTCGCTCGCGGCGAGGATGACGCGGAGCTCCTCGAGTTCGCGGCGCTCGGTCTCGAGCGCGGTCGTATCGCCCGCGATGGCGGGCGCGGTCGTGGAGGTCGTCGCGAACGCCGACGAAACGGTCGGCGTGGAGCCGTCGGTCGCGGGTCCGCCATCCTCTCCGACGCCCTGTCCGTAGACCTGCCGCAGCGCGCGCTGCGCGCGGGCGCGGCGCTTCAGCCCGCGATGCAGCGCGGCGAGGCGCTCCTTCCGCGTCTTGAGGAACTGCGCGACCTGCGCCAGCTGCGCGAGCCGCGGCTGGAGGATCTGCTGGATGCGGGCCTCGACGACGCGCGCGATCTCCTCCTCCGAGATCTCGCCCGCATCGGGTCCGGACGGCTCGTTCGCGCCGAAGGACGCGGAGTGCCGCGACCGGTCCGCGGCGCGCGCCACGCTCTCCTCCGAGAGTTCGGCGAGGCGCTCGTCGCGGCTCGCGAGTTCGCCACGCGTCGCGGCGAGCTCCGTGCGCACGGCGTCGAGCTCGACGCGCGCGGCGTCGAGTTCCGTCTGCGCGGCCTCGAACGCCGCGTTGGCATCGTGGCGCTCGCGCTCGACTTCGGCGGCGTGGAGGCGCAGTTCGGCGAGTGACGCGTCGGACTCCGCAAGGCGCGCGTCGGTGGCCTCGAGGCGGGAGACGGCGGCGGCGAGCCGCGCCTCGGCTTCGCCGAGCGCGAGAACGAGCCCCGCGTGCTCCTCGGTCATGGCGGGCGTCGGATCGGCCTCGCGACGCGCGACCTCCGCGCGGAAGGACTCCATCCGATCGCGCTCGATGCGCGCGGACTCGACGGCTTCGGCATGCGCCCGCGCCGCTTCGGCGCGCGCCAGCTCGGCGTCGGACCGCGCCGACTCGAGATCGGCAACCCGTCCGCGCAGGCGGTCGACCTCGGCGTGCGCCGCGGCGAGCGACGACTGCGCGCGGCACTGCGCCTCGAGAAGCGCGTTGCGCTCGTCGGCGAGACGCGCGAGCTGCGCGTCGCGCGAGGCGATCGCGTCGGCGAGCGTGTTGGCGAGCCCCGCGAGCTCGGCTTCGAGCGCCGCAAGCCGCGCGCGAAGCGCGGCGCGATCGCTCTCGGACTCCTCGAGACGCGCGGCGAGCGCCTCGGCGGCGGCTTCCGCCGCGCGACGGCCTTCGTCGGAGAGCTGGAAGAGCTCCTCGGCGGCCACGAGGGATTCCTGTGCCGCGACGCGCGCGGCATCCGCCGCCTCGCGCGCGGCGTTCGCGTCGGCACAAGCGGCGTCGGCCGCGGCGCGCGCGTCCTCGGACTCCGCGAGGCGGTCCTTCCAGTGCGATTCGAGGCGACCAGTCGCCTCCTCGCGCTCGGCGAGCGAACGGCCGAGTTCCGAGAGCGCACCCTCGAGCGACGCGATCGATTCGTCGCGCGTGGCGAGCGAACGCTCGATCTCCGCGCGCGCCTCGGCGTCCGCGGCGCGTTCGCTCCGGTGCGCGTCGCGCGCGCCCGCGAGCGCACCCTCGAGCGCGTCGATCTCGGCGCGCAACGCCGCGACTTCACCCGTGAGCGCCGCGACTTCGCCGGCAAGCCGTTCGGCCTCGCCCGCGCGACCGAGGTCCTGACGCGCCTCCTCCTTCAGCGTGTCGAGCATCCGCTCGACGTCCGCGATCAGCGACAGGACGCCTTCATGCGTGCGGTCGCCTCCCTGGAGATCCGTCGTCTCGGTGCGGAATCCGAGGGAATTCCCGCGACTTCCGTCGACAGGAGGCGTCGCGGGCGCGATGGGCGCCACGCTCGCCGGCGCGTTTCGGGTCGATTCCTCGGACATGGCCTCCCCATTCATGGAGTGAATGCCTCCGTTCGCGAAATCGTCCGATCGCAGGTGCGACTGAAGGGGGAGCGCCGAATCGGAGGGACGCGGGAACGGCCGGACGGGACCGATATCGCGTGGCCGTCAGGCCGCCGCGGTCTTCGCGCGCCGATGGCGCAGTTCCGAGAGTTCGGGCATGCCGAGGACGCGCGCCGCGCCCGCGAAGGCGAGCGCTCCCGCCGCGACGCCGAGCGCGAGCCGCAGGAGATCGTCGCGCCAGCGCGTGCCGTCCGGGAGCGCGTGGAGCGTCGCCGCGACCGCGACCACGAGGACGCCCGTCGCGACGAGCGTCCGCGCCCAGCTCGCGAGGACATCGCGCCCGAAGGTGCCGGGAAGTCGCCGCGCGAGAAGCGTCGCGAGGATCGCGCACTGGACGATCGAGCAGATCGCCGTCGACCACGCGAGCCCCGCCTCGCGGAGCGGCGTGAAGATCAGGACGAGGTTGAGCGCGAGGTTGAGGCCGACGACCGCGAGCGACACGCGCACGGGCGTCGACGATTCGCGCCGCGCGTAGAAGGCGCGCGTGTAGATGTGGACGAGCTGGTAGCTCCAGATCGCGGGCGCGTAGCCCGTGAGGATCGTCGCGACCCGCGCGACATCCGCCTCGTCGAAGGCGCCGCCGCGGAAGAGGACGCCGACCGCCTCGGGCGCGACCACGACGAGCCCCGCGCTCGCGGGCAGCCCGACGAACATCGAGAGACGGAGCCCCCGCCGCACCGCGCCCGCGAACGCCGCACCGTCGTTCGCGAGCCGCGCGAGCACGGGGAAGATCGCCGTCGCGATCGCGATGCCGAAGACACCGAGCGGGAACTCGTAGAGGCGCTGCGCGTTCGCGAGCGCGCTCATCGCGCCTTCCGCGAGCGGATAGTCGAAGCCGAGGACGGTCGGCCCGACGATGGTCGGCCAGCTCGCGATGAGGTTGTCGAGGAAGGTGTTGAGCTGGAGGACGCCGAGCCCGAGCATCATCGGGATGGCGTCGCGGAAGGTGCCGCGCACGGCGTCGGTGACCGCGGCGGGCGCGGCGTCGCCGGCGGCGGCCGCGCGCGGCGCGACACGCGCGAGGACGCGCGAGGTCCACACCCACTGCGCGACGCCCGCGACCACGACCGCGAGCGCGACCGCGCGCAGATGCGCTTCGGGCGACACGATGCCCGCGCGCGCGAGCGGCCAGAGTCCGAGCGTCGCGGCGATCAGCGCGGAGTTCAGGATGATCGGGCTCGCCGCGGTCGGCCCGAAGCGCCCGTGCACCTGGAGCGCCGCGCCGCCGACGGCCGTCAGGCAGACGAGCGGCATGAAGGGGAGCATGATCGCCGTGAGTTCGGCGGCGAAGCGCGCGTCGTCGCCGCCGGCCGTCAGCCAGACGACGAGGAGCGCGACTTCACCGACCGCGACGAGCGCCCACAGGACGCGCGCGAGGATCGCGAGGAGCCGCGCCGCGAAGCGCCCCGCCTCCGCGGGGCGGTCGCGCTCGACCTCGGCGTAGCGCGGCGTGAACGCGCTCGAGATCGCGCCCTCGCCGAAGAGCCGTCGGAAGAGGTTCGGCAGCACGAACGCGAAGTTGAACGCGTCCATCAGCGGACCGATGCCGAAGATGCGCGCGAGCGACGCGTCGCGGACGAGTCCGAGGACGCGGCTCAGGAGGGTGAGCGCGCCCATCAGGCGCGCGTGGTGCTCGAAGCGCTCGGACACGGCGGGCGCGGCTCCGCGGGGTGCGTTCGGGGGAGGTGCGGGAAGAGCGGCGGTGCGCGGTCAGGGTGCGGGCGCCTCGCCCGTGCGGACCTCGCTGCGGACCTCGCTGCGGACCTCGATGCGGCCCGTCGACATCGCGGGCTCGAGCGCGCGGCGATCGACGACGAGCTCGACGCGCCGCGCCCCCTTCGTGAAGGACGCCGCCGAGTGATCGAGGCCGAGCGTCGT
>JBJOHC010000234.1:0-3705 GCA_046047955.1 Planctomycetota bacterium
GCGTGGATGGGCCAGCTCGACACGCTCCTCGAGCAGGTCAACTCGGGCCGCACCGCCGCCAAGCTCGCCGAGGAGGACATCAAGCGCCGCCAGGCCGAGAGCGAGCGCACCCAGCAGGCCCGCGACGAGCAGGCGAAGCGCGCGAAGCAGATCAACGACTACCTCCTCCGCGTGCGCCAGCTCCAGATGGAGCTCAAGTACACCGAGGCGCTCCAGGTCGTCCAGGAGATCCTCTTCCTCGACCCGAACAACCCGGCCGCCCTCGTTCTCCAGCAGGCGCTGTCGACCACCCAGGTCTACCGCGACTACAGCGAGACCGAGCGCCGCCGCGAGCGCGCCTACACGGAGTTCTCGACCGAGCTCCTCGCGCGTTCGGTGCCCCCGATGACGAACCTGAGCGGCCCCGGCGCCCGCTCGGTGAACGGTCTGCTCGAGTACCCCGAGGACTGGCCGGCGCTCAGCGTCAACCGTCTGCGCAACGGCGCGAGCGGCTACCAGGAGTCGGCGGTGAACCGCCAGGCCGCGGCGAAGCTCACCGCGATGGGTGACTTCCCGTACTCGAACCTCCCGTTCAACGATGTGCTCTCGCACATGTCGAGCCTCGCCGAGGTCAAGTTCTACCCCGACTGGAAGGCGCTCGACGCGATCGGCGTGCGTCCCGAGGATCCGATCGAGCTCGAGCTCCAGGGCATCTCGTTCGAGGTCGCCCTGAAGCGCGTCCTCGAGCAGCTCGGCGACGAGAGCGATCCGCCGGACTTCTCGATCGAGGACGGCGTCGTCGTCATCAGCTCGCAGGAGCAGCTCCGCCGGAAGACCTTCGCGATCGTCTACGACATCCGCGATCTCCTCTTCGAGGTCCCCTACTTCGACAACGCCCCTGACTTCAACCTCGGCGCCGCGCTTCAGCAGGGCGGCCAGCAGGGTGGCGGCATGGGTGGTGGCATGGGTGGCGGCGGCGGTGGATTTGGCGGCGGCGGCGGCGGCTTCGGCGGCGGCGGCGGCGGCATGGGCGGCGGCGGCATGGGTGGTGGCGGCGGCGGCGGCGGTGGCATCATCGGCGACCCCGGCGACGACCCCGAGCGCAAGAGCCGCGAGGAGCTCATCGAGCAGATCACCGAGATCATCCAGGAGCAGATCGATCCGGACGGCTGGCGCGACGCCGGCGGCGACACGGGCTCGATCCAGGAGCTCAACGGCAACCTGATCATTACGAACACCGCGAAGAACCACCGCGAGATCGAGGGCCTGCTCTCGCAGCTCCGCGCGATCCGCGCGCTCCAGATCAACTACGAGGCGCGCGTCATCGGCGTCACGAGCGACTGGTTCGAGCAGATCGGCATCGATCTCGACCTCTACTTCAACACCAACGACAGCATGTGGAACGCGGCGCGCGGCGCCGATCCGAACTTCAACCTCAGCGACTTCTTCTTCCAGACCGAGGGCGCGGCCCGCGGCCAGCTGAAGGATCCGCTCGTCTGGGGCAGCCAGGCGCAGACTGAGGGTGAGGATGCCGTCGCGAACACCGTCCCGACTGGCAACAGCTTCGGCATCCCAGATCCCGATACGGGCGACATCACCTACGTCTACGGCCCCGTCGGTTCGCCGATCCGCCGTCAGTCGGGCTGGACGCCCGTCGGCTTCACCAACGACTCGTCGAGCATCGTGAACAGCCTTGGCTCGGGCGCGATCGGCGGCATCGGCGGTCAGATCCTCGCCTCGGGCGCGGCCGCCGCGACCACCGGTTTCAGCTACCTCGACGACATCCAGGTCGACCTCCTGATCCGCGCCACCCAGGCCGATCAGCGCAATGTCGTCCTCACCGCTCCGCGCCTCACCCTGATGAACGGCCAGCGGTCCTTCATCACGATCGCGAAGCAGATCTCGTTCGTCGCGGGCCTGCAGCCGCAGGTCGGTGACGCGGCGGGCGCCTTCGCGCCGCAGATCGGCGTCGTCCAGGACGGCTTCGTCCTCGATGTCGAGGGCGTCATCTCGGCCGACCGCCGCTATGTGACCATGACGGTCCAGTTCGACACCAGCACCGTCCTCGGCTTCGAGTCGGTGGATGTCGGCGGCGCGGTCGGTGGCACGGGCGTCGGTGGCGGCCGCGGCAGCGAGTTCGGCGGCAGCATCCAGCTCCCCGAAATCCAGGTGCAGTCGATCCGCACCACCGTGAGCGTTCCCGACAAGGGCACGATCCTCATGGGCGGTCAGCGCCGCTTCGAAGAGGTCGAGATCGAGTCGGGCGTCCCCGTCCTCTCGAAGATCCCGATCGTCAACCGCTTCTTCACGAACCGCATCGACAGCGAGCAGGAGCTCACCGTCGTCATGCTGATGCGGCCCGAGATCGTGATCCAGAGCGAGAACGAGGAGCTCCTCTTCCCGGGTCTCGTTGATCAGCTCGGCAACATCGGCGGCTGACGCCGGCGACACGCGAACCAACACGCCGCGGCGACTTCGGTCGCCGCGGTGTCTTTTTCGGGCGCATGGAGCGGTCCGTTGAGTGCGCTGGCGGCGTGCGATCGGCGCGCCACGCGTGCGATGCGCCTCGGGACCAGCGCGCCGCGACGGAATGGCCTGTCGCGAGGGAAGGGCGGGCGCGTCGCGGGATGTAGGCGCGATCGCTTGTGGAGGGGTCTCATCGAACGCCCGCGTCTCGCGGGTTCCGGTGTTCGGAGCGTTTGCATCGGTGCCGAAGCCGGCAGGCGCCGTGCGCACCCGACGCGCGCGCTGAAACCGACCGATTCCGCGCGAGCGCCTGAGCAGGCTGGTGCGGCGACTCGGCATGCCTCGTCGACGCACCCGCAGGGACGGGCGCTGCGCCCGCGGGACGGCGCGACTTGTCCGCGCGCGCGGAGGCTTCCCTGCACGCGGTGCCGGCGATCCGGCGGCACGCGACCGTCCGAAGCCGTCAATTGGCGCGTTCACCGCAGGTTCCACGAGACCCGTTTGGTATGGTGCGCGCGTACCTCGTCCAAAGTCGGTTCGCTCGTCCACGGACCGGCGGTGCCAGGAGACCCGATGACCGCGCCCTCGTCCCACATCAGCGTCCGCCAGACCGATGGCGTGATCCGCATCGACTTCGTCGATCGGAACATCCTCGACGAGCTCAACATCCACCAGATCGGCGAGGAGCTCCTCAAGGCGGTCGAGACCCAGTTCCGTCCCAAGGTGGTGCTCGTCTTCCGGAATGTCGAGCACATGTCGAGTGCGGCGTTCGGCACCATGATGAAGCTGAACGAGCGCATCAAGGCCCGCGACGGGCAGCTGCGGCTTTGCGAGATCCAGCCGCGCATCGCCGAGGCGTTCGCGATCACCAAGCTCAACCGCATCTTCGCGATCCACGCCGACTACGCCGCGGCCGTCGCGAGCCTTCAGTGATGCGTACCGTCCTCGGTCGCGGCGCGATCGGCGCGCCGCGCCTCCGTCCGCCGTCGCACCAGCCGTTCCCGACGAGATGACCCGCGCCGACTTCACCAGCGATCGAACGCTGCGCGACCTGCACGAGGGGCTGCCCGTCGTGCAGGAGGAGTCGGCCGCCGCGCTCGCCGCCGCGGGGTACGACGAGGGCGCGATGTTCGCGATCCGCCTCGCCATCGAGGAGGCCGTCGTGAACGCCTTCCGCCACGGCAACCGCAGCGATCCGTCGAAGGTCGTCTTCTTCCGCTCGGCGATCGGCCCCGACGAGGCGCGCTTCGAGGTCGAGGA
>JBJOHC010000235.1:0-2545 GCA_046047955.1 Planctomycetota bacterium
CCGCGACGCGCGTTCAGTTCCCCGCGCCCACATGCGTCGCGTGCTCGAGGATGCGCCAGCCGGTCGCACGGAAGGCGGGGAAACGGCCCATCGTGCCGACGAGCGTCCGCAGGTCCTCGTCGTCGAGGAGCCAGGCGTCGAACTCGCCGGCGCGCGGCGAGGCGACGACCGTGCGGCGGAACCAGCCGAGCGTGAACGCGCGTTCGCGCAGGGTCCAGAGGTCGAGGGCGTCGCCGATCTCGGTCGCCTTGTTGGTGCAGATCGCGATCGCGCGCTCGTCGTCGTCGCGCTCGCGTGCGCCCGCGAGACCCTCGCCCGCGCGACGCAGCGCGATGTTCGCACCGAAGACCGACCACCAGCCCGTCGACTCGAGGGGAGGCTCGATGCTCGGCTCGATGTTCGACTCCCCTTCCGGCTCCCTACTGCGCACGAGGCTCGGCTCGCGACCGAGCGGAAGGCGCGGTCCGAGCGCCGCGCCGCGCGCCTCCTCCGCGTCGCGCGCGTCGCACCCGCCAACTCCGCCGACTCCGCCGCCCCGCGCGAGCCGCGGCGACTCCGCCTCGTCGATCGCCTCGAGGACGAGCGCGATCGCGTCGCCGCCGTCGATCTCGCCCGCGACGACGCGCGCCTCGAGGAGGCCGCCGCGCGCGATCCGCGCGAGCATCGCGTACTGCGCGTCGCCGTAGCGGTCGTGGAGCCCGTCGTAGAGCTCCGCAGCATGTCCGAGCGCGCGCGCCGCACGACGCGCGCAGGCGATGCGCTCGTCGTCACACTCGGCTTCGGCGACGAGCCGCCGCAGGCTGTGACCGCGGATCGCGTGGCAGAACGCCTCGCCGACCGACTCGAGTCGGCCGCGCGGCGCGCGATCGAGGAATCGCTCGAGGAGGCCCTCGGCGATCGACCGCGATTCGTGGAGATTCCAGAGCGCGTACGACGCGCCCGCGAGATTCACGAGGAGCATCAGCCGCACATCGTCGCCGATCGCCCGCTCGGCGAGACCGCGCCGCACCGTCTCGACGACGCGCCCGTAGTGCCCGCGCCCCTCCTGCGCGCCCGCGAGACGGTTGAGGGCGATCGCACGGCCGCGCCCGTCGATCGCGGTCCGCCACATCGCGCGCGCGGTCTCCTCCATCTCGCTGAAGCGCGCGCTCCGATGCTGGCGCTGCGCGAGGAGATCGAGCGCCGCGAACCCCTGCGCGTCGAGACGCGCCGCGCGTGCGGCGCGCGCGGGATCGCGCGCCTGGCGCGACGCATCGCCGGCGCCGCAGCCGATGCCATCGCCTCCGAGGCACGCGACGAGGTCGCCCGGTTCCCAGTCGAGCGCGTCCGCGAGGCGTTGCACGAGATCGAGCTTGGGATTTCCCGTCTCGGGCGCGACCCGCGTAGGTTCGCGTCCGAGCGCCGCGGCGAGTTCACCCGGCGTCCAGCCGAGGTAGATCCGCGCGAGTTCGACGAGGCGTCCGATGCGCGCGCGACGCGCGGCGTCGCCGCGTCCGCCGCGCGCGACCGTTCCACGCGTGGCCGTTCCACGCGCGGCGCCGTCCTGCGTCCGCCGACCGTCGGTCTCCGCGCCATGGCGATCCCCGCGCGAAGACCGCGTGCGAGCTCCCGACCCGATCCCGTTCATGGACGCGAGGCGTCCGTTTCCCTGACACGACATCGCCATCTCCTCCATCGTTCGACACCCGTTCACGCCGAAGTCGGCGCGCCGCGCGCGGAGTTGCGCGCCCGCGCGATCATGCGCGCGGCCCGACGCCCCACCGCCTCGAGGCGCGGCGCCCACGCGACATTCATCCGCGATCGCCCGAAATCGCGGGCGTACGCGTCGATGCGCCGCGCGGCGCGCGCGGCTCTCGCGCGAACTCCCCGGGATTCAACGGGATGTCCACAGACGGCGCGCGCGACGGTCAGCGCCCGAACGGCGCGTCCACCGCGCCTTCGAACCGACGGAGAACTTCGATCGTGGAGGCGTCGAAAGCGACGGCCTCGGACGCCGCGTCGCCCGTCGCGAGCGCGACGCAGGCGCGCGCGGGCACCGACTCCTCTGTGCCGCCGCCCACCTTCCGTCCATCGACGAGTACCGCGAAACTCCCTTCAAACCAGAGGATCTCGGCGAGTGTGGGCGCGTCATCCGCGGCGTCGCCGCGGCCCCGCGCCTCGGCGAGCGTCGCGCCCGCGCGATCGCGGACGACGAGCGACGCCCCCGCGTGCACGCGCGCGCGAACGCCCGTGACTCCCGGCGGAATCACTCCGTCCGCGCCGATCGCAACCCACTCGTGCCGCCCGAGCTCCTCGATCGTCGCGCCGCGGAACCGCACCTCGCACGCGGGACCGCCGTGCACCTGGAAGGCGAGGAGGCCCGCGACCGTTCCATCGAGCCATCCCGCGGCGGGCACGCCGTTCACGCGCGTCCGGATGCGCGGACCGATCGCCTCGATCTCGTAGCGGTTCCACTCGCCGAGGCGGAACGCGGCGCGCGCGGCGTCGTTTCCCTCGAGCGGCGCGAGCCACGCGCGACCGCCCTCGTCGTAGACCCCGCCCGACC
>JBJOHC010000236.1:0-3444 GCA_046047955.1 Planctomycetota bacterium
TGCGCGTCCGGGCGGGCAGCTTCGTCCTCTCGCCCGCCGACGCCGACGCGGGCGCGATCGTCTACACGACGCTCGTCTTCCGCGACGGCGCGACCGGCGCGCTTCTCGAGCGCCGCACGCAGTTCTGCGTCGGCGGCCCGTGCACGATTCCCGATTGCGACGGCGACGGCCTGATCGACGGCGCCGAGATCGCCTTCGGCCAGTCCGACGCCGACGCCGACGGCCTGCCCGACCCCTGCGAGATCGCCCTCGGCGACTTCGACCTCGACGGCTTCACGGGCGGCGCCGACCTCGCGTTCCTGCTCTCCGAGTGGGGTCCGAACATCGGCCGCGCCGACCTCGACCGCGACACCTTCGTCGGCGGCGCCGACCTCGCGATCCTGCTCGCGAACTGGGGCGCGCACTGACGGGTCGACCGCCCCCGCGGGTACATTCCGCGGAATGCGCGTCGCCCTCTTCACCACCTGCCTCGCCGAGGCGCTCGCGCCGCGGGCGCTCCAGGCGACGGTGCTCGTCCTCGAGCATTGCGGAGTGCGGGTCGAACTGCCCGACGCGCAGACCTGCTGCGGGCAGCCGATGCTCTCGAACGGCCTCCCCGCCGACGCCGCGCGGCTCGCGCGGCGGATGGCCGAGATCTTCGCGCCGTTCGACGCGGTGGTGACGCCGTCGGGCTCGTGCTGCTCGGTGGTGCGCGAGAAGTACGCGGGGCTCTTCGCGGCGGGAAGCGCCGACCGCGCGCGCGTCGAGTCGCTCGCGGCGAAGACCTTCGAGCTCGTCGAGTTCCTCGAGACGCGGCTCGGCGTCGATCCGGCGTCGCTCGCCCCCGCGTCGCTCGCCCAGGCGTCACTCTCCCAGGCGTCGCCGCGCGCGCCCGCCTCGGCGCCCACCGCCGCACCCACCCTCACCTGCCACGACGCCTGCCACCTGCGCGGCCTCCACCGCCACGGTGCGACCGCGCCCTTCCTCGCCGCCGCCCGCTGCGGCGACCTGCGCGACCTCCCCGACATGGCGCAGTGCTGCGGCTTCGGCGGGATGTTCAGCACGCAGTTTCCCGAGGTATCGACCGCGCTCGGCGAGGAGAAGCTCGCGCATGTCGCCTCGACGGGCGCCGCGACCCTCGTCGCGAGCGACACGGGCTGCGCGGCGCACCTCGCGGGCCTCGCGCATCGGAAGGGCGTCGCGCTGCGCGTGATCTCGCCCGCCGAGGCGCTGGCGGAGTCGCTCGGGCTTCTCGAACGGAGCGATGCGTGAATCCGCTGATCGCCCCCGTCCTTCCCTTCGACATGAAGCCGCGCGCCCGCGCGGCCGTCGCCGACCTCAAGCTCCAGCAGTTCGTCGGCAACGCGACGCACCTCAAGGACACGCAGCGCGGCGGCATCTTCGGCCGCGACTTCGGCGCCGAGTACGACCACCTCCGCACCGTCGCCCGCGACACCAAGCAGTACGCGCTCGACCACCTCGACGAACTCCTCGGGCGCTTCATCGAGCGTGCCGAGGCGACGGGCGCGAAGGTGCACGCCGCGGCGACCGCGGCCGACGCCTGCGCCATCGCGCTCGCGATCGCGCGCGCGCACGCCGCCCCCGGCCGGCCCATGTCGTGCGTCAAGAGCAAGTCGATGGTCACAGAGGAGATCGGCCTCCTCCCCGCCTTCGAGGCCGCGGGCATCGAGACCCTCGAGACCGATCTCGGCGAGTTCATCCTGCAGATCGACGACGACGCGCCCTCGCACATCGTCACGCCGATGATCCACAAGGACCGCGTCGCGACCGCGCGGAGCTTCGTGCGCGAGCTCGGCGCGCGCTACACCGAGGACCCGACCGAACTCACGATGATCGCGCGCGAGCACATGCGCGGGCTCTATCGGAAGGCCGACATCGGCGTCTCGGGCGCGAACTTCCTGCTCGCCGACGAGGGCGCCGCCGTCATCTGCACGAACGAGGGAAACTTCGACCTCTCGGTCGGCGGGCCGCCCGTCCACATCGTCTTCGTCGGGATCGAGAAGCTCATCCGCGGCGCGCGCGACCTCGCGCCCTTCCTCAAGCTCCTCGCGCGGAGCGGCACCGCGCAGCCGCTCACCGTCTACACCAGCTTCGTGCGCGGGCCGCGCCGCGCGGGCGAGCACGGTGGGCCGAAGGAGGTCCACTTCGTCCTCGTCGACGCGGGGCGCGTGGGCGTCCTCGCGAGCGAGAAGCGCGACCTTCTCCGCTGCATCCGCTGCGGCGCGTGCCTGAACGCCTGCCCCGTCTACCGGAAGGTCGGCGGCCACTCGTACGGCTCGATGTACGCGGGGCCGATCGGCGCGGTGCTCACCCCCGAACTCGAGCGCGCGCAGGCGGGCGGCGACGCGGGCCTCGCGAACTACCCCGACCTCCCGCGCGCGAGCTCGCTCTGCGGCGCGTGCTACGAGGCGTGCCCCGTCAAGATCGACATCCCGAAGTTCCTGATCCACGACCGCGCGCGGCTCCGCGAACGCGGACTTTCGCCGAAGTCGGAGGGCGCGACGCTTTCGCTCTGGCGATGGCTCGCCGAACGGCCCGCGCTCTTCCGGATGGCGATCGGCGCGGTGCGGCTCCACGCGCGCATGCTCGGCGAGCGCGAACGGACGAAGGGCGACGACCGCGCGTGGCTCAAGTCGGCGCCCGGCCCGGGCGCGGGCTGGACGGCGACGCGCGACCTCGGCGTCGCGACGGGCGAGCGCTTCCGCGACTGGTTCGCGAAGCGGGAGACGAATCAGGACGCGAAGCACGACGCGAAGCACGACGCGAAGCAGGACGCGAAGCAGGACGCGAAGGGAGGCAGCAGCCGATGACCACGCGCGCCCCCGCCGTCGACGCGCTCCTCGCGCGCGTGCGCGCCGCCGTGCGCGCGCAGCCCGTCACCGTCGCCGCGGTCCCCGACCACGCGGTCGTCCGCCGCGTTCCGCGCGACCGCACCGACCTCACCGACCTCACCGGCCTCACCGACCTCTTCGCCGAGAAGGCGACGGCGGTCGGCATGCGCGTCACGCGCACGACCGACGACGGGCTCGACGCCGTCCTCGCGACGCTGCTCGAGTCGCGTGGACGGACCGTCGTCGCCGTCCGCGACACCGCGCTCGCCGCCCGCGCGACCGCCGCGGCGGGCGCGCGCCTCGCGCCGAACGACGACGCCGACCGCGCCGCCGACCGCCTCTTCGACTGCGAGGTCGGCATCACCGATGTCGACTGCGCGATCGCCGAGAGCGGCTCGCTCGTCATCTCGACGAACGGCCGCCTGCGCAACGCCTGGATCACGCCGCCGATCCACCTCGCGATCGTCCGCGCGTCGCAGATCCTCCCCGACCTCGTCGACCTCTTCGAATCGCGCCCCGACGCCCTCGACGCCGCCTCGACCACGATCATCACCGGCCCCTCGAAGACCGCCGACATCGAAGGCGTCCTCGTGACCGGCGTCCACGGCCCCGC
>JBJOHC010000237.1:0-13616 GCA_046047955.1 Planctomycetota bacterium
GGCCCGCGCCGCGTCCGACCAAGCTCTACGGCCTCATCGCCGAGTTCGAGACTCCCGGCGACCTCATGGCCGCCGCCGAGAAGGTCCGCGACGCGGGCTTCCGCTGGTGGGACTGCCACACCCCGTTCCCCGTCCACGGACTCGACAAGGCGATGGGCGTGAAGCGCACCATCCTGCCGGTCCTCGTGTTCGGTGCGGGCGCGACGGGCACCACCGCCGCCTTCGCGCTCCAGACCTTCACGAACTCGCTGTCGTGGACCATCTGGGCGGGCGTCTGGGTGACGGGCTACCCGTTCATGATCTCGGGCAAGCCCGCGATGAGCCTGCCCGCGTTCATCCCCGTGATGTTCGAGCTGACCATCCTGTTCTCGGCGCTCGCCACCGTGAGCCTGATGTTCCTCTTCAACGGGCTGCCGCAGCTCTACCACCCGCTGTTCCGCTCGCACCGCTTCCGCCGCGCCTCGAACGACCGCTTCTTCATCTCGATCGAGGCGCGCGATCCCAAGTTCCTGCCCAAGAAGACGGAGGAGTTCCTCAAGTCGCTCGACCCGGTCGCGGTCGAGGCGGTGGAGGACTGACCCATGATTCCGCTCCCCCCACGCTGGATGATCTACGTCGGCGCCATCGGCGCGATGTGCCTCGCGATCCCGCCCGTCGTGATCGCGCGCGTGCGCGCGACGCCCGACCCGGCGCCCGCCGTCCACATCTTCTTCGACATGGACTTCCAGCCGAAGTTCAAGACCCAGTCGGAGAACCCGCTCTTCGCCGACGGCCGCTCGCAGCGCTACGACGTCGCGGGCACGGTCGCCGTGGGCGAGACGAAGCTCGACGCGCACCGCTTCGAGGGCGTCGTCGGCGGCCAGTGGGCCGAGACGCTTCCCGACGGACTCGAGATGAGCGAGGCCTTCCTGCGCCGCGGCCAGGAGCGCTTCAACATCTACTGCAGCGTGTGCCACGGCTACGCGGGCTTCGGCGACGGCGCCGTCAACGTGCGCGCGATGGAGCTGATGTCGAACACCGAGGGCCCCGTGCAGGGCACCGCGTGGGTGCAGGCGAAGAGCCTCCACGACCCGACGGTGCGCACGCATTCGCTCGGTCTCCTCTACTCGATCGTCGGCAACGGCATCCGCAACATGGCCGGCTACGGCGGCCAGATCGATGTCGACGACCGCTGGGCGATCGCCGCCTACGTGAAGGCCCTGCAGCTCTCGCAGGACGCGACGCTGCAGGATGTCCCGCCTGAACTCCGCGCGAACCTCCGGAAGGAGGAGGGCAACTGATGGCGCACGCCACCGCACACGCCGATCTCGGCGCCTCCAACACGCAGCTCCCGTCGATCGCGCTCGGGTTCCGCAACATCGCGCTCGGCATCGGGGTCCTCGGCCTCGGCGCGGGCGGCGCGCTCGGCTACACGGGCGCCTTCGGCACCGACGCGCACCACTTCTGGCGCGCGTACATGATCGCGTTCCTCTTCGGGCTCACGCCCTGCCTCGGCGGGCTCTTCTTCGTCTTCATCCAGCACCTGACCCGCGCGGGCTGGTCGGTCGCGGTCCGCCGCCCGGCCGAGGCGATCGCCTCGAACCTCCGCTGGTACTGGCTCCTCTTCCTGCCCTTCGCGATCCTCTGGGCGATGGGCAAGGCGAACGCGCTCTGGATCTGGGCCGACATGGCCACGCTCGAGGCGAACAACCCCGCCGAGTACCACATCGTCCACGCGAAGGAGGCGTTCCTCAACCCGACCTTCTTCTGGATCCGCGCGGTCGCGTACTTCGCGGTGTGGGCGTTCCTCGCGCACTTCTTCTTCACGAACAGCGTGCACCAGGACGGCAACGGCAGCGTGGCCACCAGCATGCGCATGCAGAAGTGGTCGGGGCCCGCGGCGATCCTCTTCGGCCTCACGACGACCTTCGCCGCCTTCGACTGGATCATGTCCATCTCGCCCGCGTGGTTCTCGACCATGTTCGGCGTGTACTTCTTCTGCGGCTGCGCGACGGCCGGCTTCTCGGCCATGATCCTCGTCGTCCTGCGCGTGCAGCGCTCGGGCGCCCTCAAGGGGATCGTCACCGCCGAGCACTACCAGGACATGGGCAAGCTCCTCTTCGCGTTCGGCATGGTGTTCTGGGCGTACATCGCGTTCAGCCAGTACATGCTGATCTGGTACGCGAACGTGCCCGAGGAGACCGGCTGGTTCCTCGCGCGGCAGCTCGGCAACTGGGCGCCGATGAGCTTCGTCCTCCTCTTCGGTCACTTCGTCGTGCCGTTCGTCCTCGTCATCAGCAAGTGGCCGAAGCGCCTGCCGCTCGTCCTTGGTGCGGCCGCGGTCTGGATGCTGTGCGCGCACTACATCGATCTCTACTGGCTCGTGATGCCCGAGATCCCGCACGACATCGGCGAATTCACGACCTATTCTCAGATCGCGGAGAAGTACGCCGGCACCGCGACGCACTTCTTCAACCCCGTGAACTTCCTGCTCGCGATCGGCGCCCTCGGGCTCGTCGCGGGCGGCACGCTCAATGCGCTTTCGCGCGTCGCGGTCGTCCCCGTCCGCGACCCGCGCCTCGGCGAGAGCCTCGCGTTCGAGAACATGTGATCACCGCGCTTCGCGCGCTCCTCAGGAAACACCCATGCACGCCACCGCCACCGCGAACACGAACGAGGTCCAGCTCGACGATCCCGAGATGGGCGCGACCTGGTTCTACTCGATCGTCGGCATCGTGTTCTTCATCGTGTTCGTGCTCGCCGTCGCGGTGCTCTACTTCGTCGTGCAGGCGGACTACACCGTCGACCGCGTCGTCGAGGCGCGCCCCGCGCTCTCGACCGGCCTGCGCAACGAGCAGCAGGGGCTCCTCGGCGCCTACGGCACCTACGAGACGCCCGGCGAGGACGAGAAGCCCGTCGAGCACATCCGCATCCCGATCGACGACGCGATCCGCATCCTCGCGAAGTGACGCGCGAACCCAGATCTCCCGACCGCCCGTGAAGACGACCCGCACCATTGCCACGACCCTCCGCGCGCTCGCCGCGTCGGCGGTCGCGTGGACCGCGGGATCGGCTTCGGCGCAGCTCAACCTCGGCGTCCCCGAGGAGCTGAAGGGGATCGACATCATCGAGAACCTCGAGGGGTCGCTGCCGCTCGACACGGTGTTCACCGACGACGCGGGCCGCGAGGTGCGCCTCGGCGACTACTTCAAGGGCGAGCGGCCGGTGCTCCTCCAGCTCGGCTACAACAAATGCCCGATGCTCTGCAACCTCGTCCTGAACGGGGTCTTCGACGGCCTCAAGGGCGTCGACTGGATGCCGGGCAAGGAGTTCGAGGTCGTCGCGATCTCGATCGATCCGACCGAGACCGCCATGCTCGCGAAGGCCAAGAAGGAGGCGTACCTCGCCGAATTCGACCGGCCCGGCTCGGGTCAGGGCGTCCACTTCCTGACCGGCGCCGAGATCATGTCGAGGCTGGTGGCCGACACCGTCGGCTTCACCTTCCGCCGGCAGGACGACGGCGACTTCGCCCACGCGGCGGCGATCTACCTCATCACGCCCGACGGCCGCATCAGCCGCTACATGTACGGCACGCGCTTCGAGGCGGCGGACCTCCGGATGGGGCTCCTCGAGGCCTCCGAGGGCCGGATCGGCTCGACGCTCGACAAGTTCATCCTCTGGTGCCACATCTACGACCCCGACGCGCGCGGCTACGTGCTGCAGGCGCGGCGGGTGATGTCGATCGGCGGACTGGCGACCCTCCTCGTCCTCGGCGGCGGCCTCGCCGCGTTCTGGCGCGTGGAGATCGGAAAGAAGAAGAAGCTCGACGCGACCCTCCCGGCCGCGCACTGACGAAGGCAAACCCGTGACGAACCTGATCCCATCCGTCCTGATGCAGTCCGGCGCCGACGCGGCCCTCACGCCGTCCGACGCGGTGTCGCCGAAGACCTTCTGGCTGCCCGAGGGCGCGTCGACCATCGCGCCCGAGAGCGACTGGATCTTCAACTTCATCAACTACATCAACTACTTCTTCTTCTTCCTCGTCATCGGGATCATGCTGTACTTCGTCGTGAAGTACCGCCAGAAGGGGCGCGAGGTCTACGCGCGCGGTCCCGCGCACAACACGGTGCTCGAGCTCACCTGGACGATCATCCCGACGATCATCGTCGTGGTGATCTTCTTCATTGGCTTCAAGGGCTTCGTCAGCATGAAGACGGTGCCGCAGAACGCCTACCAGATCGACGTCACCGCGTCGCAGTGGGCGTGGAGCTTCAAGTACCCGAACGGCGCGACGAGCGACGACCTCTACGTGCCCGCGGGCAAGCCCGTCAAGCTCGTGATGCGCAGCCAGGACGTGCTGCACTCGCTCTTCATCCCCGACTTCCGCGTCAAGCAGGACGTGGTGCCCGGCCGCTACACGACCCTCTGGTTCCAGGCCGACACGCCGAACGCCGACGGCGACTTCCACATGCTCTTCTGCACCGAGTTCTGCGGCAAGGACCACAGCCGCATGAACCGGCACGTCTACATCCTCAACGACATGGACTTCGACGCCTGGGTCGTCGAGCAGGGCCGCTGGCTCGACGCGATCCCCGAGGAGGAGCTCTACTCGAAGGCGGGACCGAAGCTCTTCGGCCGCTGCGCGAGCTGCCACACGCTCGACGGCAAGCCGAGCACGGGGCCGTCGTGGGGCAACTACGACGGTTCGGGCGACATCTGGGCCCGCACCTCGAGCCCCGACTCGACCCACAAGGTCGACGGCAAGTCGATCTCCGAGCTGATCGGCCCGGGCAAGGAGTTCGAGGCCCCCGAGGGCTACCTCCGCCAGTCGATCCTCATCCCCGGCAAGCACCTCGTCGACGGCTTCGGCAACGCGATGCCCACCTTCCAGGGACAGCTCTCCGACAAGGCGATCGACGCCCTGATCGGCATGATGAAGCACCTCGACGAGTTCGACGCCAAGGGCAAGTGGATCGGAAAGCCCGAAGGCAAGTGACCCCCAGACGACGTTTCGGCGCGGGCACGCCCGCCGCCCCAGTCACGACGAAGTGGCAGTGACCGCACCCGAGACCCGAGCAACGCCATGACCACCCTCGACGCACGACCCGACGCCATTCCCGCGGACGCGACGGACAACTACCTGACCTTCCGCCGCGGCGTCCTCTCCTGGATCTTCACGCTCGATCACAAGCGGATCGGCGTGATGTACCTCTTCGCCGTGCTCGCGTCGTTCTTCGTGGGCGGCGTGATGGCGCTCCTCGTCCGGACGAAGCTCCTCTTCCCGGGTGAGGTCGAGTGGATGACGGCCGAGCAGTACAACAAGGCCTTCACCCTGCACGGGGCGATCATGGTGTTCCTCGTGATCGTGCCGTCGATCCCCGCCGCGCTCGGCAACTTCATCCTGCCCGTCATGCTCGGCGCGAAGGACGTGGCCTTCCCGCGGCTCAACCTCTTCAGCTTCTACCTCTGGATCCTCGGCGCGATCTGCGCGGTGTGGTCGCTGCTCGCGGGCGGCTTCGACACGGGCTGGACCTTCTACACGCCGTACTCGACGCAGTTCGGCGCGGGCGGCACGATCCCCGTCCTCATCGGCGTCTTCATCCTCGGCTTCTCGTCGATCTTCACGGGCATCAACTTCATCGTGACGATCCACAAGCTGCGTCCGCCGGGCATGACCTGGTTCCGCATGCCGCTCTTCCTCTGGGCGCTCTACGCGACGGCGATCATCCAGGTGCTGGCGACGCCGGTGCTCGGCATCACGCTCGCGCTCCTCGTCGTCGAGCGGCTCTTCAACATCGGCATCTTCAACCCGTCGATGGGCGGCGACCCGGTGCTCTTCCAGCACTTCTTCTGGTTCTACTCGCACCCCGCCGTCTACATCATGATCCTGCCGGGCATGGGCATCATCTCGGAGATCATCGCGGTCCACAGCCACCGCCACATCTTCGGGCAGAAGTTCATCGCCTTCAGCTCGATCGCCATCGCGATCTTCAGCTTCCTCGTGTGGGGGCACCACATGTTCACGAGCGGCCAGTCGCCGCTCATGAACGTGCTCTTCTCGGCGATCACCTTCTCGGTGGCGATCCCGTCGGCGGTCAAGGTCTTCAACTGGCTCGCGACCCTCTACAAGGGCTCGATCTCGCTGAACACGGCCATGTGGTACGGCCTCGCGTTCATGTTCCTCTTCACGATCGGCGGCCTGACGGGCATCCCGCTCGCGGTCCTCTCGACCGACATCCACCTGCACGACACCTACTTCGTCGTCGCCCACTTCCACTACGTGATGATGGGCTCGGCGCTGATCGCGATGATCGGCGGCCTCCACCACTGGTGGCCGAAGATGTTCGGCGTGATGTTCAACGAGACCTGGGGCAAGATCGCCTGCGCGCTCGTCTTCGTCGGCTTCAACATGACCTTCTTCACCCAGTTCATGCTGGGCTCGCAGGGCATGCCGCGCCGCTACTACAGCTACGACCAGATCGAGGGCATGGCCGAGGCGTTCAAGATGTACCACCACATCTCGACCGGCGGCTCGTACATCATGGCGCTCGGGTTCGTGATCACCGCGATCTACCTGCTCCACTCGCTCGTCGCCGGACGCAAGGCGCCTGCGAACCCGTGGGGTGGCGCAAGCCTCGAGTGGCAGTGCAGCTCGCCGCCGCCGCACGACAACTTCTCGACCACGCCGGCCGTGGGCGACTGCTACGACTTCAGCGCGGTGCGCTGGGACGAGTCGAAGCAGGGCTACGTGGTCGACACCGAGGCGCACATCGCCGCATCCGGAAAGGGACACTGACCCGTGTCGCACGCCACCCACGCTGAAGGTCACGCCGACGGGCACGATCACGGGCACGACCCGCACGGCCTGCACGCGAAGTACTCGTTCCTCGCGCACCACTTCGACACGCCCAACCAGCAGTTCGAGTCGGGCAAGCTCGGGATGTGGGTCTTCCTCGCGACGGAAGTCCTCTTCTTTGGCGCGCTCTTCGTGATGTACGCGGTGATGCGCTTCACCGAGCCCGAGGTGTTCAGCTTCGCGAGCCGCTACCTCGACACCATCCTCGGCGGCATCAACACCTGCGTGCTGATCCTCTCGAGCCTCACGATGGCGGTCGGCGTGCGCGCCGCGCAGACGAACAAGAAGGGGCTCCTCGTCACCTGCCTCACGCTCACGCTCGCGGGCGCGATCGGCTTCCTCGTCATCAAGTACTTCGAGTACACCCACAAGTTCCATGTGAACCTGAAGTGGGGCGAGGCCTTCTACCAGCCCGTCGACGAGGCCGAGGCGCAGCTCGTGAAGACCGAGCCCGCGCCCGTCGCGAACCCCGTGCTCGCGATCGCGTCGCCGAACCCGTCCGCGGGCGCCGCGGGCGCGGAGCTCGTCTCGCTGCCGCCCGTCGACCGCACCGCGATCGCCGCGCCGAAGGCGGGCCCCGACGGCGTCGTCTCGATCGAGTCGCTGAAGGAGAAGGCGGCCGCCGCCGCGTCGCACGCCCACGAGGAGATCCCGCATCTCGTCGATCCCGGGCTGCCGCCGAACACGCACCGATTCTTCGCCATCTACTACATCATGACCGGCCTGCACGGCATCCACGTCCTCATCGGCGTGGGCGTCATCGGCTGGCTTCTCGTGATGGCGATGCGCGGGCGCTTCAGCAGCGACTACTACGCGCCCGTCGACTTCGTCGGCCTCTACTGGCACGTCGTCGACCTCGTGTGGATCTTCCTCTTCCCGCTCTTCTACCTCATCCACTGACGCGCCCCGCGCGGTCCGAAGGATCCCCGCGATCCACTCCGAAGGAACACCCATGTCGAGCCACTCCCACGCGGCGCACGAAGGACACGGTCATGGCGACGGGCACCCGCTCGTCGGGCACCTCGTGCCGTACAGTACGCTCTTCGCGACCGGCGCGGCGCTCCTCGTCCTCACCGTGATCACGGTGGCGGTGCGGTACATCGATCTCGGCGAGGCGAACATCTACATCGCGATCGGCGTCGCGGTGGTGAAGGCGACGCTCGTGTCGCTCTTCTTCATGCACCTCCGCTGGGACCGCCCGTTCAACCTCATGGTGCTCGTCGGGAGCATGCTGTTCGTGATGCTCATGATGATCTTCTGCATGATGGACGTCGGGCAGAACGAGCCGACGATGACGCCCGGCAACGCGCCGCTGGTCCAGACCTATCTCGACTCGAACGCGCCGTTCGCGCCCGTCACCTCCAAGTGACGCGCGGCGCGGCGGCGGATGCGAGGAGTCCGATGCGAGGAGTCCGATGCGAGGAGTCCGATGAATCCGCGACCGAACGCTCCCGAGCTGGTCACGCCCTTCACCGATCCACAGGCCCGCCACGAGGCGGGCCTGTTCGGTATGTGGCTCTTCCTCCTCGTCCTCGCGGTCCTCTTCATCGCGACGATCCTCGGCTACCTCGTCGTGCGGATCGACAACGGCGCCGACTTCATCCCCGCGGGGGCGCCGAAGCCGCCGGCGCTCCTCCTCGTGAGCACCGCGTTCCTCCTCGTCTCGAGCGTCACCATGCAGCGGGCGCTCGCCTTCGGGCGCGCGGGCGACGCGCGGCAGGGCGGGATGATGGTCGCGACGGTCGCGCTCGCGCTCGGCTTCCTCCTCGTCCAGGCGGTCGCCTGGTGGAGGCTCTATGAGCAGAACCTCGCGATCAGCGACAACCTCTACGGCTGGACCTTCTATGTGCTGACGGGCCTGCATGCGGCGCACGTCTTCGGCGGACTGCCGCCGATGCTGCGGACGGCGTGGCGCGCCTCGAAGGGCGCCTACGGACCGGCCGATCATCGCGGCATCACCTACTGCGCGATGTACTGGCACTTCCTCGACGCGGTGTGGCTCGTGCTCTACGCGACGCTGTGGATCGGGTCGATGGGGTGAGACGCGGAGCGCTCGCGCGGTGCTCCGCAAGCGGCGAGCGGCCGTGATGGATCGCCAAAAACGAATCCGCCACCCCGAAGGGTGGCGGACCGCGCCGATCTGACCGGAAATCCCCTAGGGGTTCGGGTGCAGTCGCGCGTCGGGAGGAGTCACCCCACGCTCGAACTCGGCATCAGGTCCAGAAGACCCGTGTCCGCCATCACCCGCGAGTTTGCTCGGGACACCCCCCGAAAGAGCCGCATCCCAAACGACCCGCACGCATTCATGCGAGGAATGACGCGCCGTCTGCACGCCTTCCCATCGAGATTCGATGGAATTCTCCACTTTGACCGTGGGGTTCCGAGAAGCCGTCAGCGCGAGCGGTTGAATCCGCGCGCCTCGGCCGCGAAGCGGAGCAGCGGAACCGTCTCGATGGGTGCCCCATCGGTCGACTCGACGCGGGCGACCGCGGGGCCGCGCGGCAGGTGGACGCGGACCGTGCGCGCCCCGACCGTGCGCTCGATGACGCGATCGGGACCCGCGTCCGAGAGCATGGCCTCGAGGTCGAGGAGCTCCCAGCCCTCGTCGAGCCGCACGGCGATCATCGGGCTCTTGAGCCGCTGGCCCGCGGCGGCGAGGGCGTCGTCGCTCGGAATCGGATCCGCGGGGAAGTCGAGCTTCGGCGAGAGGAAGTAGCGCGCGTAGGAGATCTCCTTGATGCGCCGGATCGTCGCGGGGTCGCGCTCGGTGACGGTGGTCGTCGGATGCGCGGCGAGCCAGTCGGCCCAGGTCGTGATGCAGGCGCCCGGGAGGCGGACGAGACGGGTGCCGACGAGCGGCCCCGCGATCGCGACGCCGTCGAGCTGGACGAAGAGGCTCGAATCCGCGCGCTCCGGCGTGCCCGCCGCGGCCTCCGCCGTCGCGGGCTTGTCGCAGAAGACGAGATTCGCGTCGCACAGGAGGCCGCTCACCTCGAAGGCGCGGACTTTGCCCGCGACCGTCCGCTCGAAGACCGAGACCGCGTCGCACCACGGCGAGTAGGTCGCCGCGACGGGCACGCCGCCGACGGTGTCGTTGACGATCTCGTGGACATTCAGGATCGAGAGCGGCCAGGCGTGCGGCTGTCCGTTCACGACGATGCCGAGGACGCGGTCGGTCGGGACGAGGTACTTCGGGCGGTTGCGCTCGTTGTAGATCGTGATCTCGCTGCCGCGCAGGTGGGCGGGATCGTCGAGCGAGGAGAGGAAGCCACGCGGCATGCCCGAGGGCACGAGTTCCGCGCGGTCGATCGCGAGGTTCGCGAGATCGAAGCCGTAGCTCTCGAGCGTGCGACCATCGCCGACGGGGCGGCGGCCGAGGAGCGGTCCGAGCAGGCTCCAGCCGAGGAGGACGACGACGAGCGCCGCCGCGAGGACGATCACCCAGCCGCCGCCGCGGAAGGTGAGGGTGGGCGAGCCTGCGGAGCCTCGCGTCGGTGGCGTGGGGCGGTCGGCGGTCATTCGTCGGTCATCCGTCGGTCATTCGTCGGCTGCTGCAGGCGTGGAGGGGTTCGCGGCGGTCTCCGGGGTGTCGCCCGATGCGGCGTCGTCGCCCGACAGGGGGGCCGGCGATGGCGACGGCACCGCTCCGTCCGAGGCGGAGCGCGCCGACGCCGTGCCGCGCCCGCGGAGGAAGGCGGGTGCGTTCATCGGGCCGCGGTCGAGCGTCATCGCGAGGAGGACGAGCGGCAGGTACGCGATGCTCGCGAGGAAGACGCGGCGCGCGTCGCGATCGCTGCGCGAACGGAAGAAGGCGACCGATGCCGCGATGAAGAGGAGCCCGAGGACGAGCGAAACCGCGGCGCTCCAGACGCCCGCGAGCCCGAGGGCGGTCACGCTCAGTCCGAGCGGGATGAGCGGCAGTGTCGTGAGGACGATCACCTGCGCGGTGATCTCGCCACCGTCGTCGCGCACGGGCAGCATGGCATGGCCGCCGCGCGCGTAGTCCTCGCGGTACATCCAGGCGAGGGCGAGGAAGTGGGGGAGCTGCCAGACGAAGAGGAGTCCGCCGAGGAGCCACGCGCCCGGATCGAGCCGCCCCGTGACCGCCGTCCACCCGATGACGGGCGGAATCGCGCCGCAGACCGCGCCGACGAGCGTGTTGAAGGTGGTCCGCGGCTTGAGCGGCGTGTAGAGGATCGCGTAGAGGAGGATGTTGATGGCCGCGAGCGCCGCGGGCATCAGACCGACCTGGAGGCCGAGAAGCGCCGCGCCCGCGTAGCCGGTGAGGATGGCGGCGACGAACACCGTCGGCGCCGCGACCTGCTTCGCCGGTAGCGGGCGACCGCGCGTCCGCAGCATGAGGGCGTCGCGGCGGCGCTCGAAGAGCTGGTTGAAGAGCGACGCGCTCGCCGCGGCGAGCGCGGTGCCCGCGCAGGTCCAGGCGAGGCGCGTCCAGTCGAGGGGGCCGATCGTCGCGAGCGCGAAACCGACCGCGGTCGTCACGAGGACGAGCGCGTTCAGGCGGACCTTGGTGAGTTCGGCCCAGATCCCGAGGATTCCGCGGGCGCGCGGCGTGGGCGCGGCGCGGAGGTCCGCGTCGCCGACCGTCGCCGCCTCAGGTGGCGGGGCGGCCGCGAGCGGGTCGGCGGCGTTGATCTCGGCGGCGTCGGGCATGGTGGCGCGGGGCGGACCTCTAGTATAGGAGTCGCGCCGTACCCGACGCGCCCGCGAGGATCCCGCCATGTCGAACACGATGCTTTCCGACTTCGCCGCGATGCCGACCACCGTCGCAAGCGCGCTCCTCGCGCAGTCCGACGCGCTCGCCGCCGCCGAACCGGCCGCGCGCGAACCGCTCGGGCTGCCGGCGCTCCTCGCGCTCTTCGTCGTCGGCTCGGCGCTCGCGCTCGTCGCCTTCCGCCTCATGCGGCCCGTCCATCTCGCGCTCGGCTTCGCGGCGACGACCGCGATGTGGGCGATCGGATACATCGCGATGATGGCGCCCGGGCTCTGGATCGGCGAGGCGCTCTTCGCGCTCACGCTCGCGGTGCCGGTGGCGGCGGGCGCGGTCGCGCGGCGCGCGGGCGCGTCGCCCGTCCGGACGGGCCTCGTGAGCGCGTTCCTCAACCTCCTCGTGATCGGCGCGTTCCTGCGCGACGAGCAGGGGGGCTCGCGCCTCGCGCCCGTCCTCTACGTCGCGGGGCTCTTCGTCGCGAGCGGTGGACTCGCGGCGTTCGGCGGATTCCTCGCGCGTCGCGCGCGGCCCCTCGCGCTGCCCGCCCCCGCGTCGCTCTTCGCGCTCGTCGCGGCGGCGACGGTCTTCATCCTGCTCGTCACGGGCGGACTCGTGACGGGACTCGAGAGCGGGCTCGCCGTCCCCGACTGGCCGAACTCGTTCGGGCACAACATGCTCCTCTATCCGATCAGCGAGATGCGCGGCGGCATCTACTACGAGCACGCGCACCGGCTCTTCGGCATGCTCGTCGGCACGGCGGCGCTCGGGCTCGTGTCGATCGTCTTCCGCGAGGAGTCGCGCGGCTGGGTGAAGGGGCTCGCGCTCCTCTTCCTCGCGATGGTGTGCGTGCAGGGCCTGCTCGGCGGCCTGCGTGTGACGGGCACGCTGACGACCGCGACGAGCGGCCTCGAACTCTCGCCGAGCACGACGCTCGCGATCGTCCACGGCATGTTCGGGCAGGCCGTCTTCGCGACGGCGTGCGTGATCGCATGCGCCGCGAGCGGACTCTGGCGCCGCACCGCCGCGGTCGCGGGGCTCGCCGACGCGGGGCGCCTGCGCGGCCTGCCGGTCGCGCTCGTGCTCGCGCTCGTCGCGCAGCTCTTCCTCGGGGCCGCGTACCGCCATCTCCAGATCCCGCCGCACGACGGCGAGGCCGCGGTCCATCCCGCGTGGCCGATCTGGGGTCATGTGACGGGCGCGTTCGTCGTCCTCACGCTCGCGGTCGTCACGGGGGCGTACGCGTCGAGCCGCATGCGCGGCTTCGCGCCGATGCGCATCCTCGGCAAGGGACTCGTCCACGCGGTGGGGCTCCAGTTCGCGCTCGGCATCGGCGCGCTCGTCGTGGTCCTCATCCGCACCGATGCGGCGATTCCCGTCTACGAGGTCGCGGTCACCTCGGGGCATCAGGCGATCGGCGCGCTCATTCTCGCGACCGCGGCGTCGCTCGCGGCGTGGAGCCTGCATGCGGTGATGGCGCCCGGCGCGGCGGCGATGGCGAACGGGTCGCCGGTCGTGGCGCCCGGTTCGGTCGCCAGCTGACGCGCGTCACTCGGCCTTGCCGTCGCCGTCGCCGCGCTCCTCGACGCGATCGACGGTGCCATCGGTCTTGAAGTAGGTCCAGGTGCCGACGCGCACGCCGTCGCGATAGGTGCCCTCGCGCTCCATCTCACCCGAGGAGAAGTAGGCGCGGCCGATGCCGTTGCGCTTCCACTTGCCGTTGGCGTCCTTGCGGAGTTCGTAGAAGTACTTGAGCTTGCCCGTTTCGGTCCAGTACTCCTTCGAGATCTTGACATCAGACTTCTTCGCCGGGGCTTGGGCGGACGCGGCGTCGGCCGGGGTCGCCTCGGCGGGCTCCGTCGGAGGCGGCGGCGGTGGCGTGGGCGACGATGCGGGGCGGTCGCAGCCGGCGACGAAGAGCGCGAGCGCGAGGGGTGCGAGGGAGCCCGCGGCGGAGGAGAGCGGGCGGGGACGTCGGGTGTCGTGCATCGGTGACCTCGTTCGCACCTCGCGGCGCAGGTGGTGGAATCGGGGGCAGAATAGGCGAACGCG
>JBJOHC010000238.1:0-13936 GCA_046047955.1 Planctomycetota bacterium
CACGCTCGAGGGCGCGTCTCCCGTGGGCCATCACGGAGAGATGGTCCTTGAACCGCTCGGACTCGGGGAGCGGGGGAGGTCCGATCTCGTCGCCTTTCTCCGCGCGCTCGGGGAGACCTCGTCCGATTCCAAGTGGGCGGTGCATCCATCCGCTGGCGTCCCGCGTACGGCGGAGCACGCCCCGTAACGCGGGGAATCGTCCGATCTCGTCGGCCGGTCCGTCCGTTCCCTCCTCCTTGGGGTACGGTGCGGGACGGGCCATTCGAAGTGGATCGCGCCGCCCGGTGCGATCCGAGCATTCTCAGAGGAACCGCTTCCGATGCCGAAGAACCAGCCGATCGACTCGCGTCCGCTCCGTGGCGCTCTGCTCGCGGCGGTGGCCGCCGCCGCCGTCTCGTCGCCGCTGGCCGCCCATGAGGATGACGGCAAGGTCCGCGACCGCCAGCGGCCCGTCCGCGCGCAGGTCTACCGCGAGGGGCAGGAGGGCGGCGTCGCGGGCGAGTTCGACGCGCTCAACATCCAGCTCAAGAGCTGGCATCCGCTGAACACGATCAACGCCGCCACCGCGAGCGGCAACGACTGCTGGGGCTACGTGAGTCCGAGCGGCCGCGAGTACGCGCTCATGTGCGTGAACAACGGCATGGCGGTGTACGAGGTGACCGACCCGGTCAACGCCTCGCAGAAGGCCTGGATTCCCGGTCCGAGCAGCCTCTGGCGCGATGTGAAGACCTACGACAAGTACGCGTACGTGGTGACCGAGGGCGGCGGCGGCATCCAGGTCGTCGACCTCTCGTCGATCGATGGCGGCTCCGCCGTGCTCGTGAACACCATCACGACGGGCGGCACCGCGGCGACGCACAACGTCGCGATCGACGAGGACAGCGGCTTCCTCTACCGCTGCGGCGGCGGTGCGAACGGCCTGCGCTTCTACGACCTCTCGACGCCGAACACGCCCGTCTTCGTCGGTCAGTGGAACGACGTCTACGTCCACGACGCGCAGATCGTCACCTACACGACCGGCCCCTACGCGGGCAAGCAGGTCGCCTTCTGCTGCGGCGGTCAGAACGGCGGCAACGTCAACACGGGCCTCTACATCGTCGATGTGACCAACAAGGCGGCGCCCGCGCTCCTCGGCTCGATCATCTATCCGAACGGCCGCTACAGCCACCAGGGCTGGCTGACCGAGGATCGCAAGTACTTCCTTCTCGGCGACGAGCTCGACGAGGGCGCGACGCAGTCGCTCACCACGACCTACGTCTTCAACGTCGAGAACCTCGCGACGCCCGTTCTCATCGGCGACTTCCAGAACGACACGCCCGCGATCACGCACAACTGCTACACGCACCAGCGCAAGATGTTCGCGGCCAACTACCGTTCGGGCCTGCGCATCTTCAACGTGACGAGCCCTGGCTCGCTCGGGTCGGTCGTCGAGACGGCGTACTTCGACACCTATCCCGGTGACGACGGCGCGCAGTTCAACGGCCTCTGGAGCGTCTATCCCTACTTCCCGAGCGGAACGATCATCGGCAGCGACCTCGAGCGCGGGCTCTTCGTCTGGCGTCTCGGCGGGCCCGTCGCGACCTTCTCGTTCGCGGGCACCGCGCCCGAACTCGTCGATCCCGCGGGTGGAACGACCGTCGATATGAACATGGCCGCCGGCATCGGGCAGCAGCTCGACCTCGCGACCGCCAAGATGCTCGTCGACTTCAACGGCCAGACCGCGGAGGCGCCGATGGTGCCCCTCGGAAACGGCGTCTACCGCTCGACCTTCATGCCGACCGACTGCGGCTTCGAGGTCTCGTACCGCTTCTCGGTGAAGAACGTGCAGGGCGACGAGGTCCAGACGGGGCTCTACAGCGCCCTCTCCGCCGCGGGCATCGTCACCGTCGCGGAAACCGGCTTCGAGGCCGCCGACGGCTGGGTCGGCGGACAGCCGGGCGATACCGCGACGAGCGGGCAGTGGGTGCGCGTCGACCCCGTCGGGACCACCGCGCAGCCCGAGGACGACCATTCTCCTTCGGGAACGCTCTGCTGGATCACGGGGAACGGCGCGGTCGGCGGAGCCGCCGGCGCGGCCGATGTCGATGGCGGCTTCACGACGCTCGTGTCGCCCTCCTACGACATGAGCACGCTCGTCGATCCCTCGATCGAGTACTGGTACTGGTACTCGAACAACCTCGGCGGCGCGCCGAACGCCGACATCATGCCGGTCGAGATCTCGGCCGATGGCGGGGCGACCTGGACGCTCGTCGAGAACATCTCGACGAGCACCAACGCCTGGGTGAAGGCGACGATCCGCGTCGCCGACTTCGTCGTGCCGAGCGCCGCCGTGCGCGTGCGCTTCCGTGCGGAGGATCTCGCGACGGGCTCGCTCGTCGAGGCGGGCATCGATGACGTGCGCGTCTTCGATCTCGACTGCGGCGATGGCGGCGTCTTCGGCGATCTCAACGGCGATGGTCTCGTGAACGGATCCGACCTCGCCATCATGCTGAGCGCGTGGGGCACGGCGAATCCGACCGCGGATCTCAACGGCGACGGCGTCGTCGGTGGCGCCGATCTCGCGGCGCTCCTCGGTGCCTGGGGCTGAGTCCGCGCAGGCGGCTTGCCTCGGAGGCGCCGTGGCTGCATAATCGCGGGTTCCATGCGATTCCGCACCGCATCCGAAGCGTTCCTCTCTTCAAAGGTCGATCCGAACGGCGCCCGCAAGGGCGCCGTTCTTTTCACCGCACCCTTCCTGACCGCCATGGCGGCGAGCCTCGCGGGCTGCACCTCCCCGCACGACGGTCAGCCGGCGGACGGCCCCAACTACACGCTGCACGAGACCGCTCCCGCGGCTGGCGAGGACGCCGCCGCAGCCGCTCCTCCCGCGACCGACGCTCCCGCGCAGGCGGTCGAGCCCGCGCCCGCCGCGACGCTCGCCGAGGCCTTCACCCAGTCGGTCGACGGCTCGACCTTCGAGTTCCGCTGCGTCCCGTTCCGCGCGCCCGATGGCGCGACCCTCTTCGTCTCGACGACGGAGATGCCGTGGGAGCTCTTCGATGTCTTCGTCTACGGCACCGACAAGGCCGACGGCAAGTCGACCGAGGCATCCGATGCGGTGACGAAGCCGACGAAGCCCTACATCGGAATGGACCGGGAGTTCGGCCATGTCGGCTATCCCGTCATCTCGCCGAGCTTCCTTTCGTCGAAGCAGTTCTGCGAGTGGCTCTCGGCGAAGACGGGACGGCGCTACCGCCTTCCGACCGCGGCCGAATGGACCGCGCTCTGCGAGCAGTCGGGCATCGATCCCGCCGACTGCGGCGAGTACGCGTGGACCTCGGAGAACGCCGGTGAGAAGACGCACCCGATCGGCTCGAAGAAGGCCGACCGCCTCGGGCTCCACGACCTCTTCGGCAACGCGTGCGAATGGGTCGACGACGGATCGAAGCTCGGCGCTGTCGCCGGCGGCTGCTATCTCGACGCGATGACCGACCTCGGCTGCGCGGCGTTCACCGCATGCAGGCCCGTCGAGTGGAACGAGATCGACCCGCAGTTCCCGAAGAGCAAGTGGTGGTACTCGAGCGGAGGCTTCGTCGGCTTCCGCGTGATCTGCGAGACGCCGTGACCCGACCTCCGCGCGACGCCTCGAGGCGCTCGCGTCCCATCGACCGACCGCATCCCGCCCGCGTCCGACCCTCCGAACCTCCTCGCAGCCTCCCCGCGGCCCCGCCGCAGCCTCACTGGAGCCTCCCATGCACCTGACCCGCCGCCAGTTCGTCGCCACCACCGCCGCCTCGCCCGTCCTCCTCGGCGCGGGCGGCGCATTCGCCTCGCTCGGCCGCGAGCCCGTCCTCAAGATCGCGGTCATCGGCTGCGGTGGCCGCGGCACGGGCGCGATGTTCAACGCGATCTCCGCCGGCAAGAGTTCGGGCGCGAAGATCGAGGTCGTCGCGCTCGGCGACCTCTTCGAGGAGCGCGTCCAGCGCGCGAACGCGGGGCTCAGCGAGAACGGGCTCGCGTCGGTTCCCGCCGAGCGCCTCTTCACGGGCTTCGACGCGTACAAGCGCGTCTGCGAGACGGACTGCGACATCGTGATCCTCGCGACGCCGCCCGGCTTCCGCTCGATCCACTTCAAGGAGGCGACCGCGAAGGGGAAGCATGTCTTCACCGAGAAGCCCGTCGCGGTCGACGGCCCGGGCGTGCGCCGCTTCATCGAGTCGGCCGCCGAGAGCCGCGCGAAGGGGCTCAAGGTCGCGGCGGGTACCCAGCGCCGGCACGAGCAGTGCTACATCGATGCGATCCGCCGCATCCATGGCGGCGACATCGGCAAGGTGATCGCGGGTCGCGTCTACTGGAACATGGGCAGCCTCTGGCATGTCGACGCCGACGCGTCGCGGAGCGAGGTCGAGAACCAGGTCCGCAACTGGCTCTACCACGCGTGGCTGTCGGGCGATCACATCGTCGAGCAGCACGTGCACCAGCTCGATGTCGTCCAGTGGGTGATGCAGGCCGACCCGCTCATGGTCCGCGGTGTCGGCGGCCGCCAGGTGCGCACCGACGAGCGCTTCGGGCACATCTACGACCACTTCGGTCTCGAGTACGTCTACCCGGGCGACCGCTTCGTCTTCTCGATGTGCCGCCAGCAGGACGGCACCGATGGCAAGGTCGAGGAGGTCTTCCACGGCGTCGATGGCGTCGCGCGGCTCCGTTCGGGCGGCGCGGAACTCACGGGGCCGAAGGCATGGAAGTTCAGCGGCCGGCAGACCGACCCGTACACGCAGGAGCACATCGATCTCCAGAACGCGATCCTCAAGGGCGGAGAGCTCAACGAGGCCGAGCAGGTCGCGAAGAGCTCGCTCTGCGCGATCATGGGCCGCATGGCCGCCTACACCGGCAAGGACGTCACCTGGGAGCAGGCGATGAATTCCGAGGAGGTCCTGATGCCCGAGTCCGTCGAGTTCGGGCCGAAGGACCAGGCTCCGGTCGCGGTGCCGGGCAAGACGCCGCTCCGCTGAGCGCGGGCGAGGAGTTGGAGTGATGGTGGCGCGACGGTGCCCTGTCCTGGGTCGAGGGCCTAGGGCCTCGTGAGCCTAGGGCCTCGTGAGCCTAGGGCTTCGAGCGCCTAGGGCCTCGAGCCCTCGGGCCGCGCGGAGAGCCATCGCGCGACGCCGTCGCGCTCGAGGCGCGCGCGGCATCCCGGGAACCGGTCGAGGATGGCTTGCGCCGCATCGTCGTCCTCGCAGAGAGCGAGCGCGGTGCCGAGCGCGTCGACGACGCTGTCGAGCGGGCCGACGACCGTCGCCTGCGCGAGCGTGGTCGCGCCGAGTCCCGTCCGCGGATCGACGATGTGCGCGTATCGCACGCCGCCGATCTCGATCCACTGGATCGCGCCGCCCGAGGTGCTGACGCACCCCTCGACGAGGTCGAGACATTCGACGGGCAGCGCGGCCGATTCGGGTTCGATCGCGACCACCCAGGCGCTCTGTCCGCGGGGCGCCGCGCCCGCCGCGATGTCGCCCGAGACGGCGACCATCGTCCGATCGCATCCCGCCGCGCGCGCCGCGGCGAGCGCACGCACCGCGCCGTAACCCTTGCCGATGCCGCCGAAATCGAGCTCGACGTCCGGCTCGCGCCGCACGGTCGCGCCCTCGACGGACACGCGCCGCCATCCCGTGCGCGCGCGGGCCTCGCGAAGGTCGATCGGTTCGGGGAGTGCCGAACTCATGCCCGAGGCGCGCCAGAGCCGGACGCACGGACCCACGGTGGGATCGAAGCGGCCGCCGCTCGCGCCGGCGACGGCGAGCGCGCGAGACAGGACTTCGGCGAACTCGGCGGAGACCTCCGCCTCGCGCGCCTCCGACCGGTTGAGGCGCGAGAGCTCGGATTCCCGCTTCCAGTCGCTCAGCATGCGGTCGAGACGCTCGAGCTCGACGAGCGCCGCGCGCCCCGCGCGGCGGGCGAGGTCCGCATCGGGCTCGTCGATGGTGATCTCGACGCGCGAGCCCATCGCGTGGCCCGTGAACCGGTGGAGGGTCTTCGAATCCGCGGCGTTCAGGGCCGCCGCCTCCGCGGACGGCTCCGCGATCGGCTCGCCTCGAGGCGCACGGCATCCCGCGACGACGCAGGCCAACGCGCACAGGGAGACGGGCACGAACCGCGTGCCCGGCGTCCGCAGCCCGATGCCGATTCGCCGTGGCGCGCTCACTGGGCGCCGTCCGTCGACTTCTGCGTCACCCACCACGGCTTGCCGATGTGACAACCGCGGCTCGGGTTCTTCTCGAGGTAGTCCTGGTGGTAGGTCTCCGCGAGATGGAAGGTCTTCGCGGGCTCGATCTCGGTGACGATCCGCTTGCCGCCGAAGAGATTCTTCGCGGCGAGCGCGGCGACGAACGCCTTCGCCTCGGCCTCCTGCGCCTCGCCGACGGTGTAGAGGCCCGAGCGGTACTGCGTGCCGTAGTCGGGGCCCTGGCGGTTGAGCTGCGTCGGATCATGCATCTCGAAGAAGCCCTCGAGGAGCCGCCGGTACGAGATCACGGCGGGATCGAACACGACCTTCACCGCCTCGGCGTGTCCCTTGAAGCCGACCGCGCCGTTCGCGCGCGCGACATCATCCTGGTTGCAGACCTCCTTGTAGTCCGGCCGCGCGCTCGTGCCCTGCATGTAGCCGCTCTCGGCCGAGACGACGCCGGGCGCCATCTGGAAGTAGTGCTCGATGCCCCAGAAGCAGCCACCCGCGAAGTACGCGGTCTCGAACTTCTTCGCGGGCTGCGATTCGGGCGGAAGCTCGGAGCCCTTCTCGTGGAAGACGAGCGCCGCGCCGTTCAGGCAGAAGCGCAGGCCGGTCGGCGCGGGGCCGTCATCGAAGACATGGCCGAGGTGCGCGTTGCAGCGCTCGCATTCGATCTCGATCCGCCGCATGCCGTGCGAGTTGTCGACCTCGGTCGCGACATGGTCGATGTCGAACGGCGCGAAGAAGCTCGGCCATCCCGTGCCCGAGTTGAACTTGTGCTCGCTCGAGAAGAGCGGCAGCCCGCACACCACGCAGCAGTAGGTGCCGTCCTTCTTGTTGTCGAGGAGCGTGCCGCAGAACGGAGGTTCCGTGCCCGCCTTCTGGGTGATGCGGTAGGTCTCGGGGTCGAGCCGCTTCGCGAGCTCCTCGACCTTCTCGCGGGGAAGGGGCGTGATGTCGTATCCGGACTTCGAGTATCGCGGCGCGGGGCTCTGCACGGTGTCGTCCTTCTGCTTCTCGTTCGAGGGTGGCGTGTCGCTGGCGGGAGTCGTCGCGTCCTTCCCGCCGCTCGCGGGTGCGGCATCCTGCACGGACGACGCGAAGAGGCGCGGGGCGAGGGCGAATGCGGTGGCGGCGAGGGCGCCGGCGAGTAGCAGGGCGGCGAGCGGCTTCATGGTGGTGCGTGCTCCGTTCGGTCGTTGGGGGTCCGCGGTCGTCGGCGCTGGCGGTTCGGTCGTGTGGGTGGGGCGGGTGGGTAGGGCGGGTGGGTCGGTCGAGTGGGGACATCGACCGGTCCCGCCGCGGGGCGCGCCCTACGAAGCGCGGGCCGGACGGTTCGAAGCCCGCGGGGCTTCCGATGCAGAATGGACCCGGCGGGAATCGAACCCGCACGCCTCGCGGCCGCAGATTTTAAGTCCGCTGCGTCTGCCTGTTTCGCCACGGGTCCGCGACGCGGATCGTAGCGGACGCCGCGGGGGGCCTCAGGCGCGCGGCGCGCCGTTCGCACCCTCGTCGTCCGAATCGGCGGAGCGCGACGCGTAGGCCACTTCGATCCCGACGAGTCGCGCGACGATGGCGGTCAGGTAGATCTGTCCGACCAGCCCCTCCATCGCCGACATGGCGCGCGCGAGGGCCGACTTCGGCATGATGTCGCCGTAGCCGATCGTCGTGAGCGTGACCATCGAGAAGTAGCGCAGCTGCACCTCGGGCGCCCCGTCCGCCGGATCGAGGGTGAATGCCGATGGATTGAACTCGTACACGAGGAGGAAGGCGAAGCCCCAGACGACGCCGATCAGGACGTACGCGCAGACCGCGGCGAGCACCGTGTTCTGCGTCACGCGCGGGGCGCGCAGCGCGTAGTTCAGGAGGAGCGCGAGGACGAACGCGACGAAGAGCCCCGAGAGGGCGGTCGTCGCGGTGATGGTCCAGTCGAATCGCGTGGCGCCTTCGGCTCCGACGATCGACTCGCGCACGATGCGCGCGGCGACCGCGAGCGTGAGGAGGACCAGGCAGCCGAAAAAGACGACGCGCGAGCGGACGAGGCGCCGCACGACCGCGACGAGGACCGCGATGAAGACCGCGTCCACGACCACGACCGCCGCCGTCTGCTCGATCGCGGGCCGGATCGCGAGGAGCGCCGCGGTCGTCCAGAGCAGGCCGCGCAGCGGGTGATCGCCGAGCAGCGCGAGGAGGTGGCGGGGCGCTGGAAGGAAGGACATCGCGGAAAGGAGGGCGGAAAGGACGGCGAAGCGGAGGCGTGACGGCGCGACGACGGGGAGTCGCGCGGCGTCAGCCGTGCTTCTCGAGATGTCCGCCGAAGGCGAAGCGCTGCGCGCTCATCACCTTGTTCATGAAGTCCGCGTTACCGCGCGAGCTGAAGCGGCCGAAGAGCGCCGCGGCGAGAACCGGCGCGGGGACGCCCTCGTCGTTCGCGGCGGCGAGCGTCCAGCGCCCCTCGCCCGAATCGCTCACGCGGCCGCCGAAGCGCTCGAGCGCGGGATCCTCGGCCATCGCCTGCGCGGTGAGGTCGAGGAGCCACGAGCCGACGACGCTGCCGCGCCGCCAGAGCTCGGTGATCGCCGCGAGATCGAAGTCGTACTGGTAGTGCTCGGGGTGGCGGAGGGGCGTCGTCTCGGCGTCCTTCTCGTAGGCGTGCTTGCCGATGTCGGCGTGCTTGAGGACGTTCAGCCCCTCGGCGTACGCGGCCATCAGGCCGTACTCGATTCCGTTGTGGACCATCTTCACGAAGTGGCCCGCGCCCGCGGGGCCGCAGTGGAGGTAGCCGCGCTCCGAGGTGCCGAGCGAGGCGGCCTTCGGGTTGCGCGGGATCTCGCCGAGCCCTGGCGCCAGCGTCGCGAAGACGGTGTCGAGCTCCGCGACCGCTTCGGCGTCGCCGCCGATCATCTGGCAGTACCCGCGCTCGAGTCCCCAGACCCCGCCCGACACGCCGACATCGAGGTAGCGGAGGCCGCGCGCCGCGAGTTCCTTCGCGCGACGGATGTCATCGATGTAGTGGCTGTTTCCGCCGTCGACGAGGCAGTCGCCGGGCGAGAGATGCGCGGCGATCTCCGCGATCGTCTGGTCGACGAACGCGACGGGCAGCATCATCCAGACATGGCGGCGGCCCGAGAGGCGCGCGCAGAGATCGGCGAGACTCGTCGCGCCGGTCGCGCCCTCCTTCGCGAGGTCGGCGACCGCCTGCGCGTTCACATCGAAGACGACGACATCGTGGCCTCCGCGAAGGAGCCTGCGCACCATGTTCGCGCCCATGCGCCCGAGTCCGATCATTCCAATCTGCATGGCGGGAATGTAGCGGCGCGGGAAGGGACCGTGCGTCGGGAGCGGTCACTCGGTCGGCAGCGGTCACTCGATCGGCAGCGGTCACTCGATCGGGAGCCTTCACTCCGCAAGGAGCGCGTCCGCGAGCCATCGGGCGAACGCCTGCTTCGGGATCGCGCCGCCGGGCGAGCGCTCGCCGCCGTCGCGCGCGACGAGGACGCCCTCGATGTCGTCCGCATCCATCGTCTCGAGCGGGTTCGCGACGATCGCGTCGAGGTCCTTCCGCGCGAGCTTCTCGCGCGCCGACGCCGCGAGGCGGTCGCGCGGCTCGAGCGCGAATCCGACGATGCGGGCGCCGGGGCGGCGCGCGCCACGCGTCGTCGCGAGGAGGTCGGGGACGCCCTCGAGCTCGACCGTCATGCCCTCGGCGGTGCGGCGGAGCTTTCCCTCGGCGCGGAGGCGCGGGCGGTAGTCGGCGACGGCGGCGGCCATCACGACGAGATCCGCCGACGGCAGTTCGCGCCAGAGGAGCGCCAGCAGGTCGTCCGCGGTCCGGAAACGGCGGATCGCGAGGCCCGGACGCTCCGCGGGCACGGCGACCCGCACGGGGCCGAGCGCGAGGACGACCTCGGCGCCGCGCGCCGCGAACGCGTCGGCGAGCGCGATCCCCATCCGTCCCGACGAGCGGTTCCCGAGGAAGCGCACCTCATCGATGGGCTCCTCGGTCGGTCCTGCGGTGACGAGGACGCGGATGGGGCTGTCGTCCGGCGGCGCGTGCATGGTCGGCGGGGTCGCGGATGGGGGAGTTCGAGGAACGGTGTGCCCGTGCCCGCTGGATCGGTCTTGCTCGATCGGGCCCGCCCGATCGCGCGCGCGGCGGTGGCGGCCGAGTGCCGTCGGTCGCCGTCACGGAAGCCGCGGCGCCGTTTGGAGTTGCGGCGGCGTTCCGAAACCGCGATACTACGAGACTCCGCTCCGCGCGGACCGACCCCTTCCCTGGAGATGTGATTTTGGCACGCAAAAGCAAGAAGAAGATCGGCGAGATCCTGCTCGAGCAGGGGGTGGCGGACGCTGCGACGCTCCAGGCGGCGATGGCCGCGGCGGGGGAGAGCGGGAAGCGGCTCGGCGAGATCCTCGTCGAGCAGGGGAAGGCGTCCGAGGAGCAGATCGCCCGCGCGCTCGCGGAGCAGTTCGGCGTCGAGTTCCTCGACCTCTCGAAGCCCGAGGTGCAGGCGAAGATCGACCGGACGCTCGTTCCCAAGGAGCTTCAGGACAAGTTCAAGATCCTGCCCGTCCGCAAGGAGCGCTCGACGATCCTCGTGTGCGTCCACGACCCGCAGGACGTCGAGAGCCTCGATGTGATCGTCATGAAGACGGGTGGGCGCGTCGATGTCGGCGCGATCGCCAGCCGCTCGCAGATCCTCGAGTTCATGGCGGGCGCGGAACCGGCGCCGGACCTCTCGAAGAACGCGTTCGGCGGCTCGCTCGACAATTCGAAGGACCTCTCCCAGGACCGGTCGCAGGACAAGTCGCAGGACAAGTCCATGGACCGCTCGCTCGACGGCGACGGCGAGGACTCCGCGATCGTCAAGTTCGTCGACCGCATGATCTACCAGGCGGTGACGGGGCGCGCCTCCGACATCCATGTCGAGCCGCGGAAGAACGACGTCCTCGTCCGCTACCGCGTCGACGGCGTGTGCGTCGAGCGCGGCACGCTGCCGCTCAAGATGCGCAACCAGCTCCTCGCCCGACTCAAGCTCATGGCGGGTGTGAACATGTCCGAGCGGCGCATTCCGCAGGACGGCCGCATCAAGCAGCTGATCGACGACAAGTTCATCGACTTCCGCGTCTCGACCTGCCCCGCGGTTCACGGCGAGAGCGTCGTCCTCCGTATTCTCCGCCCCGACAGCGCGCGCATCGGCCTCGAGGGCCTCGGCTTCGAGGCCGACAACCTCGAGGCGTTCAACCGCATCATCCGCCGCCCGAACGGCATCTTCCTCGTCACGGGCCCAACGGGTTCGGGTAAGACGACGACGCTCTACTCGGCGCTGAACGACCTCAACACGCCCGACCGCAAGATCATCACCGCCGAGGATCCCGTCGAGTACGCCTTCAAGGGCATCAACCAGGTGCAGGTGCGCGAGCACATCGGCCTGACCTTCTCGGCGATCCTCAAGTCGATGCTGCGCCAGGCGCCGAACATCATCCTCGTCGGCGAGATCCGCGACCGCGAGGTCGCCGACATCGCGATCCAGGCCGCGCTCACGGGCCACATGGTGTTCTCGACGCTGCACACGAACGACGCGCCGAGCGCGATCACGCGTCTCATCGACATGGGCGTCAAGCCCTTCCTCGTGGCGAGCTCGATCCAGGCGGTCATGGGCCAGCGCCTCGCGCGCATCCTCTGCGAGAAGTGCAAGGCGCCCGACGACGCGCCCGACCGGAAGATGCTCAAGCTCGTCGGCATCACCGACGAGGAGCTCGCGCGCGGCAACATGATGAAGTCGGTCGGCTGCGTCGCCTGCAACGGCACGGGCTACCGCGGCCGCCGCGCGATCTTCGAGCTCATGACCATGAACTCGGAGATCCGCGACCTCGCCTTCAACCGTTCGAGCGTGAGCAAGCTCCGCCAGGCCGCGATCCGCGGCGGCATGCGCAGCCTCGTCGAGGACGGCAAGATCAAGATCCTCCGCGGCATGACGACCGCGACCGAGATCGCGAACTTCGCCCAGATCGAGGGCTTCTCGCCCGACGAGATCCACACCACCTGACCCGAGCGCAGGGCGCCCCGTGCGCCCGCGCGCGCCCCGGCAGGGCCATGCCGGCGGCTTCCGTTCCCGCCCGCGACGCCACCTTTCGAGACACGAGACCGCCATGTCCACCGTCCAGATCGACCGACTCCTCGACACCGTCGTCAAGCAGGGCGCGAGCGACCTGCACATCTCGGTCGGCCGTCCGCCGACGATCCGCCTCCACGGCTCGCTGCGCAGCCTCGCGACCAAGGTGATCGAGTCGGAGGACGCGACCGCCCTCATGAAGTCGATCACGCCCGAGTCGAACCAGGCGGAGCTCGCAGAGGCCGGCGGCACCGACTTCGGCTTCGCCTTCGGCACGGCGGCGCGTTTCCGCGCGTCGGTCTTCCGTCAGCGCGGCGACATCTCGATGGTGCTCCGCCTCATCCCGAACACGCTGCTCACCTTCGAGCAGATCGGCCTTCCCGAGATCGTGCAGGAGCTCTGCCGCCGTCCGCGCGGCATGTTCCTCGTGACCGGGCCGACGGGTTCGGGCAAGTCGACCACGCTCGCGTCGATGGTCAACTGGATCAACGAGTTCTACGACCGTCACATCGTGACGATCGAGGACCCGATCGAGTACTACCACTACCACAAGAAGTCGGTCGTGAACCAGCGCGAGGTCGGTCGCGACGTGCACACCTTCGCCGAGGCGCTCCGCCGCGTCCTCCGCTCCGACCCCGACGTGATCCTCGTCGGCGAAATGCGAGACCTCGAGACGATCGAGTCCGCCATCCGCGCCGCCGAAACGGGCCACCTCGTGTTCGGCACGCTGCACACCTCGGGTGCGGCGAGCACGATCAACCGCGTCATCGACGCATTCCCCGTGACCCAGCAGGAGCAGGTCCGCGTCCAGCTGTCGACCTCGCTCATCGCGGTGCTGTCGCAGCAGCTCTGCGCGCGGGTCGATAAGCCGGGCCGCGTCGCCGCGTACGAGTTCCTCGTGGTCACGCCCGCGATCTCGAACCTCATCCGCGAGAACAAGACCTTCCGCATCGACTCGGCCATCCAGACGGGCCGCAAGTTCGGCATGCAGCTCCTCGACGACCACCTCTGGAAGCTCTACTCCGAGGGCAAGATCTCGGCCGAGGAGGTCATCGACAAGTGCAAGAACCCGGGCGACCTCAAGACGAAGATCCACCGCGCCGGCGGCACGATCGGGCGCAAGGAGCTCGACGAGGAGGATGTGACGGGCTGAGATCGCTCCCCCTGGGGGGCGGCTCCGTTCCCGTTCGAGGGGGTGGGGCGCCTCGGTCGGGACGGTTGGCGCGCGCGAAGGACACCGCGTGCGACCTCGGCGAACGGCCGTCGGAAACCGCGTTTGCGCGGCGCCCGCCGTGCGCGGCAATCCAAGTGTCCAGTGCCAGCCCCGTCCGAACCGCGCGTGCCGGGGGTGGAGCGTGCCGTATAGCACGCAGGTCGGTGTCCTCCGCGCACGGTGCGCGGGGCGTCGTCCGGATCGATCAGACGCGGGCAGACCGGACCAGTTCATGTCGATCGTCACACCGCATCATGAGCAGCTCGTCAAGATCGTGAAGGGATCGCGCATCGGGCGCGTCCTTCGCAAGCTCGGCTTCGTCACCGCCGAGCAGGTCGAGGCTGCCTACGCGCTCCAGCAGGGCGAGAAGAAGGGCGTCCTGATCGGCGAGATCCTGCG
>JBJOHC010000239.1:0-7139 GCA_046047955.1 Planctomycetota bacterium
CGCGCGCTCGGGATCTCGAGTGGGGTTGCGGCCGCGTCGGGATCGGCGTCGGTGGAGTCGGACGCGCGCGCGATCTCGTCGAACGCGGTCGTCTTCCAGCGGGGGAGGCGGTATTCCCAGCCGGCGTGCTTCGCCGCGAATTCGGTCCAGTCGGGAACGAAGGGATCGCCGGGGTACTTGCGCTTTGCGTTGATCTCGTCGGCGCCCGGAGCGCCCTCCCTCGGCGTCGCCTCGAACGAGATCCAGAGGTCGTCGCCGTCGCGCACGCCCTTCACGCGCAGGGTGCCGCGCACCATCTCGAAGACGGGCGAGAGCAGCGGATCGGCGTCGCCGCCGGTCGCGCGGCGGACCTCGTCGAGTTCGAGCCGCGCGAGCCAGCCGGGCAGCGTGCGCGCGGCCGCGGCGCGGCGCGCGTCGGTCCACTCGAACGCATCGGGCGTGTCGGCGGGAGTCGGCGCGGGCGCCGTCGGCACCGGGAAGACGCGCTTGCCCGACGCGTCGGTCGTGCCCGCGATCACGAGGCCCGCGAGCGACACCGATTCGACCTCGCCCTCGGGGAGCGAGAGCAGCTCCGCCTCGACGAGGCGCCGCGTCTCGAGATCGACGACGACCGAGCCGAGGACGCGCCAGCACTGGTCCTCGGCCGCGTTTCGCACGAACTGCGAGCGCGGGTTCGCGCGCTCGGCGCCGAGGACGAGATCGGCGACCACCGTGTCGCCCGCGCGCAGCGTGACGCGGGCGGCGCGGCCTTCCCCGTCGGGCCATGCGAGGCCGAGTTCGCCGTGGCGCGAGGGAAGCGCCGTCATGCGCTGGTCGCGCTCGAGCGCGGCGATGCCCGCGACGAGACCCTTGATCTCCTCGAAGCGCGCGGGGTAGCCGTCGCTCGTGGCGAGGGTCCATCCTTCGGAGGACTTCTCGAGTGCGACGCGGTCGTCGCCGCGGGCGAGCTCGATCCGGTCGATCGCGTCGGCCCGCGCGCCGAGCGACTCGACGAACGCGCCCGCCTGCGCGGCATCGTCGGACGCCGCGCGCTTCGCGAGCGCGAGGTAGGCGCCGCCGACGCTCGCACCGACGACACCGAGGATGACGATCAGGGTGGCTGGCTTCATGTTGCGTTCTCCTTCATCGCGCGATCCATCATCGCGTCCACGCGCGGGCCGGTCGCTCCTCCGCCGAATCCGCGGCGGCGGCCGCCCCGCGCACGGCGGTGTGGCGGGAATTCCGCGGAAAATCACCCGCTTCAGAGGGACCGTCCCGGGTTCGTTCGCCGCCTTGCGGTCCGTACACTATGCGGCACATGATATTGTGCGACGCATAGTGAAAGCCACTCCGCGGCCGTCGCGCGCGGCTCACTTCACCTTCTGCCTCCGGTAGCGCAGCGAGATCCACGCGGTCGCGAACCCCGCGACCGCGAGCGGCCAGGCGACGACATTGAGCACCATGAGCGCGCTGCCCGTCCGCTCGATGTCGGCGCGAAGCGAGCGCTGCACCTCGCGCAGCTCCTTGCGCGCGTCGCGCGAGGCGGACTCGATGCGGTCGATCTCCTCCTCCTGCTCGGGCGTGAGGACGATGCGGCCGAGCGCGTCGACGCCCTCGTCGCCGCGCGCGCGCTGCAGCTCGTTGATGCGCATCTCGCCCTTGCGGATCTCGTCCTCGAGCTCCTGCTCGCGGCGGAGGTATCGCGCCTCGGCGTCCTTCCGGATCTCCTCGACGCGGCCGAAGGGCCGCTGGTAGCGCCCGCGCGATCGGAGGCCCGAGAGCAGCCGGTCGCCGCTCGCCTGCTCGAGCGCGTTGAGGACGAACTGGCCGTTGTCGGCGATCATCCTCGCGACGCCGAGCCGCGCGTCGATCTGCACCCAGGTCTCGTCGCCGAGCATGTCGGCGTCGGCGACGAGCAGGATGTCGGCCTCGCCCTTCGCGCGCGATCCATCGGCGGCGGGATACGCGCTCTCGACGGGTCCCGTGATCCGCACCGCGAGGTCGACGGGTTCGCCGAGCGGCGCGAAGTCGCGGACGAGGCGGTCGATCTCGCCGAAGAACCCGAGCTTCAGGTTCTGGATCATCTGCACGTCCTTCGTGCTCGTGATCACGGGAACGACGGTCGTCGTCGCGCCCTCGGTGCGCCTGATGGCGCCCGCGGCCTTCAGGTTGATCGCCGAGAGCGGTGCGACCACGGGATCGTCGGCGGCGTACGCGGCGCGCGTCGTCGAGAGCCACGCGGGATGCGACATCTCCATCACCTGTCCGCCCGCGGTGCGGTACTGGACGCGCGTCGCGTAGCCGAGGTCGCCGACGACATTGTCGGGATCGATCGAGACGCCCCACGACGCGAGGAGCGGACCGAGATCGAGCGAGGTTCCCGCGCCCGTCTTTCCGAAGTCGAGGTTGCGGGCGTCGGGGTCGGATTCGCACCACGGATCGGCGAAGACGAGGAGCGGCCTGCCCGCGACGACCCACGCGTCGATCGCGCGCAGCGCCGCGTCGTCGAGGCGCCGCGGCTGGATGACGACGAGCGCCCTCGCGGTCGCGGGAATCTCGGGCTTGGCGCGGTCGACGCGGGTCACGCGGTAGAGCTGGTCGAGCTGCTGGAAGAGGATGCTCTTCCCCGCCGAACCCATGGGATTGCGCGGATCGAACGGCTTCTCCTCGGGAAGCGTCGAGAGGACCGCGATCTCGGGAGGCTCCGCGCGTCCGACCGAGAGGATGCGCCGCGCGAGCTCGTACTCGAGGAACGGTTCGTCGGCGGGGTCGAGGAAGGGGATCGGCTCGGTCCTGTCGGTCGGTCCGCGCACGGCGAGTCCGAGCATGAGCGAGCGACCCGTCGCGTCGAGCGGACGCGGCGCGATGCCCGCCGCCTTCGCCGCATCCTCGGCCTCGCTGAAGGGTTCGGGGTCGATCACGCGGAGCTCGACGCTGCCCGCGCCCGCGGCCTCGACCTCCTCGAGGAACTCCTCGACGCGCTGCGCGTGGCTCCGGAGCGCGGGGAGGTCGGCGCCGGCCTCGCGGGTCCAGTAGAAGTCGATGCGCACGGGTTCGGGGAGCGCCGCGAGGACATCGCGGACGCCCGGCGACAGCGTGTGCAGGCGCTCCTCGGTCGCGTCGAGGCGGAGGCCGCGCAGCGCGAACCACGCGGCGGTGTTGGTGGCGACGAGCGCGACGAGGATCGCCGCGGTCGCGAGGATGGTGGAGCGCTTCTTGTCGGAGACGGCCATGGTCGGTTCGCTCGTGGTTTCGCGTTTCTCGCGCGTGTCTCGTGCGTGTCTTGATTGTGTCTCGCACACGTCGCGCGTGTGTGTGTCGCGTTGCGCGCGGCGGTCGATGCGCGGTCGCGCCGCGCGCCGGTTCAGTCGGACTTCTTCCAGTCGATCGCGAAGGCGTCGAGGACGAGGAACGCCGCGATCACCGAGCCGAAGTAGACGAGGTCGCGCAGGTCGATCACGCCGCGCATCATCGATTCGTAGTGGGTGAATGCGCTCGTCGAGGCGAGACCCTCGACGACGCCGCGCGGCGCCCATCCGCGCAGGAAGTCGAGGACCGCGGGGAATCCCGCGAGGAGCAGCACGAAGCACGCCACCGCGCAGAGGACGAAGGCGATGACCTGGTTCTTCGTGAGCGCCGAGAGGAACGCGCCGATCGCGAGGAAGGCGCCCGCGAGGAGCGCGCTCGCCGCGTAGGCGACGAGGATCACGCCGTGGTCGGGGTCGCCGAGCCACGAGACCGTGATCCACATCGGGAAGGTGAGCGCGAGCGCGAGCGAGGTGAACGCCCACGCCGCGAGGAACTTTCCGAGGACGAGGTCGGCGGTGCCGAAGGGGAGCGTCATCGCGAGCTCGATCGTGCCCGTGCGGCGCTCCTCGGCCCAGAGCCGCATCGACACCGCGGGCACGAGGAACACGTAGAGCCACGGGTGGAACTGGAAGAACGGCCGCAGGTCGGCCTGTCCGCGCTCGTAGAAGCCGCCGATGTTGAAGGCGAAGAAGCCCGCGAGGAAGAGGAAGATGACGAGGAAGACCGCGGCGAGCGGCGTCTGGAAGTACGAGCGGAACTCGCGGCGGAAGACGACGGCGGTGCGGCGCAGGGCGCCTGGTGCGGGGATCGCTCGGGTGGTCATCGGCGGGCTCCCTTCCCGTTCGCGGGGGTGCTGGCGGCGGTCTGCGCGCCGGGCGCGTCGCCGGTCGTCATCGCGCGGAACGCGGCGTCCATGCGGTTCCGGACCGTGCCTTCGGGCGCGCGCGCCTCCATCTCGGCGGGCGTGCCGTCGAAGACGATCGCGCCCCGGTTGACGACGACGGCGCGCGTGCACACCGCCTCGACCTCCTCGAGGATGTGCGTCGAGAGGACGACGGCGCGGTCGCCGCCGAGTTCGCGGATGAGCTCGCGCACCTCGTGCTTCTGGTTCGGGTCGAGGCCGTCGGTCGGCTCGTCGAGGACGAGGATGCCCGGATCGTGGAGGAGCGCCTGCGCGAGTCCCGTCCGCCGCTTGTAGCCCTTCGAAAGCGTCTCGAACGCCTGCCGGCGGACGGAGCCGAGGTTCACGCGGTGGATCGCGCGCTCGACGCGGTCGCGCGCGTCGCGCCCCGAGAAACCGCGCGCGGCGGCGATGAATGCGAGGAACTCCTCGACCGTCATGTCGGGATAGGCGGGCGCGCCCTCGGGGAGGTAGCCGAAGGTGCGCTTCGCGGCGATCGGGTCGCGGGCGAGGTCGATGCCGTCGAGCGTGACGGTGCCCGAGGTCGGCTCGAGGAAGCCTGTGATCATGCGCATCGTCGTCGACTTTCCCGCGCCGTTCGGGCCGAGGAAGCCGAGCACCTGGCCCGATGGGACGGTCAGGTCGATGCCGCGGACCGCGTGGATCTGGCCGAAGCGCTTGACGAGCGCGCGGGCCTCGATGCGGGGTCTGGTGGAGGTGGTGGTCATGGTGGTCGGGAGGGCGTTTCCACGGACTTCCGTGAGGACCGCCGCGGGCGGTGCCTTCATCGGCGAGGAGGTGCGTCGCGCGCGATCGTCGGCGTTCCGTGCCCGGCCGATCGGGGCGGGGCGGGGCGCACCGACGGAGCGCGGGCTACCCGATTCCCGCGGCGATGGTCGTCGGCGTGGCTTCGGGGTGCGCTCGGATGACGACCGGCGGGCGTCCTCCGGGCGGCGTGCGACGGTCGTGAAGATAGGGATCCTGAAGGCGCGCGATCAAGTCTTTCGCGGGCGTGGAGTATGACGCATTCGCACGAAGGGTGCGGCGCCATCGCAGGCGCGCGCCGTGCGGGGCCGTCGCCCGCGTGTCGGCTCCCGTCGTCAGCGCGGCTGGCGCATCGACGCGAGTCGCGCGCCGAGCGCGAAGCCCATCGCGCCGATCCCGACGAGGACGACGAGCGGCGGCCACTGCTCGGCGAACGGCGTATCGCGCCAGAAGGGGCCCTCCATCGCGGCGACCGCCCAGCGGAAGGGGCTCCCGTAGCTGATCGTGCGCAGGAAGGGCGGCATGAAGAAGAGCGGGATCGTGCCGCCGCCGATGAGCGCGAGGATGAGAATCGCGCCGCGTCCCGCGCCGTTCGCCTCGGCTTCGGTCCGGCAGAACGCCGCGAGCGCCATCGCAAGGCCCGCGAAGGCGAACGCCGCCGCGAAGCATGCGACGACGAGCATCGCCGGCTGCGCGATGCGCGCGCCGAAGAAGACGAGCGCGACCGCGAACACGAGCGCCTGCACAAGAAGTCCCGTGACGAGGCATGCGATCGCCTTGCCGCTGATGAGGTGGAACGCGCCGATCGGCGCGAGGCGCAGCCGCTGCAGCGTGCCGCGCGCGCGCTCGCTGACGAGGCTCGATGCGAACGCGCCGAAGCAGCCCGCGAGGCCCCACACGATGCCCTGCGGGAATGTCACATCGAAGGCTGCGCGCGGCCGGCCCGCGCGCGGCGCGAGCTCCTCGACCGTGACGCGGATCGGCGTGAACCCGGGCGTGGAGCCCGAACCGCCAGCCTGCTCGCCGCCGCCCACCGAATCCTTCGCATCGTCCGTCATCGAGCCGGAGAAGTTCTCCGCCGCCGACACGAGCGTCGCGCCGAGGAGCTTCCGCGTCGGCGTCATCCCGGGCGCCTCCGCGATCGAGCGCCGCGCGGCCGCGAACGCGCGCGACATCTCGGTGCGGTCCGCGAAGAGCCGTGGAAACTGCCGGAACGCGAGCTCGTTCAGCTTGCCCTGGATGAGCCCCGCCTCCGCGCGCCGCGACGGATCGACGACTGCGTCGATCGCGATCCCCTGTCCCGCGAAGAGGCCCTCGAGCCCCGCGTCGAGCGAGGCGGGCAGCACGATCGCCGCGGTCGCCTTTCCGCCGCGCACGGCCTCGCACGCCTCGTCGCGCGTCGCGTACGACACGGTCTCGAACGACGCGTCGGCCGCGAGATCCTCGGCGATTCCGCGCGCGAGCTTCGAGTCGCTCTCGACGACGAGCGCGATCGGCATCGGACTTCCCCTCGAGTTCCCGCCGCCGAAGACGAAGCCGAACAGGACGGCGATCACGACGGGGAAGAAGAAGGTGAAGAAGACATCGCCCTTGTCGCGCAGCAGGAGGCGCAGGTCCTTCGCGGCGATCGCGGCGATGATGCGTGCGGAGCTCATTCGCGCAGGCTCCTTCCCGTCAGCGAGAGGAAGACCGTCTCGAGGTCCGGGCGCTCGACGCGCACGCCCGTGATGCCGCCGGCCGCAAGCTGGCGCGCGACCTCGCCGACCGGGTCGTCCGTGAGGACGCGCGACTCCGCGCCGTCGCGCTCGACGGTGACCGCGGACTTGCCTCCGTGGCGCGCGACGAGCTCGGCGACGGTGCCGATGTCGAGCATGCGGCCGTGGTCGACGATGCCGACCCGGTCGCAGACCTTCGCGGCCTCCTCCATGTAGTGCGTCGTGAAGACGACGGTGCGGCCGTCGGCCGCGAGTCCGCGCACGAGCTCGAGGATGCGGTTCCTCGACTGCGGATCGACGCCCGCGGTCGGTTCGTCGAGAAGCACGAGCTGCGGATCGTGGACAAGCGCGGCCGCAAGGTTCAGGCGGCGCTTCATGCCGCCCGAGTAGCCCGCGACCCTGTCGTCACCGCGGGCCGAGAGCTCGACGAGCGCGAGCAGCTCGTCGGCGCGCGCGCGCGGCGAGCGCAC
>JBJOHC010000240.1:0-5663 GCA_046047955.1 Planctomycetota bacterium
GCCCTCGCCACCGTGCTGCTCGCGCCCGTCGTCGGCTGCTTCGGCGGCGAAGCCTCCGCGCAGGGGCTGTCCGATCGCATCAAGGCGGTCGGCGAGCAGCGCCGCGAGGCGCTCAAGAACGATTCGTCGCGCGCGTCGCTCCTCGGCGCGCTCGTCTACACCGATGTGACGGTCGACTTCTCGAACACCGACGCGAAGACGGCCTTCGACTACCTCGGCCAGCAGCTCGGCGTGCCGCTCGTCATCCGCTATGAGGGCAAGGGCGGCGCCGACGGCATCGACGAGTCGACCGAGATCACCTTCAGCGCCGAGGGCGAGTCGGCCATGACCGTCCTCGAGCGCATGCTCGAGATGTGCGAGACCGACGAGGACTGCACCTGGCAGATCCGCGACGGCTACATCGAGGCGGGACCGAAGTCGCGCCTCGCCGTGAAGGCCGCGCAGGAACTCCGGATGTACCCCATCCGCGACCTCCTCTTCGAACCGCCGACTTTCGACAACGCCCCCGACTTCAACCTCGGCGCGGCCCTTCAGCAGGGCGGCCAGATGGGTGGCGGCATGGGCGGTGGCATGGGTGGCGGCGGTGGTGGATTCGGCGGCGGAGGCGGCGGCTTCGGCGGCGGCGGCGGCGGCATGGGCGGCGGCGGCATGGGTGGTGGTGGCGGCGGCGGTGGCATCATCGGCGACCCCGGCGACGACCCCGAGCGCCCGAGCGAGGAGGAGAAGGCCGACCAGCTCATGGACATCATCCGCGAGCAGTGCGAGCCCGACGCCTGGAGCGACAACGGCGGCGACTGGGCCACGATGCGCTACTACCAGGGCGTCCTCATCGTCCGCGCCCCCGACTTCGTGCATCGTCAGATCGACGGATACCCGTTCGCGCCGAAGCGTCCGCGCACCTCGCGCGAGCCGGGCGCCGCGGGCAAGTCGATCAGCCAGGCCGACGCCGATGCGTCGCGCCGCTACGTGACCTTCACCACCGGCTTCTCGATCGTCGACAATGTGAAGTTCCGCGGCGTGCCCGTCGAGGGCGCGGTCGGCGGAACCGGCATCGGCAACTGAATCCGACTGCGGCCACGCCGCGGCCACGAAGGGGGTGCGTCATGGTCCATCCGATCCGACGCCGCGCTGTCCCTGCGTCACTTGCGTCCATCCTGACCTCGATCGGGCTCGCGACCGCGGGCGCGAGCGGACAGGCGATTCCGCGTCCGGGCCCACAGCCCGACGACGTCGCGCCGTCCACGCCAGCCACCGCGCCCGCGCCGCGCGCGGAACGTCCCGCCGCCCCTGCACCGCGCGCGGCCGAGCGGGACATCGGCTTCATCGACATCCGGCATGTCTGGACCGAGACCCGCCCCGCCGACTCGCGCGACCCCGAGGGCACATACGAACTCGGGCTCGCCCAACTTGGCCGGCTCCTCTCGGCGCGCGTCGACCTCGAGGTGGAGGAGGCGACGGTGTGGGAGACGCTCCGTGCGCTGCGGCGCGAGCTCGGACTCAACATGCTCGCGTTCCGGCTCGATCCGCGTGGCGTCGTCGACCGCCCCGGCATCGACGGCGAACTCGAGATCGACCTCGTGCTGAAGGGCGTCACGGGCGTCGCGGCGCTCGAGGCGATCCTCGCCTTCGCGGGTCCGAACGCCACCTGGCAGATCCACAACGGGATGGTCGAGGTCGGGCCGAAGGCCCATCTCGCGCGAGACGACGCACGCCGCACCGAGGTCCACGAGACGGCCGACCTCACGCTCGATCCGCCCGACTACCGCCCGCAGGACGGCGGCGAGAGCTACAACCGCCGCGACTCCGACGAGAACGCCGGGGAACTCGTCCGCATGATCATCTCGCATTGCGAGCCCGACGCGTTCCTCGCGCCGCCACCGCCCGTGGTCGAGGACGCCGGCGGCCGCATCCGGCCGAGCCAGCACACGACGCCCGCGCCGCCCGCCTCCGGAAGAGGCAAGTCGACGGGGCGGAGCACGCCGAACACCGGCGCGACCCTGAACCTCGATCCGAGGATCGGACCGATCTTCGTGAAGGGTCAGTGGGCCTCGATCCAGGTGAAGGACAACAACCTCGTGGTGCTCGCGCCCGACTTCGTCCATCGCGCGATCAACGGATATCCGCGGGTAATCCTGCCGAAGGCGGGCGAGTAGGGTCGGCGCGCGCATGGCACGGCGCGGCGGCCCGCACCTGGAACGCCACGCCATGCGCCCCACGCGCGGAGTGCTACGCTCCCCGGCTCGCGCGCACCGCCGCGCACCGCACGGATGCGCCGCACGCCCTCCCCACTTCGACGCGATCTCCACGCCTGCACCGGCGACGGGATGACCTACTCGTTCATGGTGGGAACGGGCGAGACCTACTTCGCGGCGTTCGCGCTCGCGCTCGGGTCGAGCGACAAGACGAGCGGACTGATCGCGGCGGTGCCGCCGCTCGTCGGCGCGACGGCGCAGCTCTTCGCGCCCGCGCTCGCGGCGCGCGTCGGCAGCCCCTCGCGGTGGATCCGCGGCTGCGCGACGCTGCAGGCGCTGAGCTTCGTGCCGATGATCGTCGGCGCGATCCTCGGCAGCCTTCCGATGTGGGTCCTCTTCCTCGTCGCGGGCGTCTACTGGACGAGCGCGCTCGGCGCGGGCGGCGTGTGGAACACCTGGATCGGGCTGACGATGCCCGCGCCGATCCGCGCGCGCTACTTCGGGATCCGCAGCCGACTCTGCCAGGCGACGATCCTCGCCGGCATCGTCGTGTCGGCGGCGATCCTGCAGCCGACGCACGGCACGCGCTGGGAACTCTGGGGATTCGCGGCGCTCTTCGCCCTCGCGGCGCTCGCGCGCGCGTCGAGCATTCCCTTCCTCCGCCGCCAGCGCGATCCATGCGAGTGGCCCGAGCACACGCATGTCCCGCTCTGGCACTTCCTCGCGCGCTTCTGGCACCGCGCCGACGCGCGTCTCGTCGCACTCATGCTCGTGATGCAGGTCGCGGTGCAGGCGGGACAGCCGTTCCTCAACCCGTTCCTCATCCGCGATCTCGGCGTCTCGCCGATCCTCTACCTCGGGCTGATCGCGACGGGCTTCGCCGCGAAGAGCGCGATGCTCCCCTTCCTCGGCGCGTACGCGAAGACGCGCGGCGCGCGCAGCCTGCTCGCGCTCGGCGCGCTCGGGACGGCGCTGATGGTGCTGCCGTGGATCTTCGTCTCGAGCGTGCCAGGGATGTTCGCGATCCAGGCGGTGAGCGGCGTCGCGCAGGGCGCGTGGGAACTCGCGACCTTCCTCCTCTTCCTCGAGACGATTCCCTCGCGCGAGCGGACGAGCATCATGAGCGGGTTCTACTTCCTGAACTCGCTCGCGATGGCGGCGGGCGGACTCGCGGGCGCGGCGCTCCTCGGCGCGGCGCCGACGCACGAGACCTACCAGCTCGTCTTCGCGATCTCGACGGCGGCGCGCGTCGGCGCGCTGCTCTTCCTGCCGTTCGTCCACACCGAGGTGCTGCACGCGATCCCGATCCTCTCGAGCACGATCGCGGTGCGCCTCAACGCGGGCTCGATCGAGTCGCCGATTCCCGATTCGATCGAGGAGCCGGAGGACGCGAAGGAGTGAAGCGGTGACGCCCCCCGACGCACGCACGCCGATGCGCCGCGACCCGCTGCTTGCGGCGGCATGCGTGGCAGGGGTCGCGTGCGCGGGGCTCGCACTCGTTCCGACCGCGACCTTCGCCGAGGCGTTCGCGCATCCGCAGCGCGTCGCGCGGCTCGGGGGCGCGATCCCCGAGGCAACGGTGCGCGGCGCGGAGTTCCTCCGCGTGGCGCTCGCCGCGGGTGCGGTCGCGATTCCCCTTCTCGTCTGGTGGCTCGGGCGTGCGTGCCGCCTTCACCCGAACGACGCCGCGCGCGGCGGGCCGCCATGGTGGCCCGAGACGAGGGCGGCCTCGCTCGAACTCCTCGGATCCATCGTGGTCGGCGCGGTCCTCCGCATCGCGCTCGCCTCGCAGGGGCTCTGGTACGACGAGATCTCCGCGCTTCTCTCCTTCGCGCTCGAGGGGCCCGGCGTCGCGTTCGGTTCGTACGCGGTGCCGACGAACCATGTGCCGATGACGCTCGCGGTCTGGGCGTCGGTCGCCTGCTTCGGCTCGATCGACGAACTCGTCGTGCGCCTGCCGGCGATCCTCGCGGGCGTCGCCACGATTCCCGCCGCGTTCGCGCTCGGCGCCGCGCTGCGCGACGCACGGCTCGGGAACGCGCTCGCGCTCGTCGCGGCGGTCGCGCCGCTCGCGGTCCTCGAGAGCGCCGAGGCGCGCGGCTACGCGTTCGTGATCCTCGGCGCGACCGTCGCGGCGGCGGCGCTCGCGCGCGCGCGGCGCACGGGCTCGTGCGGCGATCACGCGATCTTCGCGATCGCGTGCGCGTTCGCGGCATGGGCGCATCCGGTCGCGATCCTCCTGCCGTTCGCGGCGGGCGTCGTCGGTCTCGTGCGCGACCGGCGCCTCGCGGTCGCGGCGCTTCTCGCGGGGGTCCTCGCGGCGATGCCGCTGTCGCCACTCCTCGGCGACGTCCTCGCGACGCGCGGCGACTACGCGCGCACCGCCGCCGGACAGCCGGGCGTCCTCTCGCGCGAGGGCTACGAGACGCTCACGGGGCTCGCGCTCTCGTGGAGCCGGTGGTTCCGCACGCCCGCACCCGTTCTGACGGCGCTCGCGCCCGCGGGCGCCGCGATCGTCGCGCGCGCGCGCGACGAGGGCGCGCGGCGGGCGCGCGGCGTTCTCGCGCCCTTCGCGCTCGCGTTCGTCCTCGCGCTCGCGCTTCCGCCGCTCCTCGGCTCGTGGACCTACGCGCGGTTCACGCTCTTCGCGCTGCCGATCGGGCTCGTCGCGGTCGCATTCGCGCTCGACGCATTCCCGACGCGCGCGTGGCGCGCGGGCGTCGTCGCCCTCCTCCTCGTCGACTCGCTCGCGTCGCTCGCCTTCTACCGGACGAAGCAGCCGATCCGCGAGGCGGTCGAGGTCGTGTCGGCGCTCCGCGCGCCCGACGACGCCGTCGCCACCATCGGACTTCCCGACAACGCGGTCGGCTTCTACGCCCTGCAGCTCGGGTTCGAGGCCGCTCCGACGGGCTTCCTCGGCGACGCCCTCGCCGCCACGATCGCGCGCGACGAACCACGGTTCGTCGTCGTCCTCTATCCCGATCGGCTCGCGCCCGAGGTGCTTGCGGTCCTCGACCGCGCGTTCGACCGCACGCACCGTCTCGAGGGCTGGGCCGACTGGGGCCACGGCGCCGTCGAGATCTGGGAGCGCGCGCGCCGCTGAAGGTCAGCCCGCGAGGAGTTCCGCGATGTCGCGGTCGGCGAAGGGGAAGCGCATGCGCGCCATCGCGGCGTCGAGGCGCTCGCGCAGCGGGAATTCCGCGCGATGGCGCGCGAAGAAGGCGAGCACCGCGCGGCCGACGTCCGATGGCGTGCGCGCGCCGTCGGGGCAGAAGACGTTGTAGTCGGCCCAGGAGAGCCGCAGTTCGTGCAGCGTCGAGCCCTCCGGCGCGTCGATCGACGCGTGCCAGATCCACGCCTGATCGGCCTCGCGCTCGGCGCCGAGACGGATCGCGGGCGGCGTTCCGCCGGACGCGCGGTGGACGGACGACGGATCGCTCATGGGGCGAGGATACCCGCGATGCGACCGCA
>JBJOHC010000241.1:0-21549 GCA_046047955.1 Planctomycetota bacterium
CGTCCGCCATGGTCACGGTCAAGCGATGCGCCAAAGCGCGACCGGCCCCGCGTGTGCGGGGCCGGTCGGCTTTGGATGTGCCAGGAATGGACTGCGATCAGCGACGGCGGCCGCGGACGCCCGCGACGCCGGCGAGGCCGAGGAGCGCGAGCGCGCCCGGGGCGGGGATCGCCGCGAACTTCAGCGTGTCGACCGTCGGGAAGACGTTCGCGCCGACGAGCGACTGGGCCTGGATCGTCATGCCGACGATCGAGCTGTCGGTCGAGAAGAACCCGACGAACTGCTCGGCCGAGGTGATGTAGCCCGCGTAGGAGGTGCCGTCCGCGAGGCTGATGTAGATCACCGCGGGGATGACGTTGAAGTTGATGTCGGTCGCGAACATCGTGCCGCCGACGCCCTGCACCACGCCCTCCTCGAAGGAGAAGCTGAGCGAGACGTTGGCGTTGTTCGTCGACATCATGCCCGAGTCGGCGAAGAGGCCGCCGGTGGCCGAGGCCGTCCAGTCGACGACGCCGGTCGAGCCCGCGAGCGGGTCGTTGTAGAAGCCGCCGAAGGCATCGAAGGTCTCGGTGACCGTTCCGACGCCCGCATTCGCGGCGAAGAGATCGAAGACGTTTTCGCCCGTGACGACGACGACGCCCGCCGAGGTGGAGGCGGAGATCGCGGCGACAAGGACGCCGGTAGCGCAAACAGCAACGCGTGACATGACTCTCTCCAGGATGAACTGCTGAACCTCCGTCGCGATCGTCGCGACGGACCTCTTTCACTCCTTCACTCCCGTCCAGTGCCATCGGGGACAGCCGAAGCACGGGAACCACCAGGCGCGATCGCGCATGGCTCCCTGTACTCCCTCGCTCCGCGCAGAAACTGCCGCCATTCCACCGAAGTGCAAGTCGCAATTCCCGTGGAGACCCGCATTCATGCGACTCTGACATGACGCGGACCTTCCGTCATGCCCCACCGGGTTCCACCGGAAAAAGAAGACCAACCCCGCGCAACGCGCGGGGTTGGTCCGAACTTCCGGTGAGGGACCCGATCGGGCCGCTCCGTCGTCAGCGGCGGCGGCGAAGACCCGTGGCGCCCGCGAGGCCGAGGAGCGCGAGCGCACCCGGCGCGGGGACCGCGAACTTCAGCGTGTCGACCGACGGGTACACGTTCGCACCGACGAGCGACTGGGCCTGGATCGTCATGCCGACGATCGAGCTGTCCGTCGAGAAGAAGCCGACGAACTGCGACGCCGAGGTCACATAGCCCGCGTACGAGGTGCCGTCCGCGAGGCTGATGTAGATGACCGCGGGGATGACGTTGAAGTTGATGTCGGTCGCGAACATCGTGCCGCCGACGCCCTGCACCGCGCCCGCCTCGAAGGAGAAGCTGAGCGAGACATTGGCTTGGTTCGTCGACATCACGCCCGAATCGGCGAAGAGGCCGCCGGTCGCCGAGGCCGTCCAGTTGATGGCGCCGGTCGAGCCCGCGAGCGGGTCGTTGTAGAAGCCGCTGAAGGCGTCGAAGGTCTCGGTGACCGTTCCGACGCCCGCGTTCGCGGCGAAGAGATCGAAGACATTCTCGCCCGTGAGGACGACGACATCGGCCGAGGCGGCCGAGGCGATGGTCGCGGCAAGCGCGCCACATGCAAGGACAGTGCGGGACATGACTCTCTCCGGAATGAAGGGACCGAACCGCCGCCGTGGACGCCACGACAGCCCCAAATCCTTCTCTCCAATCCGAACTGGACGAGTTCGGACGGAACAAACGAGGGTGTCGAGCCGATGCGCCATGGGCACACCGACTCCCCTGTGTTCCGTCTCTCCGAGGGGGAATCTAGTCCGATCACGGATCGAGGCAAGCGACTTCGCCGATATTTGCACTTTCTTGGCACGACTCGCCGCGGCGCGAGGGCTCGCCGCCAGCGGGCACGCCGCCCCGCCCCCGCCTCAACTCCAGGCGGGAAGGCGACTTCCGTCGTCCGAGATCGCCTCGACCAGCCGCTCCTGGTAGCGCTCGAAGGACATCTCTTCGCCACCGAATTGCCGCATGTGCGGGTTGGCCTCCTGGCTGTCGAGGAGGGTGTAGCCCGCGAGCGCGAGGCGCCGGTCGAGCTCGAGGAGGCAGATCTTCGATGCGTTCGAGATCCCGAGATCGCGCCGCGTGAACATGCTTTCGCCGAAGAACGCCCCCCCGATCGCGACCCCGTAGAGGCCGCCGACGAGGACACCGCCCTGCCACGCCTCGACCGAGTGGGCGAAGCCGAGACGGTGCGCCTCGGTGTAGACCTCGATCATGCGCGGCGTGATCCAGTTGAGATTGTCGCCGCCGCGGTCGACCGCGCAGTGCTCCATCACGCGGCGGAAGGCGGTGTCGACGCGGAGTTCGAAGGGATTCCGCCGTGCCAGCCGCGCGAGCGACTTCGGGACGCGCAGCCCGCCCACGGGGAGGACGAAGCGCGGATCGCTCGCGATCCAGTGGACGACGCCGTCCTCGTCGCCCATCGCGAAGAGCCCGTGCGCGTAGGCCGAGACGAGCGACTCGACATCGAAGCGGCGGGCGATGGCGACATGGTGGAACATCGTCGTGGCGTGTGCGCGGAGGACTCACTTCGGGCGCGAGAGGACGCGCATCTGCGCGAACTGCCGGTGTCCCTCGGGTCCCGAGTGGAACCCGTAGCCCGAGTGCTTCACGCCCACCCACGGGCAGCCATCCGCGCCGCCGCAGCCCTGGTTCACGCCGATCATGCCCGTCTCGATGCGCGCGGCGACCGCCTCGGCGCGCGCGAGATCGCCGCCGAAGACCGCCCCACCGAGACCGAACGGCGAGTCGTTCGCGAGCCGAACCGCCTCGTCGACGGTGTCGAACGCCTGCACGCAGGCGACGGGGCCGAAGGTCTCCTCCCGCATGATCTCCATCGTGTGATCGACGCCGACGAGGATCGTGGGACGGACGAAGTTCCCCTCGGCGACGGGCCCCTCGCCGACGACGCGCGCACCCGCGGCGAGCGCGCCCTCGATCTGCGCGACGACCTTCGCCTTCTGCCGTCCGTGCACCATCGGACCGACCGAGACGCCCGCCTCGGACGGCGCGCCGATACGCAGATTCGCCGCCTTTTCCGCGAGTTTCGCGACGAAGGCGTCGTGGATGCGACGGTCGGCGTAGATCCGCTCGGTGCTGACGCAGACCTGCCCCGCATTCCGGAAGCTGTTGCGCGCGGCGAAGGCCGCCGCGGCGTCGAGGTCGGCGTCGTCGAGGACGACGAGCGCGTCCTTGCCTCCGAGCTCGAGGATGACGCGCGTGAGCGACGGCCCCGCGTCGGCGAGGATCCGCTGCCCCGTCTCGCGCGAGCCCGTGAAGACGACGAGATCGACTCCCGCGAGGACGAGCGCCCGCCCCTGCGCCCCGTCGCCGACGACGGTCTGGAGGACGTCCTCGGGCAGGCATTCCCGCAGGATCTCGGCGTAGGCGAGCGCGACGAGCGTCGTCTCCTCGCTCGGCTTGAGGATGACGGCGTTGCCCGCGACGAGCGCGGGAATCACCGACTGGTGCGGCATGAGGAGCGGGAAGTTCCACGGCGTGACCGCCGCGCAGACGCCGAGCGGCGCATGGCGGAGAACGCTGCGCGTGCGCGCGTCCTCGCGCACGGTGTCGGCGAGCGCCGCGACGATCTCGTCGAGTTCGCCCTCGAGCCCCTGCCCGCAGTAGTTCGCTTCGCCGATCGCCTCGGGAAGCGGCTTCCCCATCTCGCGCGAGGCGAGTTCGCCGAGTCGCCGCGCCTCGGCCTTGAGCCGCGCGGCCGCGGGCCGGAGCAGATCGGCGCGCTCGGCGTGGGTGCGCGCTCCCCAGGCGCGCTGCGCCGCGCGGGCGCGCGCGACGATCGCGGGAATGTCGGCGACGGGCGTCACGGCGACCTCGCCGATGGCTGCCCCCGTGGCGGGGTCGAACGAGACGAGCGTGGTGGAGGTGGCGAGCGGCGTCTGCATGGGGGTGGAGCCTAGCGATCCACGCGGATTCGATTCCGCCCGGTCGATGGGTGGCGGGAGCGTCGAGCCCTCGCGAGTCGACGGCGCGACGACCTCGCGGGGAGGACTGCCTCGCGTGGCGTGCGCCGCCCCTGCCCGTCGGGTCCGCGGAGACGCGGTCGAGACGCGGTCGAGGCGCGGCGGAGGCGCGGCCGAGGCCCGGTCGAGGCGCGGCGGAACCGCACGGGGGGCGTCCTGCCACGCCCTCGGTGTCCGAGAAGCCGACGGCCTCCCGGTCGACTGTCTCCTCCCGCGCCTGGATCCGTCGGTTCACCCGACCGTCACGTCGCCCGATCGTCGCTTCCCCCGATCCGTTGCTTCACCCGACGGGTTCCGCTATCGTGCCCGACCCTCCCCAGATGGGCCGTCGAGGACTGCACGCGCAGGCCTCGCATGGAGCACCCACGCGGCCTCGCCGGTGCCCCAGCCTCGGAGGATTGGCCGCGGACAGGCTTCCGCTTCGTCGCCCGCAGGGCTTCGACAGGGACCTCGCCGCGGGCGGGCGCCACGGTGGCGCGCGCATCGTCGAGAGTTCCCCGCCCGCGCCCCGCGCAGGCATCACGAAGCAAGGAAGCCCGAACCCGCCATTCCTCCCGATCGTCTTCCGACAGTCGACCCGAAGCCGACCCGCGTTCTCGCGCGTCGGCGCTCCGAAGCCGCGCCAACCCGATCGCGCTCCGCGCATTGGCCCGTGGTGTAAAGGTAGCACAAGTGGTTTTGGTCCATTTAGTCTTGGTTCGAATCCAAGCGGGCCAGCTCCGGGGCGGGTCGCCCCCGAACGATCGGTCGCATGCGGTGTCCGGGCGCAACGCGCCATGACCGCCGACAGCACCACCACCGAGCGCACGACTTCCGCCACGCCGTCCGCCCGCGACCTCGTCGCCGTCGTCCTCGCCGCCGGCAAGGGGACGCGCATGCAGTCGGATCTTCCGAAGGTGATGCATCCCGTCGCGGGGCGTCCGATGGTCCACTGGGTCGTCGACGCGGCGCGCGCGGCGGGCGCGACGCGGATCGTCCTCGTCGTCGGCCACGGCGCCGATCTCGTGAAGGCGGAGTTCGCGGGTGCGACGGATGTCGACTTCGCGCTCCAGTCCGAGCAGCTCGGCACGGGGCACGCGGTCATGATGGCGCGTCCCGCGATCGAGCCGCTCGCCGCGAGCGCCGACGCCTTCATCCTCTGCGGCGACGGCCCCCTGATCCGCGCCGAGACCCTCGCGACGCTCCTCGACCTCCATCGCCGCGAGCAGGCGGCGGCGACGCTCGCGACCAGCGTCATTCCCGACCCGAAGGGCTACGGTCGCATCGTCCGCGGCGCCGACGGCCGGCTCGCCCGCATCGTCGAGCAGAAGGACGCGACGCCCGACGAACTCGCGATCCGCGAGGTGAACCCGAGCTACTACTGCTTCCGCACCGACGCGCTCCTCTCGGCGCTCGCGCGCGTCGGGAACGCCAACGCGAGCCGCGAGTACTACCTCACCGACGTCTTCGCGATCCTGCGCGGCGACGGCCTGACGGTCGCCGCCGTCGACGCGGTGCCGCCCGAGGACATCCTCTCGATCAACGATCCCGCACAGCTCGCCGAGGTCGACGCGATCCTGCGCGCCCGGCTCGCCGGAGGCACGCGATGAGTTCGTCGGACCGCGACCACCTCAAGATCTTCGCCGGCTCGGGCACGCGCGACCTCGCCGCGGGCATCTGCGCGCACCTCGACCTGCCGCCGGGCGCCGGCAGCATCACGCGCTTTCCCGACGGCGAGACGATCGTCAAGGTCGACGAGGACGTGCGTGGCCGCGACGTCTACGTGGTCCTCTCGACCTGCGAGCCCGTCAACGACAACCTGATGGAGCTCCTCGTCTTCATCGACTGCCTGCGGCGCGCGAGCGCGAAGCGGATCACCGCGGTGATCCCCTACTACGGCTACGCGCGGCAGGACCGCAAGGACGAGGGCCGCGTCCCCATCACCGCGAAGCTCGTCGCGAACCTCATCGTCGCCGCGGGCATCGACCGCGTCCTCTGCATGGACCTCCACGCCGCGCAGATCCAGGGATTCTTCGACATCCCCGTCGACCACGTGACCGCGGCCCCCGTCTTCGCCGACCACTTCCTCGCCGCGCGCGCGTCGCTCGGCGAGATCGTGGTGGTGTCGCCCGACGTGGGCAACGTGAAGGTCGCGAACATGTTCGCGAACATCCTCGAGTGCGACCTCGCGATCATCGACAAGCGGCGGCAGTCGGGCTCGAAGGTCGTCGTCAAGAACCTCATCGGCGACGTCGAGGGCCGCACGGTCCTGATGTTCGACGACATGATCTCGACCGCGGGCACCGTCTGCGAGGCGGCGCGGCTCGTCGTCGAGCGCGGCGCGAAGGACGTGATCGCCGCCTGCACCCATCCGGTCCTCGTCGGACTCGCGATGGAGCGCCTCATGGAGAGCCCGATCTCGAAGGTCGTCGTGACCGACACGATTCCCTGCGGCGCCCGCACGCGCCCGCTCGAACCGAAGCTCGAGGTCCTCACGGTGGCGCCGCTCCTCGGCGAGGCGATCCACCGCATCCATCACGACCAGTCGATCTCCGCCCTCTTCCGCCACGCGGGCGGCACCAAGCGCTGACGCGCCGGTGCCCGCGCCCGCGCGGCTTCCGTTCCAGACCGTTTCACATCACTTCAGTTTCGGAGTCCAATCACATGTCGAAGGAAGTCCCCACCATCCAGGCCTCGACGCGCGAGCGCGTCGGCAGCCGCTACTCGAAGCGCCTCCGCTCGGCGGGCCGTCTGCCCGCCGTCATCTACGGCCACGGCAGCGAGCCGCTTTCGATCCACGTCGACGAGCACACCACGCTCGGCGCCCTCAAGAAGGGCCTCCACGTCCTCAACCTCGAGATCGAGGGCAAGGGCACCGAGACCTGCCTCGTCAAGGACCTGCAGTTCGGCTTCCTCGGCGACAACGTGATCCACATGGACCTCACGCGCGTCAACCTCGAGGAGGAGGTCGAGGTCATGGTGAGCATCGAGTTCTTCGGCGAGCCCGCGGCCGCGAAGAAGTCGGGCGTCGTCGTGGTGCACGAACTCAGCGACCTCTCGATCCGCTGCAAGGTGCGCGACATTCCCGATCACATCCGCGCGGACCTCACGACGATGACCTCCGAGACCTTCACCGTGAGCGACATCGCGCTCGGCGCGGGCCTCGCGCTCGCCGGCGATCCGCATGCCGTCATCGCGCGCATCCAGAACCTCAAGGGTGGGGATGGCGCGGACGAGACCGCGGCCGAGGCCACCGAGAAGAAGTGACGCGCCCCATCCTCCACAGCACGCCAGAAGGAGTCTCCGAAGGAACATGAAGCTCGTCGTCGGTCTCGGCAACCCAGGACTCGAGTACCAGCGGACCCGCCACAACGTGGGGTTCGACTGCATCGATCGCCTTGCGCGCCGCGTTTCCGACGGCTCGTCGCCCGCGAAGGCCCGCTTCCAGGGGCTTTCCGTCGACGGCGAATGGGCTGGCGAGAAGGTCCTCCTTCTCAAGCCCATGACCTACATGAACCTCTCGGGAACCTCGGTCGCGGAGGCGATCCGGTTCTACAAGCTCGACCCGACGAGCGACCTCCTCGTGGTCGTCGACGACATCGCCCTTCCCTGCGGATCGATCCGGATCCGCGGCGAGGGCAGCGCCGGCGGACACAACGGACTCGCGGACATCGAGGTCAAGCTCGGCACGAACCGCTATCCGCGCTGCAGGATCGGCATCGATCCTCCAGGGCGGATCCCGCAGCGGGACTACGTGCTCGGCCGCTTCCGCGAGGACCAGCAGCCGCTCGTCGACGATGCGCTCGCGCAGTCGGTCGACGCCGCGCTCTGCTGGATCGGACGGGGCACGACCGAGGCGATGAACCGCTTCAACCGCCGTGCCGACGATGGCAAGGCCGCGAAGGACGCGAAGCCGACGAAGCCACCGCCTCCGCCGGCGCGCACGGACGGCCCGCCGCCCCCTCGGGGCGACTGAGGACGTCACGAGATCAGACACCGCAGGACACGAATCCCAACCCACGCTGCCAGTCAGCATTCGAAGACAGGACCACACCATGGCTGAAACCCGCATCAACGCCTACGAAGGCATGTTCCTCTTCCCGCAGACCGTCTCGGCGGACCTGCAGTCCGCCGTCGACCACGTCACCGAGATCCTCGGGAAGGGCGACGCCTCGATCGTCAGCTTCTGCAAGTGGGACGAGCGCCGCCTCGCCTACGACATCAAGGGCAACAAGCGCGGCGTCTACTTCCTCTGCTACTTCCGCTGCGACGCATCGAAGCTCGCCTCGATCGAGCGCGACTGCCGTCTCAGCGAGCGGCTCCTCCGCTCGATGATCACGCGCGCCGACCACCTCACCGAAGAGCAGATGCTCGCGGTCGAGGGTCGCCAGCAGCTCGCCGACGAGATCAAGCTCCGCGCCGAGCAGCCCGCGGAGCCGGTCGCCGTCGCCGAGACCGTCACCGCGCCGTCGTCGGACGATGCGGCCAGCGCGTCGGAGTGAACGCGCCAAGCGTGCGACGCCGCGCGTCGCACGGCACGAACGAGCAGGCTGCCCGCGTTCGCGGGCAGCCTGCCTTCGTTTTCGACCCCTACTTTCGCCTTGAAACCCTGCCTTCGCGTTCAAAACCTGTCTTCGCGCACGAGCCACGGGATCTGCGGCTCGGATCGCCGACACCCGCATTCCTTCCAGAAACGCCTCGATGGCGGTCGCCGGCTGGAGCCTCTTCAGACGGCACGCGCTCAACCGCCCCGCACCACCGACCCGCACTCCATCGGTCGTGGACGGAGGACGGTCGTGGACGGAGGACATGGCACCACCAGCCCGATTCCAGTCAGGCCCGCGCGATCGGAGATTGAACGGCTGCTCGAACGCGTGAGCCCGTTCTCAGAACGGAATCTCCTCTTCGCCGATGCCCGAGTGGCCGCCGCGGGAACCGCCGCCCGAGCGCGACGGGGTGTAGCCCTCGTCGTTCGAGTAGCCGCCGCCACCGCCGCCGCCGCCGCCGGATCCACCACCGCCGCCGCGCGACTCGACGAACTGGAAATCGTCGACGACAACGCGCATCTTCGAGCGCTTCTGGCCGTCCTTGTCCTCCCAGGTGTCGAGCTTCAGACGACCCTCGATGAAGATCGGCTTACCCTTCGAGAAGTACTTGGCGATGACCTCGGCGCGCGGTCCCCAGCACTCGCAGTCGACGAAGGTCGTCTCCTCGCGATCCTGGCCGTCCTTCGTGCGGTAGCGGCGGTTCACCGCGAGCCCGATCTCGACGACCGCCTGGTTGCCCGCGGTGTGCTTGAGCTGCAGATCGCGGGTGATGTTGCCCATGAGAAGGACCTTGTTGTAGCTCGCCATCGTTCATCTCCTCGGGGCGTGGCCCCTGCATGCATCCGTTGCGGCCCGTTCGGGCGCCCGCCGCGATCGACCCGGCCGACGGAGCCGAACTCCGTCGATCAGGCGAGGCGACCGCCTCTCGGCCCGCTGTCTTCACCCCCGCTTCGCACATGCGCGCGACACGGTCGCCGCGGCGTGCGTGGCACGATACCGCGGGCACGATGTTCGGATTCTATCAGGGTTCCGCGGCAACCCGACGACGCGCGACAGTTCTACGCCAACTTTTTCCGCGGACCCGCGCCGCGCCTCCGCCCCTTCCCTTCGACGCGCGTTTCCGCCATACTGCTCGGCTCGCCATTCGTTGGACGACGGCGGCCGTGTGCGCCGCCCTGCGTCCTAACTCACGGAGCCTCGGGCTCCAGGACAGCGACCCATGGCCAAGCCAGTCGAACTCCTCCTCCTCCGCAACGTCGAGAACCTCGGCATCGTCGGCGACATCGTCGAGGTGCGCGCGGGCTACGCGCGCAACTACCTGCTGCCGCACGCCCTCGCCGAACACCCCACCGCCGAGAAGGTCGAGGCCCTGAAGGAAGCGCGCGCGAAGGCGCTCGCCGAACTCGCCGCGCAGCGCGCCCTCCGCGAGGAGACCATCGCGAAGCTCGAGGGCGTCTCCATCAAGCTCGTCCGCAGCTGCAACGACCAGGGCGTCCTCTACGGCTCGATCGGTCAGCGCGACATCGCCGACGCGCTCATCGGCGCGGGCTACCCCGTCGACATCCGCGCGGTGCGCCAGACGCAGCCGTTCCGCCGCATCGGCTCGTACACCTGCACGATCCAGTTCGACAAGGATCTGCGCGTCGACATCGCGATCGAGGTCGCGGCCGACCGCGCGCTCGAGCTCCTCGAGGCCGAGAAGGCCGCGCAGGAAGCCGCCGAGAAGGCCATCGAGGCCTCCGAGGCCGAGGACGCCGCCGAGATGGCCGCCGGCGGTGGCCGTCGCCGCCGCGACTGAGGCACACGGCTGCCCGATCGCACGATCGGACGCCTCGAAGCAGAAACGAAACGACGCCCCGGTTCCGCCGGGGCGTCGTTCTTCATTCCATCTCGATCGCGTGCGGCGCGTCGGGCCGTGTCGCTGGCGCGGGTCGTGCTCGGGGTTGCGCGCGGGGTTGCGCGCGACTCGCCGCCCACGGCCCGCACGAGGCCCGCGATCAGCAGAAGCGGTTCTGCAGGTAGCGCGCCACGTAGTCGAGGATGCTCGAACACTCGGGGATCTCGGGGTTCGAGGTCGGACCCATCGGCTCGAAGCGCATCCCGCGGAAGCGCTCGCACGCCTCGTTCACGCCGAGACCGTGCTGGAGGCAGAGGCTGAAGGCGCGGCAGAAGCCCTGGATCAGGCCCGAAAGGGTCGATCCCTCCTTCGACATCTTGATGAAGATCTCGCCCGGACGATCGTCCTCGAAGAGACCGATCGTGAGGTAGCCCTCGTGCCCGGAGATCGCGAACTTGTGCGTGATCGAGCGTCGGGTCTGCGGGAGAACGTCGCGGCGGAATGCGGAGAGCGTGGTCATGGGGTCCATCCTTCGGTCCATCGTCGGATCGGTTCCGTGCCGCATGAGGTCGGAGGCGGCGTGGGAGTCGAGCGGTCCTCTGCCGTCGTGGCCCGACGGGTGATCCCGGTCGGGCGGTGCATCGGTGGGATCGGTGGGCATCGGGCCGTCGGCGGGTTCCACCCGCGGCGCGGATGCTAGCGGGAACGGGTCGTCTCGTGGAGGGTGCGGAGCGAGGTGGGAAGGCACTCCCCCGCGCGCACCTTCATCGTCCGATCGCGAGGCGCTTCCGCAGAACCGCGACGAGGGACGCCGGCTCGAGGAAGGCCTTCGGCGGTCGGAAGAAGACCTCGGCGACGCCCGATTCGTCGACGCCTCCGACGACGCGCACCGCACCCTGCACGCCCGCGAAGAGCCGCTCGAGCTCGCGCGGCCGCGTCGTCCGGAAGATCACGTCCTGGTCCTTGCGGACGAGGGCGCGCACGCCGAGCGTCGCGGCGCGCAGGCGGATCTCGGCGACCTCGAGGAGGCGCTTCGTCGCCGCGGGCGGCTCGCCGTATGCGCTCGCAAGATCGCGCGCGACCGCCTCGAGCGCCTCGAGGGTGTCGGCCTGGCCGATGCGCCGGTAGGCCTCCATGCGGCGCGCGTCGCTCGGGATCCACCCCTTCGGCACGCTCCCGACGATCCCGATGTCGATGACCGTGTCGAGCGGCGAGACCTTCACTTCGTTGCGCAGTCCCGCGACCGCGTGCTCGAGGAGATGGCAGTACATCTCGTAGCCGACCGCCGCGATGTGGCCGCTCTGCTCGGCGCCGAGGATGTTGCCCGCGCCGCGGATCTCGAGGTCGCGCATCGCGATGCGGAACCCCGCGCCGAGCATCGAGAACTCCTCGACCGCATGCAGGCGCCGCATCGCCTCGTCGCGTACGGGCCGGTCCTTCGGCAGGACGAGATAGCAGTACGCGCGGTGCTTCCAGCGTCCGACGCGCCCGCGCAGCTGGTGGAGCTCGGCGAGGCCGAACATGTGCGCGTTGTTGATGATCATCGTGTTCGCGGTCGGGATGTCGATGCCCGACTCGATGATCGTCGTCGAGACGAGGATGTCCGCCTCTCGCCGCATGAAGCGCAGCATGGCGTCCTCGAGCTCCTTCGGCGCCATCTGGCCGTGGCCCGTGACGATGCGCGCGCCGGGCGCGAGGCGCTGCAGGTCGTCGGCGACCGACTGCAGGTCGTTCACGCGGTTGTGGACGAAGAAGACCTGCCCCTCGCGCGCGAGCTCGCGGAGGACCGCCTGCCCGATGCGCCGCTCGTTGTAGGGGATCACCTCGGTGACGATCGCGCGGCGGTCGGCGGGTGCCGTCGTGAGCGAGCTGATGTCGCGCAGGCCGAGCATCGACATGTGCAGCGTGCGCGGGATCGGTGTCGCCGAGAGCGTCAGCACGTCGGCCGTCACTCGGAACTCGAGGAGCCGCTGCTTGTGCTCGACGCCGAAGCGCTGCTCCTCGTCGACGACGACGAGGCCGAGGTCCTTGAAGACCACGTCCTTCGAAAGCAGCCGGTGCGTGCCGATGACGACATCGACCTTCCCCGCGGCGAGCGCCTCGAGCGTGGCGCGCGCCTCGGCGTCGGTCTTGAAGCGGCTCACGCTCTCGACGCGGAAGGGATAGCCGCGGAAGCGCTCGCGGAAGCTCCGCTCGTGCTGCTCGCAGAGGACGGTCGTCGGCACGAGGACGGCGACCTGCTTCCCCGCGTCGACCGCCTTGAACGCGGCGCGGATCGCGACCTCGGTCTTCCCGAAGCCGACGTCGCCGCAGATGAGGCGGTCCATCGGCCGCGCGCGCTGCATGTCGCGCTTCGAGGCGGCGATCGCGGCGAGCTGGTCGTCGGTCTCCTCGTAGGGGAACTGCGACTCGAACTGCGTCTGCCACTCGCTGTCCTCGGGGAAGGCGATGCCAGCCGTCGCCGCGCGCGCGGCCTGGATGCGGAGGAGCTCGGCCGCGAAGTCGCGCGCGGATTCCTCGGCCTCCTCCTTCGCCTTGCGCCAGCGCCGCCCACCGAGCGTCGAGAGCTTCGGCCGCGCGCCACCCGAGCCGACGTAGCGCTGGACGAGCTCGATGCGCGAGGCGGGCACGAGGATGCGCGCGCCGCCGTCGAACTCGAGGGCGAGGAACTCCTGATCGGCGCGGTCGGCGCCCGCGCCCGCACCCGCACCCGCGCCCGCACCGTCCTGCGCGACCATCTCGAGCCCCGCGAAGCGCGCGATCCCGTGCTCGCGGTGGACGACGTAGTCGCCGGGCTCGAAGGTGAGGAACGCGTCCTTCGCGCGGCCGCCCGCGAGGGTGCGGCCGCGCCGGCGGACGGGCGCGCGGTGAAGGAGTTCGGATGCGGTCGCGACCACCGCGGGCGCCCCCTTCCCCTCGCGGGGATCGAGGAGGAACCCGCGCGAGATCGCCGCGATCGGGCGGGCGATCGCGTCGACGGGACCGTGCATCGCGAGGAGTTCGCTCACCCGCGCGCGCTCGCCCTCGTTCTCGCAGAGGACGATCGCGCGCCGACCCGCCGCGAGCGCGGTGAACTCGCCCGCCGACTGGAGCGTGTCCTCGGGGAAGACGGGCAGGCTGCGCGCGCCGAGGTGGCCCGCGGGCGCGCCCGCCTTTCCGAAGGCGTGGAGCTCGAGGACGGCGCGCGCACCCTTCGCGAGCGCGGTGAGGGTCGCGGGAGGTCCGTAGACGCCGCGCGCGTCGCGCACGCGGTCCCAGTAGGCGCGCGCCTGCTCGAGGATCTCCGACATCTCCGAGAGGACGACGACGGAGCCGCGCGGCAGGAGCGACGCGAACGGCACGACGCCCGCGCCCGACTTCTCGTCGCCGAGGAGCGCGTCGAGCGCGACCGCGACGACCTCGACCTTTCCGATCCGCCGGTCGCTCGCCTGCGTCGCGAGGTCGATCTCGAAGATGCGCTCGATCTCGTCGCCGAAGAAGTCGAGGCGCACCGCCTGTCCGCCAGGCAGGCAGAGATCGACGATGCCGCCGCGGACCGCGACCTCGCCCGGCGACTCGACGGCGTCGACGCGGCGGAAGCCGCCCTCGACGAGCCACGCGACGAGTTCGGTCGTCTTCGCGGAACCGCCCTCGCGGAGGACGCGGGAGAGGTGCCCGAGACGCGCGGGTTCGGGCACCGACTGCATGAGCGCGGCGATCGGCGCGACGATCGCCGCGGGCGCGTCGCCCTCGACGAGCCTGCGCACGACGCCGAGCCGTGCCGCGACGAGTTCGGCGCTCGGCTGCGTCTCGCCGGGCAGCACCTCGAGCGCGGGAAAGAGCTCGGCCTCGACGCCGAGCGCGCGGAGTTCCTCGACGGTGTCGTCGGCCTCGTCGAGGTGCGCGACGATCTCGAGGACGGGGAGCGTGGGCGACGGCCCCGCGGCGCCGGCGGACGGCGCGGCTTCGGCCGCGATCCGACGCACCGCGGCCGCGGCGACGATCGACGGGACGCATCCCGCGGAACCCTCGAAGGCGCTCGCACCGCCGCGCGCGAGCGCGGGTTGGACGGCGAGTTCGTCGAGCGCGCGCTCGATGGCGTGGAGCGCGTCCCGCGCCGACGCGGTGGCGGCGGGAGCGGACGGCGCGACGCCGCGGGCGTCCGCCGACGCCGGCGATCGATCGGGGCGCGTCATCGGCCGGTCGACCCGCGTCGGTCGCGGGCCTCCGTCTCGCGCGCGGGCCCGTCGACGCGAGCACCCTCTTCATCCGCGTGATCGACATGCGCGTCCGACGCGGCGCGCCCGATCTCTCCCGCCCGCGCGAACGGGCGGATCGCCTCGATCCGCACGCGGCCGACGCCCGCGACCCGCGCGAGCGCGTCGACTCGGCCGAACGGCCCACGCACCGCCCGATCGGCGACGATCGCCGCCGCCATCCCCGGCCCGACTTCGGGCAGGAGCGCGAGCTCGGCGGACGGGGCCGTCTCGAGGTCGATCCGATGCGCCGCGGGCACGAAGGTCGGACGCGCGCGTGGCACGCGCGCCCCCGCGCCCGTGGCGGACGCGGCGGACGCGAATGCGAACGCATCCATCCGGAGGAGCGTCAGCCCGATCACGAGTCCCGCACCCGCCGTCACCGCGGCCGGCGTCAGGACGGGATGCACGCGGCTCATGCCCCCGCGCTCCCCACCGCCCGGCGCGCGGCGAGGATGCGCGCGCGCACTTCGAAGAGCGCCTCGAGCGCGGGCTTCGGGCGTCCGGCCTCGTCGAGCACGCCGTCGGACGCGCCCTGCGCGTCCTGCAGCCGCGACCACCACGCACCCTCGATGAAGGTCCGCGCGAGCGCCATGCGGAGGACCGCGCTTCCCCACTCGCGCTGCGTCGCGGGATCGCTCCCGCGCGTGGCGCCGGGGACGGTGTGCCAGTAGCCGCGCGTCCGCGCGATCTCGTCGGCGGGTCCGGCGCTCGGAATGCCGAAGCCCGTGACGAAGACGGGGAACTCCGCGCCGTTGAACGCGTCGATCATCCCCGCGACCGACATCAGGTCGCGGACGGGATCGGCGCCGCCCCCCTGCTCGATCCGCACGCCGAGGGCCGCGAGACCGAGCGACTCCTGCGCGAGCCGGCGCACGAACGCCATCGGCCATGCGGTGCCGCGCACGCCGCGCCAGCTCTCGGCACCCGGGCTGCGCAGTTCGACGAGCACCTTCGCCTGCCGCGCCGCATCACGCACCGCTCCCACCGAGATGCGCGTGAGGTCGACCATGCGGTCGACGCCCTCCTCGTGCCAGCCCGCGCTGTTCGCGCCGCTCGAGGCGAGGAAGAGCGCGGTGGCGCCCGCGTACCGCTCGGCGAGTTCGCGCACGTGGCGCCAGACGAACTCGCGGAACTTCGTCGCGTCGCGGCGCACGGCGAGGACATGGTCGGGCAGCGCGTTCGGCGCGCCGTCGGTGGTGCCGAAATCGGCGAGCGGTCCGAGGACGAAGGGCTTCCTCGCGGAGCGGCACCACTCGACCCACGCGTCGACCGCGCGGTGGTCGCGCTTGCCGGGCGCGCGCTCGATCAGTCGCCACGGCGTCCGGATCGCGACCGCGTCGAAGCGCGCGGCGACCGCGGTCGCCGCGGGCGTCGGCGGCGCCGCGGGATCGATGCAGACGCCGAGCAGAATCGCGCTCGGCGCGCGCCGCCGCGCGCGGTGCGGCAGCACGTAGTCGGCGTAGCGGACGGCGAGCCCCTCGCACGCGCGGATCCCCTCGACGATCGACGCGCAGGCGAGCGCCTCCTTCTCGATCCCGGCCGGGGCCGCGAGCGCCGCACGGAAGACCTCGCGCGCCTTCTCCCAGCGCTCGAGCGACTCGCCCGACAGCGCCGGGCGCCACATCTGCCACTGCTCGCATTCCTCGACCCACTGCTTGATCAGCCAGCGCGCGATCTCGAGGAAGAGTTCGTACGGCTCCGCGCGCGGCGGCAGGAAGCAGGTGCGCAGGACGAGTCGCCCCGCCTCGCCCGCCTCGACGAGAAGCGCGAGCCCCACGGGCTGGTCACCCTCGGGCCGGCAGACGATCTCGGAACCCGCCTGCACGATCTCTCCGCGCGCCGGCCTTCCGTCGGCGCCGACGAGGTACGCCGAACGAAGATCCCACGACGACACCGCGACGCCGGCCCCTGCGGGCAGCGGGCCGGATGCAAGCGGACCGCGGGGATCATGGACTCGGAAGCGGAGCACGGGATTCTCGTCTCGGGGGCTCGTGCGGTGGTGCGGTGGTGCGGGAACGGAGGTCGGGATTCGGGCTTGGAGCGGGCTGTGGAACGACCGACGGGAACCTGAAGCGACCGGCGAAGCGCTCGCCGGAACCGCCGTGCAAGACGCCTCGCGCGAGGCCGCTCGCGACGTCGCTGAAGACGTGGCTCGCGACATTCCTCGCGACGCTCCCGACGCACGCACGGCGATCCGCCGCCGTGCGCCGCACCGCCTCGACGGACGCCCCGCGAGTGTACCCTGCCCCGCGATGCCACCCACGAGTTCCGACCTTTCCGCGGAGACTTCGCCGCCCGTCTTCCGAACCGCACTCGCACTGCCCGGGCGGCGCGAGGGCAAGGTGCGCGACGTCTACCGCACGGCCGAGGCACCCGCGAGTCCGCTCCTCATCGTCGCCACCGACCGGATCAGCGCCTTCGATGTCGTGATGCCCACCCCCGTCCCCGGCAAGGGGCGCCTGCTCACCGAGATGAGCCTCGGCTGGTTCGGCTTCCTCCGCGGACTCGGACTCGTGGGCGATCATGTGATCGGCACCGACCTCTCGGAGATCGCCGGGCTCTCCGCCGACGACCGCTCGCTCCTCGCGGGCCGCACCACGGTCTGCCGCGCGGCGCGCGTCGTGCCGATCGAGTGCGTCGCCCGCGGCTACCTCGCGGGCAGCGGCTGGAACGAGTACCGCGCGTCGGGCACCGTCTGCGGCATCCCGCTCCCCGCGGGACTCTCGCAGTGCGACCGCCTGCCCGCGCCGATCTTCACCCCCGCGACGAAGGCCGAGGTCGGCCACGACGAGAACATCTCCTTCGAGCGCGCCGCGGAACTCGTCGGCCTGCCGCTGATGGAGCGCCTGCGCGCGCTCACCCTCGCGATCTACTCGGCGGCGGCGGCCTACGCGCTCGAGCGCGGCGTCATCCTCGCCGACACGAAGTTCGAGTTCGGCTTCGCGCTCGGCGCCGACGGCGAACCGACCGACGAACTCCTCCTCGTCGACGAGGTGCTCACCCCCGACAGCTCGCGCTACTGGCCGCTCGACGGCTACGCCGCGGGCCGCGACCAGCCGAGCTTCGACAAGCAGTTCGTGCGGAACCACCTCCTCGACCTCGTCGCGCGCGGCGCGTGGAACAAGGAGGCCCCCGGACCCGAGCTTCCCGCCGAGGTCGTCGCGGCGACGCTCGAACGCTACCGCGAGGCGCTCGCGCGGCTCGATCTCCCGCCATTCGCCGCCACCAGAGTCACGGGAGTCACGGGAGCCACGGGAGCCACGGGGGGCGCGCGATGAGCGCGACCCTCGTCGACGGCCGCGCGCTCAGCGCCGCGGTGCGCGAGTCGATCGTCGCGCGCATCGCCGCGTCGCAGCACCCCGTCCGTCTCGACGCCGTCCTCGTCGGCGGCGACCGCGCGGCCGCGATCTACGCGGAGAACCAGGCGAAGACCTGCGCCGCGGTCGGCATCGACTACCGCCTGCACCGGCTGCCCGACGGCGCCGCGTACGACGACATCGCCGGCCGCATCCTCCTTCTCAACAGCGAGGAGGAGGTCCGCGCCATCATGATGCATCTGCCGCTCCCGGCGGGCGTCGATCACGAGCGCATCCAGGCGCTCATCCATCCCGAGAAGGATGTCGAGGGCGTCAACCCCGCGAACATCGGCAACGTCGTCTACGGACGCCGCAGCCTCGTCCCCTGCACCGCGCTCGCCTCGGTCGAGATGATCGAGTCGACGGGCGTCGAGCTCCGCGGCTCGCGCTGCGTGATCGTGGGCGCGTCGAACATCGTGGGCAAGCCGATCGCGGTCCTCCTCATGCGCGCCGAGGCGACCGTGATCTCGACGAACAAGTTCACGAAGGACCTCGCCGCGCTCACGCGGACCGCCGATGTCCTCGTCGCCGCGGCGGGCGTCCCCGGCCTCATCACGGCCGACATGGTGAAGCCGGGCGCCGTCGTCATCGATGTCGGCATCAACCGCGTGAAGTCGCCCGACGGGAAGTCGATGACCGTCGGCGATGTCGACTTCGACGCGGTCCGCGAGGTCGCGGGCTGGATCAGCCCCGTTCCCGGGGGCGTCGGCCCCATGACGGTCGCGATGCTCCTGCGGAACACGGTCGACGCGGCGCTGCGCTGAGCGGATCGCGCCCCGCGTCCGCGCAGCTCGGGGATCGTCCGCACGGCTCGGGGATCGTCCACGCAGCCCGGAAATCGTCCACGCCCCCTGGAAATCGTCCGCTCGGCTCGGGCACCGTCCGCGACGACGGTGCATCGTCGCGTTGGTAGCATCCGCAGGATCGGCGCGGCGACCCGCGCATTCCGCAACCGCACCCCGGCCCCCTCGAGGTCCCACGCATGCCCACGACGCTTCCCCTCGCGCTCCTTCTCGCCCTCGCGCTCCCGCAGGATTCGGCGCCCGCCGGCAAGGCCGGTCGCGTCATCCCCGCGACTCCCGTCCAGGCCGCGAAGGCCCCCGCGCAGACCGCGCCGAACGCCTCCGAAGTGAAGCGCATCGCCCCCGGCGACGCCGCGCCCGCCCTCCAGTACGACGCGTGGATCAAGGGCGACAAGCTCGACGCGATCGAGAAGGGCCATGTCCATGTCATCGAGTTCTGGGCGACCTGGTGCGGCCCGTGCATCACCGCGATGCCGCACCTCTCCGAGCTCCAGCGCAAGCACCCCGAGGTGCGCATCGTGAGCATGGCCGCGAGCGAGCGCGGCGAGAGCGAGGAGGCGAAGATCGAGAAGGTCCGCGCCTTCGTCGAGAACAAGGGCGACACCATGGGCTACCGCGTCGCCTACGTCGGCGACCGCGCGAAGATGAGCCGTCCGTGGATGGAGGCCGCCGGTCAGAGCGGCATCCCCTGCTCCTTCATCGTCGACCGCGAGGGCACGATCGCCTGGATCGGCCACCCGATGTCGATGGACAAGCCGCTCGAGGCGGTCGTCGCCGGCACCTGGAACGTCGAGGAGGCCGCGAAGCAGGCCGCCACCGAGCGCGCCGCGCGCGAACTCCAGCGCGGGATCTCGATGGCGATGCGCGACGCGCGCCAGTCGGGCGACTACACGAACGTGGTGAAGGCGCTCCGTGCGGCGCTCGAGGCGGCGCCGACCGACGCGCTGCGCATGCAGCTCTTCCAGGTGCTCGCGAACCAGATGAAGGCCCCCGCCGAGGCCTGGGCGGTCGGCGAGGAGATCTTCGCGAACGCGAAGGACAACGCGATGGCGCTCAACCAGCTCGCCTGGTTCATCGTCGATCCCGACCAGGATCTCGCCGAGCGCAACCTCGCCCTCGCCGAGAAGGCGATCCGCCGCGCGGTCGAGCTCACCGACGGCGACGACGGCGCCATCCTCGACACGCACGCCCGCGTCCACTTCCTCATGGGGAATGTCGCGAAGGCGATCGAGATCCAGAAGACCGCGATCGAGAAGGCGCCCGAGGGCGCCATGCGCGAGGAGATGAAGGCGACCCTCGCGACCTACGAGGCCGCGGGCAAGAAGGCCTGACGCCCCGTCCCGCGCTCGCGCGACGCCACCCGAACCAGACCGCGCGGGCGGAGCCTCGGCTCCGCCCGCGCGTTTTTTTCGCGGATGCCGCCGCTATCCTCCCCGCCCATGCACGCAAGCGAGCCCTCGGGCCGGTCGAAGCACGTGGTCGTGGTCGGTGCCGGCATCGTCGGCGCGTCGACGGCGTGGCAGCTCGCGCGCCGCGGGTTCCGCGTCACCGTCCTCGACCGCGAGCCGCCGCGCGCCGTCGGCGATGGCGCGAGCGGCGGCAACGCGGGACTCCTCTCGATCGGCCACTACCCGCTCACGCGACCGGGCGTCTCGTGGAAGGGTCTGCGCTGGATGTTCTCGCGCACCGCGCCCCTCTACATCCGACCGCGGCTCGATGGCGAGCTCGTGTCCTGGCTCTGGAACTTCCACCGCCACTGCAACGCCGCGCATCTCGCGCGCGCGATGGATGTCCTCTGCGACATGGGCTGGAAGACGCTCGAGGTCCTCGAGGAGATCCTCGCGACCGAGGAGATCGCCTGCGACTACGCGCGCGACGGCTGGCTCGACGTCGTCCGCGAGCCCGCGAACATGGCGCACGCCGAGAAGGAGGCGCGAGATCTCGAGCGCTTCGGCTACCGCTGGGAGCGCCTCGAGGGCGACGCCCTCCGCCGCCGCGATCCGTGCTTCACCGACGGCGTCGCGGGCGCGATCCACATGAAGGACAGCGCCCACTGCGCGCCGCACGACCTCATCGCGGGGCTCGTGCGCGCGCTCGCGCGGTACGGCGTCGCGACGCGCTTCGACGCGACGGTCGCGCGCATCCGCCACGCGCCCTCCGGGACGACGACGGGCGTCGAGCTCGCGACGGGCGAGACGATCGAGGCCGACGCCGTCGTCCTCGCCGCGGGCGTCTGGAGCGACGCGCTCGCGCGGCTTTCGGGCGTGCGCATCCCGATGCAGGGCGCGCGCGGCTACCACCTCCAGTTCGACCTGCCCGACGCCGACGCGCCCGCGCTTCCGTCGACGGGCATGGTGCTGCACGAGACCTTCGTCGCGATCACGCCGATGGCGTCCGGCGAGCGGCGCCAGCTCCGGCTCGCCGGAACTCTCGAGATCGGCCCGCTCGGCGAGCCCTGGATGCGCGAGCGGCTCGAGATGCTCGTAAAGGGTTCGCGCCCCTACATCCGCGGACTCGACCGGCTGGTCCCGTCGGGCGAATGGGCGGGCTACCGGCCATGCACCTCGGACGGCATGCCGGTGATCGGCGGCGTCGCCGCGAAGCCCGGGCTCTTCGTCGCGACGGGTCACGCGATGATGGGCATGACGCTCGGCCCCGTCACCGGCAAGGCGATGGCCGAGGTCGTCGCGGGCGAGAGGCCTTCGATCGATCTCGCGATGCTCTCGCCGAATCGCTTCGG
>JBJOHC010000242.1:0-4622 GCA_046047955.1 Planctomycetota bacterium
ACGCGCTCGAGCAGATCCTCTTCTTCCTCGCGCTCGCGACCTTCCTCGCCCTCGGCGGACTCGAGTCGATGGTCGCGGCGACGGCGGCGAGCTTCACCTCGCTCCCGGCGGGCGACCTGCCGGCGCTCCTCTTCGGCGGCGGCTCGACGACCGCGGCGGCGGTCCTCGTCGGGGCGGTGTCGTCCGCGTTCGAACTCGGACTCCGCGTCGCGGCGCCCCTCCTCGCCATCGTCTGCCTCGAGACCGTCGTGATGGGCTACCTCTCGCGGAGCGTGCCCCAGCTCAACGTGCTCTCGGTCGGCTTCCCCGTCCGCATCGTCGTCGGCCTCGGTGTCCTCGTCGCGTCGCTCGCCGCGATCGACGAGGCGATCGTCGACGGCACCACCGGCTCGATCGAGGCGCTGCTCGCCGCGACCGGGGCGGGGCAGTAGGAGGCGCGATGGCGGACGATCTCGGCGAACGCACCGAAGAGGCCACCCCCAAGCGCCGCCGCGAGGCGCGCGAGGAGGGCAACATCGCCCGTTCGACCGACGCGGCGAGCGCGATCCTCCTTCTCGGCGCGATCCTCGTCCTCGCGTCGGGGATGCAGCCGTTCCTCGCGTCGCTCGCCTCGATGCTCGAGAAGTCGCTCTCGGCGGGCACGCTCGCGAGCGGGCTCTCGGTCGGCGAACTCGACGAACTGATCGTCGCGACGACCTGGGAGTCGGCGCTCGCCGCGCTTCCGATCGCCGCCGCCGCCATCGGAATCGCGCTCCTCGCGCACCTCTGGCAGGTGGGCTTCCTCGTCTCCACGAAGGCGATCGAGCCGAAGCTCGAGCGCCTCGACCCGATCAAGGGATTCGGCCGCGTCTTCGGCGCGCGCGGCGCGATCAAGACCGCGATGGACGTGGTGAAGGTCGCGCTCGTCGCGTGGGTCGCGTTCGTCGTCGCGACGGCGGTCCTTCCGACGATCGTCGCGCTGCCCGAGTTCGGCGCGCTGCGCGGCTTCGAGGAGATCGGCTCGATCGGCCTCACGCTCGGCATCCAGGCGGGCGTGGCGCTCCTTCTCCTCGGACTCGCCGACTACCTCGTCCAGCGCATCAAGCACGAGAAGGACCTGCGCATGACCAAGCAGCAGGTGAAGGACGAGTGGAAGGACTCCGACGGCGATCCCGAGGTCAAGCGCCGCCGCATGCAGATCGCGCGGCAGCTCGCGTCGCAGCGGCTGCAGGCGGCGGTTCCGAAGGCGGATGTCGTCGTCACGAATCCCGAGCACATCTCGGTCGCCATCCAGTACGACCCCGCGACGATGGCGGCGCCCCGCATCGTCGCCATGGGCGCCGACCACCTCGCGTTCCGCATCCGGCAGATCGCGGGGCGCCACGGCATCCCGATCGTCGAGCGCAAGCCGCTCGCCCGCGCCCTCTACGCGAACGCGAAGGTCGGGCAGGAGATCCCCGCCGACCACTACAAGGCGGTCGCCGAGATCCTCGCCTACGTCTACCGACTGAAGGGGAAGGCCGTCGCCTGACGGCCGTCTAGGAAGCACCCATGCCCGCAGCCGCCAGCGCCACCTCCGACGGAATTCCCGCGATCTTCCACGCGGTCGCGCGCCACCGCCACCTGATCGTGCCGGTGAGCTTCCTCGCGCTCGTCGGCGTCCTCGTCGTGCCGCTGCCGTCGCCGATCCTCGACATCCTGATCTGCCTCAACATCGGCGTGGCGGCGATCGTCCTGATGACGACGATCTACATGCGGAAGCCGCTCGATTTCAGCGTGTTTCCCGCGCTTCTCCTCGGAACGACGCTCCTTCGCCTCGTCCTCAACGTGGCGACGACGCGCCTCATCCTCTCGATCGAGTCGAAGGACCCCGCGGTCGCGGGCGCGGCGGCGGGCCATGTGATCCAGGCGTTCGCCGACTTCGTCGCGGGATCGAACGCGGTCGTCGGCGCGATCATCTTCATCATCCTCGTGGTCGTCCAGTTCATGGTGATCACGAAGGGCGCGACGCGCATGAGCGAGGTCGCCGCGCGGTTCACCCTCGACGCGATGCCCGGCAAGCAGATGGCGATCGACGCCGACCTCTCGGCCGGCGCGATCGACGAGAAGGAGGCGCGCGCCCGCCGCGAGGAGATCTCGCGCGAGGCCGACTTCTACGGCGCGATGGACGGTGCGTCGAAGTTCGTGCGCGGCGACGCGATCGCGGGCATCGTCATCACGCTCATCAACGTGGTCGGCGGGTTCGCCATCGCGAAGTTCCAGCTCGGCTGGAGCGCGGCCGAGGCGATGAAGTCGTTCATGCTGCTCGCGATCGGCGACGGCCTCGCCTCGCAGCTGCCCGCGTTCCTCGTCGCCATCGCCTCGGGTCTGATCGTCGCCCGCGCGGGCGGCGGCCGGACGGTGGGCGAGGAGATTCCCGCGCAGCTCGCCTCGCAGCCGGCGGCGCTCTACCTGATCGGCGGGTTCCTCTTCCTCCTCTCCTTCACGCCGCTTCCGACGGTGCCCCTCATGCTCGCGGGCGGCTCGCTCGCGGGTCTCGCCTTCGCGATGCGCTGGCAGTCGCGCAAGAAGGGCGAGTTCGCCGAGCGCGTCGCCCGCGACGAGGCCGCACGCAAGCCCGTCGAGCCGCCGAAGGTCGAGGAGCTGCTGACCGTCGACACGCTCGAGCTCGAGCTCGGATACGGGCTCGTCGGCATGGTCGACGCGTCGCGCGGCGGCGACCTCCTCGAGCGGATCTCGGGGCTGCGGCGGCAGCTCGCGAGCGAGCTCGGCTTCGTGATGCCCTCGGTGCGGATCCGCGACAACATGCAGTTCGACCCGAGCGAGTACCGCGTGAAGATCCGCGGCGCCGTCGTCGGCGCGGGCGCGGTGCATCCGCAGCTCCTCCTCGCGATGGACGCGGGACTCGCGAGCGGCCGCCTCGAGGGGATCGAGACCCGCGAGCCCGCGTTCGGCCTCGACGCCATCTGGATCGAGCCCCACCAGCGCGAGCGCGCGGAAACGGCGAACTGGACGGTCGTCGACGCGACGAGCGTCCTCTCGACCCATCTCTCCGAACTCGTCCGTTCGCACGCGGACGAGCTCCTCACCCGCGAGGAGGTGTCGAACCTCCTCGCGCAGCTCAAGCAGAAGTCGCCGAAGCTCGTCGAGGACCTCGTGCCCGGCGTGGTGAAGCCGAGCGATGTCCAGAAGATCCTCCAGGCCCTTCTTCGCGAGCGCGTCGCGATCCGCGACCTCGAGACGATCCTCGAGACGCTCGCCGAGTGGATCCCGCACACGAAGGACCACGATGTCCTCGTCGAGTACGTCCGGAACGGCCTGCGCCGGGCGATCTGCGCGCAGTTCGCCGAGCTCGACGAGAACGGCCGGGCCCGCCTCCGCTGCGTGACCATGGATCCCGCGCTCGAGGATGTGGTGTCGGGGTACATCGACCGCTCGGCGTCGGGGACCACCTTCACCATCCCGCCCGCGCTCGCCAACCGGATCGCGCGTGCCGTCAGCGAGTCGGCGCGACCGCTCGCCGAAGCGGGGCGTCGGATCGTCGTCCTCGCGTCGCCGTCGGTCCGGGCGCAGGTGCGCCAGCTCCTCGAACCGCATATTGCGGATGTCGCGGTCCTCGGGTACAACGAAGTGGTCCGAGGCACCGACGTTGAAAGCGTGGGGCTCGTGCAGGTTCCGACCGGTTCCGCCAGCGTGCGGACGGGCGCCGCCTGAGGCGATCTTCGCGAAACGACGGGGGGTTGCGGGCGATTGTGAGAGATGACGCGCGTCATGCGCGAAGCGGTCGCCCGCGTGAGCCACCGAGGCAGGATGCCGAGGGCGCGGGGCGGCGGCGACGGATCCCGGGCGGGATCCGCCGCGTGTGCCGTTCGGGGTGCGTCGCGCATCCCTGAGCCAGGAGGGCTGTCCGTGAAGCTCAAGACCTACCAGGCCTGGTCGATGCCCGAAGCGATCGCGTTCGTGAAGCGCGACCTCGGCGACGACGCGGTCATCCTGCACACGCGCACCTTCGAGCGCGGCGGTTTCCTCGGCTTCCGGAAGCGCACCGTCGTCGAGATCACCGCGGGACGCGCCGCCGAGATGCCCGCCGAGGCGAAGGCACCGGCCGCACCGCTGGAGCCCGTGGCCGCACCGCGCCCGTCCTCGGCCCGCGCCGCGGCGGTCGGCGCGTATGCGACCGCCGCGCGTCGGAATGGGGCTTCGGAGGCGCCCGGTGCCTCGGCGGTGGAGGGGCTTCGCGCGGGTGGTGTTCCGACGCCCGAGCCCGTCCTCGACATGGAGGTCGAACGCGAGCGCACGCGGCGCCTCGCGCAGGCGATGGCGATCAAGTTCGAGCGGATCGAGCGGGAGTCTCGGCCCGCGCAGGAGGCGCGCCAGCAGGGCGCGCCCGCGAGTGGGGCGGGCGGACGCGGAGAGGTCGCCGAGCGCACGGCCGCGGCGGCCAACGAGCGCGCGGTCGAGGCCGCGACGCGCATCTCCGATCGGCGCGAGTCGCGCGCCGCCGATCCAAAGCCGCAGGGGGCCATGGCATCGGCCGCGCAGCGGTTCGTGCTCGTGCCCGAGCCGCGCGTCGGCGCGCCTGCGAAGGCGCCCGCGGAGACGATGGCGACGCGTGTCGCATGGCCGACCGACGCGGGGAACGA
>JBJOHC010000243.1:0-15452 GCA_046047955.1 Planctomycetota bacterium
AGGAGGCTCTCGACTCGACGACGCTCTTCCGGTGCGCGGACGGCATGGAAGTCGTCGCGCGCCTGCGCGGACTCCAGGGACACGGGAGCGCGGAGCGGGAAGCAGTCGAAGCGGCGAACGCGCTGCGCGAGTCCGCCGAGCGGTTCAAGTCCGATGAGCAGGCCGCGACTGGCGAGGATCCATCGCAGTGACGGGATCCATCCTCGGCAGGTCGCATCGACCCCGTGTCCTTGCGCTCGCCACCTGTACGCGGCATTGTTCCCCTCACCGCCACTCATGCCGCGGATAGCGCCGCCGGAGCTCGTTGCGCATCTCGGGGTAGAGGACCTTCCAGAAGTTGGCGAGGTCCTGGGTGACCTGGAGCGGGCGGAAGTTGGGGCCGAGGATCTCGACGACGAGCGGCACCCGGCCGCCCGCGACCTTCGGCGTCTCGTCGAGGCCGTAGAAGTCCTGGATCTTCGCGCGGCCGCGGGGCGGGGCGCCCTCCGCGTACTCGACCTTCATGCGGCGGCCGTTCGGAAGCGCGATCGACGCGGGGGCCATCTTCTCGACGAACTGCGTCTCCTCCCATGAGAGCGCGCTGCGCAGGGCGTCGATCGCCGCCTTCGCCTCGACCTCGCGCGCGCGCACGCAGCCCGCGGCGAGCTCGGTGCGGATGACGTCGAGCTCCTCGTCGTCGTAGGCGATGAGGCCCTTGTCGGGGAACCATCCGCGCACCGCGCGCACGCGCGCGATCCACGGATCGCAGTGCTCCTCCCAGCCATCGAGGCGGATCTCGCCCGACTTGATGCGCGCGACGAGTTCGCGCTCGACCTCGGCCGACGGCTGCGCGGGCCGCGCCTTGCGCGCGACGACCGCGTCGAGGAAGAGCTCCTCGTCGGCGACCTCGACGGCGCGGTGCTCCCTGTTCCACATGGTCGCGCGGCGCGTGGAGAACGCCTCGGGCCGCACGAGTTCGACGACCGCGCGCGGGACGGGGTGCGCCACGGGGATCGAGACGAGGCGGTCGTGATCGGGCCCCGACTCGCGCACCTCGAGCGCGAGGAGGAAGCCCGCTTCGGTCGCGAGCGATTCCTTCGCGAGCTCGACCTTGCGCCGTCCCGCGAGGGTGACGAAGGGCCGCTCGCGCTCGGGCTTGAAGGCGATGCGGTCGGCGAAGCCGGTGGCGAGGGCGAGGTCGAGATCGAGGTTGGGGGCGAGGTTGGGATCGTGGTTCGGATCGAGGTTGGGCTCGTCGTTCGTCGGACCGGTTCCGGTGTTCCCGCGATCCCCGCGCCCGCGACCCGCGCCGTCCGCCGCGCGCGCGAGCTGCGCGGCCGAGAGCACCGCCTCGCGCAGCGCGAGCCGGTCGGCGTCGCGTGGCGCCGCGCGACGCTCGCCCGCCGCGACGAGCCGTTCGCGCGCGAGCGCGTCGCTGCGCGCGTCGCCCTTCTCGAGAAGGGCGAGGAGCGAATGCGGCGACATCCCCTCGGCGGGGTCGCGGTCGCCGATCGCGGCGGCGACGCGCGCGACGCGGTCGGCGCATCCAAGCCGCGCCGCCTCGACGAGCGCGCGCGCGAGCCGCGGATGCGCGGGCACGCGCGCCATCGCCGCGCCCGTGGCGGTCAGGCGCACGCGCGGCGCCGCGCCCGCGTTCGACTCGACCGCGCCGAGCGCCGCCAGCGTGCGCATCGCCTCGTCGACCCGCGTCGCGTCGGGCGGGTCGAGCCACGGAAAGCCCGCGATGTCGTCGACGCCGAGCGACATCGTCTCGAGGATCGCGCTCGCGAGGTCGATGCGCGTCACCTCGGGCGTGGTGTGCTCGTCGCGGCGCTCCTGCTCGGCGACCGACCAGAGCCGGATCGCGCGCCCGGGCGCGGTGCGGCCCGCGCGGCCCGCGCGCTGCGCGGCGCTCGCCTTCGAGACGGGCTCGACGCGCAGCGTGTCGATCCCGCGCAGCGCGTCGTAGCGGTGGATGCGCGCGAGCCCCGAGTCGATCACCGTGCGCACGCCGTCGATCGTGAGGCTCGTCTCGGCGACATTCGTCGCGACGATGATCCGCCGCCTCCGCTCGGGGTCGACGGGCGAGACCGCGCGGTCCTGCTCCTCGGGCGGGAGCGCGCCGTGAAGCGGCAGGATGTCGGCGGCGACGCCCGTCCGCGCGAGCGCGACCTTCGCCTTCTCGCAGGTCTTCATGATCTCGTAGGCGCCCGGCATGAAGACGAGGAGGTGTCCCGGATCGTCCGCCTCGCCGCGCGCGTAGGCGTCGAGGACGCGCTCGATCGCCGCGCCCGCGAGGTCCCAGGGCGTCTCCCGCGACGGCCGCGCGAGATGCTCGATCGCGACGGGAAACGCGCGCCCCTCGGCGACGACGGTCGCGCAGCCGAGGAACCCCTCGAGCCGCGTCGCCTCGAGCGTCGCGCTCGTGACGACGAGACGGAGGTCGTCGCGGCGCGACTCCTGCGCGAGCTTCACGAGGCCGAGCGCGACATCGGCCGCGACCGAGCGCTCGTGGAATTCGTCAAGCACCACCGCGCCCACGCGCGCGAGCGTCGGGTCGCGCTGGAGCTGCCGCACGAAGAGCCCGTCGGTGACGAAGCGGATCCGCGTCTCGCGCCCGACGCGGCGGTCGTGACGCGTCTCGTAGCCCGCGATCCCGCCGACCTCGTCGCCGAGTTCGCTCGCGACGCGCGTCGCGAGCATGCGCGCCGCGAGCCGCCGCGGCTCGAGGACGACGACATCGCCCGCGACCCGCTCGTGATCGAGGAGGAACTTCGGCAGCTGCGTCGACTTGCCCGAGCCCGTCTCGGCGACGAGGACGAGCCTGTTTCCGCGCTCGAGCGCGCCGCGGATCCGCGCACGCTCCCGCCAGATCGGCAGATCCTCGGGCCGTCGCGCCATCAGATCGCGCTCTCAGGCCACGAATCGCCGCCCGAACGACGGCGATGGCGCCGTCCGCCGCGCGTGCCGTCGCCCGAGACGCGCTCCTCCTCGTCGGTCGCGAAGCGGGGGAGTTCGGGCGCGACGACGCGCTTCCCGATGTGCGCCTCCCACACGATGCGCACGGCCTCCTCGGCCGAGTCGGTGACGGTGAAGATGTCGAAGTCCTGCGGGCTCACCGTGGCGTGTTCCTCGAGGAGCACCTTCCGCATCCACTCGATCATCGGCGTCCAGAACGCCGAGCCGACGAGGACGACGGGGAACGGCACGATCTTGAGCGTCTGGATGAGCGTGAGCGCCTCGAAGAGCTCGTCCATCGTGCCGAAGCCACCCGGGTAGATGATGAACCCGCGCGCGTACTTCACGAACATCACCTTGCGGACGAAGAAGTAGCGGAACTCGATGTCGACGGTCTGGAACGGGTTCGGGTGCTGCTCCATCGGCAGCACGATGTTGAGGCCGATGCTCGTGCCGCCCGCCTCGCTCGCGCCCTTGTTCGCGGCCTCCATGATGCCGGGACCGCCGCCGGTGATGACGCTGAAGCCCTTCTCGGCGAGGAGCCGTCCGCAGGTCGTCGCCGAGATGTACGACGGATGCTCGGGCTTGAGGCGCGCGGAGCCGAAGACCGCGACGCCCGGCGGATACTTCGACATCGTCTCGACGCCGTCGACGAACTCGCTGAGGATGCGGAGGGCGCGCCAGCTCTCGAGGGCCAGCGCCTGCTTGCGTTCCGTGGGTTCCATGAGGCGTGGAGCGTAGCCGACATCGGGGAACGCTCCGCGGTGCGGGTGCGGAAGCCAGTTGCGTGGGAAGGAAATTGCAAGTATCTGCCAGGGCAATAGTTACGACGAAAAAGTTGCTGTTTTCTGGCCGTTTCGCTATCCTTGGCGGTCTATGGCCAAGCCCTCCTCCGCGCGCTCCTCGAAGTCGCGCGTTCCTGGTTCGTCCGCGTCCGCCTCCCACCCCGTTGCGAGCAAGAAGAAGGGTTCGACCGATGCCGCCGCGAAGGCGAACGAGGTCGTGCGCGAGCTGCGCGCGGGGACCTCGTCGCGGCTTCCCGCGATCGACGGCAAGGGTGGGGTGCGCGTCGGGAAGGCGAAGGCCGCGGAGGCCGCGCCTGCGGTCGAGCTCGAGGTGACGAAGTCGCCGGCCTCCAAGCCCGAGGCAGCGAAATCCGTGGCCTCGAAGCCCGCTCCGGCGAAGTCGTCGGCCGCGCAGTCGGCGGACGAGCCCGTCCGCGGCAAGGGCTCCGCGAAGGCGACCGAGAGGACGACCGCGAAGGCCGCCACGAAGGCCACCGCGAAGCCCGCGCGCAAGCCCGCCGCCCCCGCCGCGAAGCCCGCGCCGATCGTCGAGACCGAGCGCACCGACCTCCCCGCGATGGCCGAGTCGACCCGTCGCGCGATCGCCGCCGCGACCCCGCGCTCGACCGTCGAGCAGCCGCCCGCGCGCCAGCTCGGGCTGCGCGCGACGCGCCCCGAGGAGACGACCAGCGTGCGTCCGCTCGAGATGCGCCAGGGCCGCGCGAACGACGGCCGCGCGCCCAAGACCTCGTCCGACATCGGCAACTACGCGTCGGCGGTGCGATACCTCCTCGAGCGCACCGACTTCGAGCGCATGCGCACGGTGAAGTACGACGAGAAGACCTTCAAGCTCGACCGCATGGAGGCGCTCCTCGCGAAGCTCGGCGACCCGCACCGGCAGATCCGCACCGTCCATGTCGGCGGCACGAACGGCAAGGGTTCGACCGTCGCGATGATCGCGTCGATGCTCCAGGGCTGCGGCTACGTGGTCGGCGTCTACACGAGCCCGCATCTCGTCGACATGCGCGAGCGGATCATGATCAACGGCCAGGCGATCGACCGCGCGATCTTCGTCGACCTCGTGAAGCAGGTCGCGAAGGCCGCGGAGAAGGCCTCGGTCGAGCCGACCTTCTTCGAGGTCCTGACCGCGGTCTGCTTCAAGCACTTCGCCGAGCAGGCGGTCGACATCGCGGTGATCGAGGTCGGCCTCGGCGGCCGGCTCGACTCGACGAACGTGATCGTGCCCGAGGCGTCGGTCGTCACCTCGATCGACCTCGACCACACGAAGCTCCTCGGCTCGACCGTCGAGGAGATCGCCGCCGAGAAGGCGGGCATCTTCAAGAAGGACGTCCCCGCGTTCATCTTCGAGAGCGACCCCGCGATCGAGCGCGTCCTCGTCGAGCACGCCGAGAAGGCGGGCGCGCCGATCCGCATCGTGAACAAGGACATCGACTACTCGGCGCGCTTCTGCGTGACCGAGGACATCGGACCGCACACGCGCGTCTGCCTCTACACGAAGACCTCGCGGCTCGAGCACCTTCCCGTGCCGCTGCCGGGCGAGCACCAGGCGTCGAACTGCGGCCTCGCGCTCGCCGTCGTCGACCACCTCAAGAGCGTCGGCTTCGACTGCCCCGAGGACCGCATCACCATGGGTCTCGCGGCGACGACGATCCCGGGCCGCATGCAGCTCGTCTGGGACCGCCCGCGCGTCCTCGTCGACGGCGCGCACAATCCCGCGGCGGTCGGCGCGCTCATGCGCTGCGTGGGCGCGCACGTGCCCTACGACTCGATGATCTGCATCTTCGGCTGCTGCAGCGACAAGGACGTGCCCGGCCTCATCGACAAGGTGAATCTCGGCGCCGACAAGGTGATCTTCACGCGCGCCGCCGGCAATCCGCGCTCGGCCGATCCCGAGGACCTGCAGAAGCTCTTCAACGAGCGCTCGGGCAAGATGAGCCAGGTCGCGCGATCGCTCCCCGAGGCGCTCGAGATGGCGACGCGCGCGGTGAGCCGCGAGGACCTCGTCTGCGTGACGGGCTCGTTCTACCTCGTCGGCGAGACGCTCAAGCACCTCGCGCACTTCGACCGCTCGAAGGGCGGGAAGATCAGCGCCGAGGTCCCCGACCGCGACTGACGGCGGGCGGGGGCGCGTCCCGTACAATCGCGCCCCCATGTCCGCGCCCACTTCCACCGAGTCGAAGCCCGCCGAATCGAACGACCTGCCGCACCGCTACACGGCCGCGTACGCGAACGCCGTCGAGGAGAAGTGGCAGGCGCGGCTCGCGTGGCCCGACGGGAAGGGCTACGGCCACCGCCAGCCCAATCCGGGCGAACCGGGCTTCGACGCGTCGAGGCCGAAGTTCTACTGCCTCGACATGTTCCCCTACCCGTCGGGCGCGGGACTCCACGTCGGGCACCCCGAGGGCTACACCGCGACCGACATCATCTGCCGCTACAAGAAGGCGCGCGGCTTCAACGTGCTGCATCCGATGGGCTGGGACGCGTTCGGCCTGCCCGCCGAGCAGTACGCGATCCAGACGGGCGTCCACCCCGAGGTGACGACGAAGAAGGCGATCGACAACTTCCGCCGACAGCTGCAGCGCTTCGGCTTCATGTACGACTGGTCGCGCGAGTTCGCGACGATCGATCCCGACTACTACCGCTGGACGCAGTGGATCTGGCTGACGGCGTACGCGTCGTGGTTCGATCCCGAGGCGAAGGCCGCGCGGCCGATCGCGGAGCTCGAGGAGCGGCTCGCGCGCGAGGACGCGGAGATCGCGGCCGCGGACGGCGCCGCGAAGCGCTGGTCGCAGGCGACGCGGCGCGAGCGGCAGGCGCATCTCGACGGCTTCCGCCTCGCGTACCTCGGCACGCAGACGGTGAACTGGTGCCCGAAGCTCGGCACGGTCCTCGCGAACGAGGAGGTCATCGACGGCCGCAGCGAGCGCGGCGGATTCCCCGTCCTGCGCATGCCGCTCCGGCAGTGGATGTTCCGCATCACCGCGTACGCCGACCGGCTGCTCGAGGACCTCGCGCTCGTCGACTGGCCCGACATGACGCGCACGCTGCAGACCGAGTGGATCGGCCGCAGCGAGGGCGCCGAGATCCGCTTCGCGGTCGAGGGCGCCGACGAGCCGCTGACCGTGTTCACGACGCGTCCCGACACCCTCTTCGGCGCGACCTACATGGTCGTCGCGCCCGAGCACCCGCTCGTCGCCGCGGCGATCGCCGGCGGCAACGCCGAACTCGCGAAGTACGCGGAGTGGGCGCGGAACCGCTCCGACATCGACCGCCAGGCGTCGAAGGAGAAGACGGGCTGCGCGACGGGCCTCTTCGCGACGAACCCCGCGACGGGCGCGCGCATTCCCGTGTGGACCGCCGACTACGTCCTCATGGGCTACGGCACGGGCGCGATCATGGCCGTGCCCGCGCACGACGAGCGCGACTTCGAGTTCGCGAAGGCGTTCGACCTGCCGATCGTGCAGGTCGTCGAGATCGAGGGCGTGCCGTTCACGGGCGAGGCGGCGACCGCGGGCGAGGGCCGCGCGGTGCAGAGCGCGAACGCGGCGACCCTCTCGCTCGACGGGCTCGCGACCGCCGACGCGAAGAAGGCCGTCATCGCCTGGCTCGAGCGCGAGGGGATCGGCGCGCTGCGCGTCAACTACCGTCTGCGCGACTGGCTCTTCTCGCGCCAGCGCTACTGGGGCGAGCCGTTCCCGATCGTCTACGACGCCGACGGCAACCACTATGCCGTCGCGCCCGCGGCGCTGCCGCTCGTGCTGCCGCCGCTCGCCGACTACTCGCCGATCGAGAGCGACACGCCGCAGCCGCCCCTCGCGAAGGCGCGCGAATGGACGCACACGACCGCGGGCGCGGCGGGCGTCGATCCCGCGGTGCTCGCGCCCGAGACGCCCGTCGTCCGCGAGACGAACACGATGCCGGGCTGGGCGGGCAGCTGCTGGTACTACCTCCGCTACTGCGCGCCGAAGGACGACGCGCACTTCGTCGCGCCCGAGGCCGAGCGCTACTGGATGCTCTCCTATCGGAAGGGCGCGGGGAAGGCGGGCACGCCCGAGGCGTACGACCCCGCGACCTGCCACGCGGGCGGCGTCGACCTCTATGTCGGCGGCAGCGAGCACGCGGTGCTTCACTGCCTCTACGCGCGCTTCTGGCACAAGATGCTCTTCGACTTCGGCGTCGTCTCGACGCCCGAGCCGTTCGGGCGGCTCTTCCACCAGGGGCTCATCACGAGCTACGCGTTCCAGCGCGCCGACCGCTCGCTCGTGCCGACCGACCAGGTGACCGAGGTGGGGGAGGGCGAGTTCGTCGAGACGGCGACGGGCGGCAAGGTGACCCAGATCGTCGCCAAGATGTCGAAGTCGCTGAAGAACGTGGTGAATCCCGATGATGTGATCGCCGAGTACGGCGCCGACACCTTCCGCCTCTACGAGATGTACATGGGGCCGCTCGAGGCATCGAAGCCGTGGAACACGCGCGACATCGTCGGCGTGTTCCGCTTCCTGCAGCGCGCGTGGCGGCTCGCGGTCGACGAGCGGACGGGCGAGGTGCTCGCCGCCGCCGAGCCCGACCCGAAGCTCGAGCGCATGCTGCACCGCACGATCCACAAGGTCGGCGAGGACATCGAGAAGCTCTCGTTCAACACGGCGATCGCCGCGATGATCGAGCTCGTGAACGCGGCGACGCGGCCGCAGGGGCTCGACGACCCGTCGAAGGGCGGGCTCACGCGCGACCAGCTGCTGCGCTTCGCGACGATCCTCGCGCCGTTCGCGCCGCACTTCGCCGACGAGCTCGCCGAGAAGCTCGGCGTCGCGGGCGAGGCGCGGGGAGGCGGGCTCTTCGGGCGCGCGTGGCCCGAGGTCGATCCCGCGATGCTCGTCGACGACGAGGTCGAGATGCCCGTCCAGGTGCAGGGCAAGATCAAGGCGCGGCTGATGGTGCCCGCGGCGGCCGATGCGGCGGCGATCGAGGCGCTCGCGCTCGCGCACGCCGATGTGGTCGCGGCGATCGCGGGGCGGCCCGTGAAGAAGGTCGTCGTCGTGCCGAAGCGGATGGTGAACATCGTCGTGTGAGGCGGCGCGCAGGGCGATTTCCGCAACCGGTCGGGCGCGACGGCTTACACCGCCCGCATGGATGCCAACCGAACGAACGCCGACCGTGCGTGCGCGGAAGCCGCGCGCGCCGCCGTGCGGCTCGTGGCCGCGATGCTTGGCGCGGCGCTTCTCCTCGCGGGCTGCGCGAACCGCTGGTCGGACTTCGACCGGATCGCGCCGTCGCCGGGATTCGACGAGATCCGTGAGACGGCCGCGTGGTGCGGGGAGTTCGACCCCGCGTGGTGGCCCGCGATCGAGACGGCCTACGCGGCGCACGAGACGCGGCTCGCGGAGGTCGAGCGCGACGCGTGGCGGCCGTTCGCCGAGTCGATGGCGCGGCTGCGCGTCCAGAACAAGCGCGTCGAGCGCGGCGAGTCGATGGCGCAGTGGCGCGCGGCGCGCGCGGTCGACGCGCGGCTCGCGGCGAGCGAGCGCGCGTTCGGCGGCGAGCTGCGGGCGGCGCTGCCGCCTCGGGCGGAGCCGTTCGTCGCGCTGCTCGAGGCGCGCATGGCGTTCTGGCGCGCGACGGCGCGCTGGTCGGACGGCTGGTCGCGCGTCGCGGGGCCGCTCGAGGCGTTCGCGTCGCCGGGCGCGGTCGTCGCCGACGATGCGGTGGTGCGCGCCGCGACCGACGCCTACCTGCGGCTCGCGCCGCTCGCCGCACGCGCGGCCGACGCCCGTACGGCCGCATACTTCGACTACCTCGACGAGGCGAACGCGCTCGGCGATCGGATCGCGGCGCTCGATCTCGAGCTGCGCGCGCCCGATCTCGACGAGGCGGCGCGGAAGGCGCGCGGCGTCGAGGCCGATCGGCTGCGCAAGTCGCGCGATGCGCTCGGGCGCAGGCTCGAAGAGGTGATCTACCGCGAGATCGACGATCGGCTCCGCCTCGCGCTTCGCGCCGAAGGCCGCCTGGTCGCCGACTCGGACGCCGACGAGGCGCGCCGGGCGCGCATCGTGGGACGGCTCGACGGTGCGCTCCTCGGCTTCGCGCCGTCGCGGCGGCTCGTCGAGGCGGCGGGCGAGATCGGGCGCCGCGCGCTCGAACGGCGCACGCCGCGCGAGCCCGCGCTCGAGGAGGAGTTCGACGAGGTGATGGCGGGCGTGCTCGCCGAGCATGCGCGCCTTCTCGAGGCGCTCGACGCGCCGTCGATGGTGGTGCGCCGCGACGCCTACTCCGCTCTTCCCGGCGTGTTGAAGCCGATCGAGTCGTTCTTCAAGCGGCACGATCCCGCGGCGCTCGAGGTGGGGCTCGACGGACTCGCGGCGGTCGCCGACGGCGGGCGCACGCCCGACGAGGCGCTCGATGCTCGGGGGCGGGTGGACGCGAACGACGAGGACGAGTCCGACGCGGAACCCAACCTCGACGACGACTATCCGTTTCTCATCCAGCGACCGAAGGAACTGCGCCTGCTCGCGGGTCTGCCGCTCGACGCGCGCGTGATCCGCAGGCTCGAGGCGGATCTCGGTCTTCCGATCGGCGTGCCGGCGGGGTCGCGCGCAGCCGCGGAGGCGTCGGATGCGCGCACGCCCTTCGCCGAGGCGGTGCTCGCCGCGCAGGCCGCGGCGATCGCCGAGACCGCCCCCGATCTCGAGCGCCTCACCGCGCTTGGTCCCGGCCTGAAGGACCTCGGCGCGATGCCCGATCCGCGCCGCGCGGCGAAGGACCTCTTCCGCGAGGGTCGCACGATCCTTGCGCGGATCGAGGCCGCCGATCGCCGCGCGAACGAGCGGGTGCTTGCCGAGGCGGCGCGGCTCGCGGGTGTCGGGATGGACGATCCGCGCCTCGAGCTCGCGGCGCGGCGGCTCGAACTGCGGCGTCTCCTTCCCGAGCGCGCGATCGATCCGGGCGCCGAGCCCGTTCTCGGCCTCGGACGGCTCGCGACGATCGACCCGATGGAGGTGCTCGAGTCGTGCGGCCTCGACGAGGCGGAACGCGCGCTCGCCGAGGCGGCGATCGTCGATCGCGGCGACGAGCTGGTGGAGACCGCGCGCCGCGCGCGCGAGACGATGCTCGCGAACCTCGAGGCGCTCATGCTCGAGGCGGCCGAGTCCTACGCGAGCGGGGCCGACGGCACGATGATGCCCGCGTGGAGCGGCCGCGCGTCGGGCGCCGAGCCCGCGGCGATGCGCATCGCGATCGCCGACGACCTCGGCGCGCTCGCGGGCGACGGACTGCGCGCGGCGATGCTCGAGGCGCTCGCGCGGCGCGCGGCGCCGGGGCTCCTGCCGAGGCCGTCGCGCGCGCACGCCGCGCTCCGCCGCTTCGCGAGCGGCGCGGGTCTCGACGGAGCCGCGCGCGCCGCGAGCGAGCCCGCGCGGATCGCGGTGGAGGCGCTTCTCGAAGCGGGCGCGCGCGAGCGCACCGAGATCCTGCACGACGCGCTTCTCTGGCGCGGCGCCTTCGCGCCCGCCGAGGCGATCGAGGGCGAGGACGCGTGGGAACGCTGCGCGCGCAGCGCGCCCGAGGGATGGCGCTGGCGGCAGCGGCTCGTCGATACGGACGCGCGCACGGTCGCGCGCTGCGCGTCGCTCCTCGCGGCGTTCCCCGGATTCGAGATGCCGCCCGATCTGCGCGCGGCGCTCGCGACCTTCCCGCGTCGCCCGCTGGTGCCGATGCCGCCGTTCCTCGGCGAGGTCGATGTCGCGGCGGCCGGCAAGGTGGGCATGACGGCGGGCAAGGCGGCGTTGAAGGGGACGGCCGCGAACGCCGCGAAGACTTCGAAGGACGGGAAGTTCCCGAAGGACGTCCAGAAGTGGAAGGGCGGCGAGACTTCGAAGGACGCGGGTGGCGAAGCTCCGGCGGAGGGCAAGAAGCCGGCGTGAGCGGCGGTTGATGGAGGCGGAACGAAGCCCTTTTCGCGCAAGTGGCCTTTGTCGCTTGCCTTGACCTCGCAGCGCGCAATGCCGTCGCGACCGCATGAATGGCACTAGCGGGGTGTACGATGTACGAGCGGCGGACCGGTGGCTCGACGGAAGACTCGCGCGCCGAAGCCGCGCGCCACGCGGCGTCACGGTGGCGGGTCCGACGCCCGAGAATCGCGTGAATTCGATTGGGGTTCGATGGACGCGTGTGGTTTCGACGGCAGATTCGTGAAGATGTCGGCGCTGCGTCGTGGATTGTGGCGGCATCATGCGGGGCCGTGGGCGGCCGGGCGTGCCGCTGTTGCCACGGTTGTCGTATCCAGTGACGGGCGCGCCATGTCTCGGCCGTCCTCTTCCGAGTCTCCATCTTCCGCGCCCGAGCGCGCGGACCTTCGACTGCGAACCCACCCATGACCATGCACCGAATTGCCACGACCCGAATTGCGCGCCGCGCGCTCGCCGCCGCCCTCTGCGCGGGTGCCGCTCCGATGGCGGGCGCCGATTTCACGGGGTTTTCGACGGTGTGCACGCAAAGCGGTGCCTACGTGAAGTAGGAGCTCTTCGGGAACTTCAACGGTGCGACCGACACCGTCCTCAACGCCTTCCACATCACGCTCGTCGCGGGTCCGACAATCAACTACCACGCGGACGCCCTCACCGGCGGCGTGTCGTCGAACTTCGCGGGCACCTGGAACCCCCAGCTCGTGCTCAAACCCGGCGCCATGGACAGCTGGGTTTGCATCGGTGGCGGCACTGGCTTCGCCTCGGGCAACTCGACCGCGGCTGATCCGGGTTGGGGCAGCGCTGGCTTCAACCAGGCCGGCATCACCGACACCAGTGTGGGCGGCACCGCCGGCTGGTTCAACCAGAACCCCGCGAACCTCCAGGGCAGGAACATCGGTGGCAAGACCTTGCTCGCTCAGTTCGTCCTCTCCGACAGCGAGTCGAACCTCTACAACCCGAAACCCTCTTCTTGAAGATCAGTTACGACGACGGCGCCTCCGGCACGGTGCGGTTCGCTGAAGGCACCTTCAGCTTGCTGGCCCCCCTGCCGGCGCCGGGCGCGATCGCCCTCCTCGGTCTCGCGGGCCTCGCCGGCCAACGTCGCCGCTGAGCGCCGGCTCGCGACTGATCCCACTCGTGATCGGACGGAGAAGGATCACCAGCCGCCGCGGTTGGTCGCGCACGGCCGGAGCGTCGAATGCACAGGCGTCTTCGATCGTCGGCGGTCTGCAACTCTCGTCTGGCGCGTTTCGTAGCGCTCCTGCGCGGACGCTGCGGCTTCGCGCTCGACACCGTCGCCGTCGCCCCGTCATTTTCCGGGCGTCATGTCCGTGCGAGTCCGTCGCCGTCACCGACAACGCAACGCCCCCGTTCGACGAAGGCTCCCCAACGACCGACACCCAAGACACCACTCATCGGCGAAGCCTCGAAATCGGTTGGACAAGTGGTTGCAGCGGACCTTGATCCAGGTGCAGTTCCGAGGGTAGACCGCGGCGGGCCACACGCGACAGAGGGGCCAGACCCGCTCTCATTGCTCAGAAAGCCCGGTGTTGCGTGCCCTCATGAACGAGGAACGCAGCATCGGGCTTTCATGCGTAGTGGGCGGAGAGGGACGGAGTGCTCCGAGGGTATCGCGCGGGAGTATAGTGATACTTACCTATGCTGCAAGTAGTGCTATAGCGCGAGGAATGGCGCCGCGGGTGCCGTGGGCGCGGCTCCCTCCGCCGCCCCCGCCGCGGCCGCGGAGCGGCGACCGACGCGCGACCGACCGGAGGACCGCTCCCCGCCGAAAGGCGCTCAGGGATTGCAGTGGTCGCAGGTCGCGGGATCCGCGGTTCGCGGAGCCACCCGCGATCGGACGCTCCTCGCGCCGTCCGCAGGCGACGCAGCGCCACTCCTCGGCGACGGGCGCGCGCGTGGGCGCGCCGCATGCCGCGCATGGAAGCCCGGGAACCGGCTCCGCCGAACCGAATCCCGGCATCCGGCAGCCGGGGCACGGCGTGCGCAGCCGCTCCACGAGGTCGCGCGCCGCCTGCGCGATCACCGACATGCGGGTGGGATGCATGTGCGCGCGCAGGTCGCTCTCGACGAACGCCACGCCCCCCGCGGACAGCCGCCGCGCCTCGTCGAAGGCGGACTCGAGCGTGGACCAGTCGCGGATCCCCTTCCGGACGCGGGGATCGTCGGCGCCGTCGGGACGCACCACGAGCCCGTGCCCGGGAAAGCGCGCCCATTCGGCGACCGACTCGAGTTCGGCGCGCGTCGCGACCGCCCTGTACGCATGCAGTCCCGCGGCGGCGGCGCGGCCGACGACCTCGATGCCGCGCGACGCGTCGATCAGCACGATCCGCTCGACATTCCACGAGCCGAGACCGAAGGGGCCCGAAACGAACGCCCCCTCGCTGCCCAGTCCGAGCGAGGCGCCGGAACGCTCGATGGCGATCGCCGCCTTGCGTCGCGCGGCCTCGATCTGGCTTCCGGCGCGTGCGACGTCGCGCGTGAAGGTCCCGAGCGTGTCGGTGTCGAAGTCGCCCACGACCTCGAGACGCGCCCCGAGCCCGTCGCCGAGCGCCGGCGCGACCACCTCCTCCTTCGCGTGCTGCGTGAGAAGCGCGAAGGTCGCGGATGCGTACGGATGGCCGTTCACAAACTCCATCAGGGATATGGCGAGAATATCCGCGCGGCCGCGGCGAGGGCCGATCCCACGCATCCCGCGGGGTTCGCGCGGACCTCGGTTTCCCGAGTCCTGTGCGGATGGACTCCGCATCGCGCAATCGGCGGGATGTCCCGGCGTTTGCCCCAACCGCGCCGCCATCTCCGCGCACCATCCCTCGCGACCGCAGGAACTCCAGCCGATGATCCCACCGAGACTCCCGGCGACACACTCCGTGATGCTCCTCTCCCTGCTCATCGCCCATCCCGCGGCGCCTCAGACGGAGTTGCCTGCGCCCCCGCAGGCGCCGTCGCCCGCGGCTCGGGGCGATTCGAGCCCGCTCACACCCGCCTCGCCGCTCGATGCGCGGGCGCTCGGAGTCGGGTCGCATGTCCCGGACGTGGACGCGACCGCGCTCGACGGGGTCGAGCGGGGGTGGCGATCGGGCCGCGGCGAGAAGCTGACGGTGATCGCGCTCACGAGTGCGACATGCCCGCTCTGCGGGAAGTTCGGGCCTTCGCTCGCGCGGATCGAGCGGGCGTTTCGGAACCGCGGCGTGAACTTCGTCTTCGTCAATGTGAGCGGGACCGACACGACCGACGAGATGCGCAGGCAGGTCTCCGACATGGGTTGGAGCGGCGTGTATCTCGAGGATCGCGCCAGCGGCTCGACCTCCGCGATCGCATCGGCACTGCGCGCGCGGACGACCACCGAGGTGTTCGTCGTCGATGCGGGCAATACGCTCGTGTATCGCGGTGCGGTGAGCGATCAGTACGGCGTGAACTTCACGCGCGAGGCGCCGCGGGCGCAGTACCTCGAGGATGCGCTCGACGCGTTGCTCGCAGGCGGCTCGCCCGAGATCACCGCGACTTCATCACCGGGCTGCGCGATCGAGTACGAGGAGCGCCAATCGGGGGCGACGCGGGCCGCGGATCCCGTAGATCCCGTGGATCCCATGAATCCCTTGGATCCTCCCGCCGTCACCTACGCGCGCGAGATCTCGCGCATCCTCGCCGCGAACTGCGTCGAGTGTCACCGCGAAGGCGGCGTCGGGCCGTTCCGGCTCGATTCGTACGAGGCCGCGTCGCGGCGCGCCTC
>JBJOHC010000244.1:0-7589 GCA_046047955.1 Planctomycetota bacterium
TCGCCGAGCCCGAGTTCGGCGGGTTCTACGCGGCCGAGCAGAAGGCGCTCTTCCAGTCGGAGGGGCTCGAGGTGACGCTCGTCCAGGGCGGACCCGATGTGCCCGCGCCGCAGCTCGTCGCGAGCGGGAAGGTGCCCTTCGCGATCGTCGCGGGACCGCAGATCGCGGAACTCGCCGAGAAGGGCGGCGACCTCGTCGCGATCTACTCGGTCTACCAGGGCAATCCGATGGGCGTGATGGTGCACGCCGAGTCGCCGTACCAGACGCTCGAGGCGCTCTGGCGCTCCGACGCGACGGTCGCGATCCAGCAGGGGCTCGCCGACTACAAGTGGCTCGCGAAGCAGTTCGGCGGCGAGCGGCTGCGCGTCGTGCCCTATTCGTCGAATCTCGCGCAGTTCGCGGCCGACAAGTCGCTCGGCGCGCAGTGCTTCGTCACGAGCGAGCCCGTCACGCTCGAACTCCAGGGCGTCGCGACGCGCGTCTTCATGATCGGCGAGTCGGGCTACGACCCGTACAACTGCGTGCTCGCCTGCCGCCGCGACTACTTCGAGAGGAACCGCGACCTCTGCGCGCGGCTCGTGAAGGCGTGCGCCGCGGGCTGGCGCGCGTACCTCGACCAGCCGCGACCCGTGAACGAGGCGATGGCGCGGCTCAATCCCGCGATGAGCGTCGAGGCGATGGACAAGGCCGCCGAGCGGCAGCGCGCGCTCGTCGAGAACGACGAGACGAAGCGGCTCGGCCTCGGCGGCATGCGGCTCGCGCGCTGGCAGATGACGATCGACCAGCTCGTCGAGATGGGCGACCTGAAGCCCGCGGCCGGCGAGGACCGCGTCGACGCGACGCGCTTCTTCCACTGGGACCCCGACGCCGGCACGGCGCGCTGACGAGGAAGGCGGCGAGATGCCCGAGGGCGCGCGCGTCATCCTCCATGTCGACATGGACGCGTTCTACGCGTCGGTCGAGCAGCGCGACGATCCCGCGCTGCGCGGGAAGCCCGTTCTCGTCGGCGGGACGGGCGGGCGCGGCGTCGTCTGCGCGGCAAGCTACGAGGCGCGGAAGTTCGGCTGCCGCAGCGCGATCCCGATGGCGCAGGCGATGCGGCTCTGCCCGCAGGCGGTCGTCGTGAAGCCGCGATTCGACGCGTATTCGGCGGCGTCGCGCGCGATCCACGCGATCTTCCTGCGCTACACGCCCGAGATCGAGCCGCTCGCCCTCGACGAGGCGTTCCTCGATGTGACGGCGTCGATCGCCCTCTTCGGCTCGGGCAGGCGGATCGGCGAGGAGATCCGCGCCGCGGTGCGCGCCGAGCTCGGGCTCACCTGCTCGGTCGGCGTCGCGCCCAACAAGTTCGCGGCGAAGATCGCGAGCGACCTCGAGAAGCCCGACGCGCTCGTCGAGTTCGAGCGCTCGACGCTTGCCTCGCGCCTCGCGCCGCTCGCGATCGAGCGGATGTGGGGCGTCGGGCCGGTCGCGGCGGCGTCGCTCCGTTCGCGCGGCTACGCGACCTTCGGCGACCTCCAGAAGGCGGGCGAGCGGCAGCTCGCGCTCGACTTCGGCGACGCGGGGCGCGGCTGGTTCCGCCTCGCGCACGGCGAGGACGAGCGCGCGGTCGAGACGGGGCGCGCGTCCAAATCGGTCGGCGAGGAGGAGACCTTCGTCGAGGATCTCTCGACCGTCGCCGAGGTCGAGGAGCGCATGCTCCTCCAGGCCGACGAGGTCGCGCGGCGCCTGCGCGCGAAGGGGCTCCACGCGCGCGCGGTCGAGATCAAGATCCGCTTCCGCGACTTCGCGACGCACACGCACGGCCGCACGCTCGCGACGCCGACCGACCACACGCACGAGCTCCGCGAGCACGCGCGCGAACTCCTGCGCGCCTTCGCGCGGCGCGAATGGCGCCCCGTGCGGCTCTGCGGCTTCAGCGCGAGCAAGGTCGACGAGGCCGCCGGCCAGCTCCCGCTCTTCGGCGACGAGAAGCGCGAGCGCCTCGCTCGCCTCGACGATGTCCGCGACCGGATCCGCGAGAAGTTCGGCCGCTGAAGCACGGTCGGAGGACGGGCGTCGCATGCGGCGCGCGGTCGCGCGGCGCCGACCGTGCAGAGCACCTCGTGCGTGGCCTCTCGCGCGGGTGATCTCATGCTCGGGTGCCCGATGTCGGAGCGGAGCGGGGACACCCAAACGGGTGGCGGGACGATGTCGCCCGCGCATGCGGACGGCGACGAACCCGCAAGGTCGGCGCGTCAGTCGCGCGGCGCGTCGCCGCGCACGCGCGCGAAGCGACGCACGCCGATCGCGAGCACCGTGACATCCGCGGGCGAGATGCCCGCGAGGCGGCTCGCCTGTCCGAGCGTGCGCGGGCGGAAGCGCGCGAGCGACTCGACCGCCTCGCGGCGCAGGCCGGCGATCGCGTGCGGGTCGAGGGACTCGGGGATCTCGACGCCGTCGTAGTCGGCCTGCCGGCGGATCTCCGCGTTCTGCCGCGCGACATAGCCCTCGTAGCGGACATCGGTCGCGAGACGCTCGAGAAGCGCGTGATCGCCCGCGGCGAGCGCGCCGAGATGCCCCGCGAGCCGCTCCGCGACCCAGGCCAGCTCGACATCGGGACGCTTCACGAGATCGAGCAGCCGCGCGCCGCCCTCGCGGATCGCGCCGAGCGCGGCGAGAAGCCCGTCTTTCCGCGCGATGCGCGACTCGAACGCCGCGCGCTGCGCATCGTCAACGACGCCCCACTCCGCGCCGAGCGCGGTCAGCCGCTCGTCGGCGTTGTCGGCGCGGAGAAGCAGCCGGTGCTCGGCGCGCGAGGTGAACATCCGGTAGGGCTCGCGCGGCGCGCGCGTGACGAGGTCGTCGAGCATCACGCCGAGGTACGCCTCGTGCCGCGCGAGCCGCACGGGCTCGAGCCCGCGCGCGCGCCGCGCCGCGTTCACGCCCGCGACGAGCCCCTGCGCGCCCGCCTCCTCGTAGCCGCTCGTCCCGTTGATCTGCCCCGCGAGGAAGAGCCCGGGCACGCGCTTCGTCTCCGTCGTCGCGTCGATCTGGTGCGGCCAGACCATGTCGTACTCGACGGCGTAGCCGTACTTCTGGATCACCGCGCGCTCGAGCCCGCGCATGCCGCGCACGATGCCGTCCTGGACCTCGGCTGGCAGCGAGGTCGAGACGCCGTTCAGGTAGACCTCGTCGGTGAAGAGCGACTCGGGCTCGAGGAAGACATGGTGCGCGTCGCGGCCCGCGAAGCGCACGATCTTGTCCTCGAGCGACGGGCAGTAGCGGGGGCCGCACTCGGCGTCGATCTGCCCCGTGAACATCGGCGCGCGATCGAGATTCCGCTCGACGAGCGCGTGGATCTCGGGGGTCGTGCCCGTCTCGCGGCAGTCGGTCTGCGCGAGGTGCGGGAAGCGCGCCGCGGGAAGCGCGTCGGGCGAGCGGTCGCTGAAGGCGACGGGCGCCGCGTCGCCGAGCGCGGGCTTGAGCGCGTCCCAGTCGATCGATCCGCGCGCGACACGCGGGGGCGTGCCCGTCTTCAGGCGTCCGAGCTCGAAGCCGAGTGCGCGCAGGACCGCGCTGATCCCGGTCGCGGAGCCTTCACCGACGCGCCCGCCCTCGGCCTTCGACTCGCCCGTATGCATGAGGGCGCGCATGAAGGTGCCCGTCGTGAGGACGACCGCGCGCGCCGAAAGGACGCGTGGCGCGGCGGCGGGCGCCTCGAGCGCGCGCGTGAAGACGGGCGTCGCGAGAATGTCGCCCGGGAGGTTCGCATCGATCGCGGTGGAGTCGGCGCCGACGCGCCGCGCACCCGCGGGCAGCGCGACGCCCGCGACCGCGCCGTCCGCGTCGAGGAGGATCTCGTCGACGGTCGCCGCGAAGACCTCGATCGCGGGAATCGCCGCGAGAAGCCGCTGCACCTCGGCGCGGTAGGCGTACTTGTCGCACTGCGCGCGCGGGCCGCGGACGGCGGGGCCCTTGCTCGCGTTGAGGACCTTGAACTGGATGCCCGACGCGTCGGCCGCGAGCCCCATGAGGCCGCCGAGCGCGTCGATCTCGCGGACGAGCTGTCCCTTCGCGAGCCCGCCGATCGCGGGATTGCAGCTCATCTGTCCGAGGCGCGCGGGCTCCATCGTGACGAGCGCCACGCGCCCGCCCGCGCCGAGCGCCGCCGCGGCCGCGCGCGCGGCCTCGGTGCCCGCGTGACCGCCGCCGACCACGACGACTTCGTAGCGGTCGGCGGGGGAGTGCGGATCGAGCGCCGGTCGCAGGCCCGTCATCGGGGCGGCATGGTAGTCGTCGGCCGAAGGGGGCCGAGCCGCATGCGATACCGTGCGCGCACCATGCGATCGACGCCATCGACCAGCTGCCTCGCGACCCGCGTCGCGCTCGCCTCCGCGCTCGCCGCGGCATCGTCCATCGCGTGCGCCGTCGCGCCGCACGCGCCGCACGCGCAGGACGCCGCCCCGCCACGCAAGGTCAACCTCGCAGGCCGCGGCCTCGCCGGCTACATCGCGAGCCGCGCCGCGGAGGTGCCGCCCGAGTTCCACTACGGCGCGGGCTTCTACGCGACGGTGTGGCCGCTCATCGAGCGTCCGATCGCGGGCTTCCAGATCGGACTTCCGTCGACCTGGATCCTGCCCGACAACTCCGACAACAGGACCGAGCCGCTCTGTCCGCCCGATTCGCTCCCGCGCCGCAGCTGGCCCGAGCGCGGGCCGACCTACGACACGGTCTTCCAGACGCTCGAGGGCGGCCTCGGATACTGGGCGGGCAACCGCTTCCACTACGGGCCGCCGAAGTTCAGCATGAACGGAACGACCGACTGCTACACGAACGAGGTGGCGTCGCCGGGCTGGTCGTTCTTCTACAGCAGCCGGCCGCTCGCCGACGACCGTCTGGGGATCGCGCAGATCAGTAACCGCCTGCTCATCCCGCCCGACGGACTTCCGTTCGAGGGAAGCCCGAACGGCGAGCTCCTCGGCTACGCGTACATGGCGCTGCCGCTGACCGACGCGCGCGACGCGCCGCAGCCGACGGGGCCGCACAGCTGGACGCTCTTCCTCAACGCCGCCAATTTCAAGGGGCCGCTCGCCTATTACGTGCCCGAGGCATGGAGCCGCATCTCGCGCGAGCATCCGTTCGCAAGCGGGCGCGGGCTCGACGCGCGCCCCGCGTCGGGGCGGGTCGACGGATCGATGGAGATCAACACGGTGCCGCGGTTCCTCGCGACCGACGCGGACGGCGTCGCGTGGACGAAGATCCCCGAGCTGCGCTTTCCCGTCGACGCGGAGGGACGGACGACGCTCGTGCGCGATGTCGCGCTCTACTCGAAGGCGGCGCTCCACGATGCCGTCCTCGCCTGGCGGCGCGGCGGCGAGGCGCCGAGCGGACGGTTCGCGCCCGAGGGGACCGCGCGGCCGAAGGTCTCGACGGGGCGCGTCGGATACCGGCAGGACGGGAAGGAGATCGACGGGATCCACGAGCTCGCGACGCCGACGGTGTTCGAGGACGGCGCGTTCGGACTCGTGTGGAGCGGCGCGGTGCGCGACGGATTCGCGCGGTTTCCGCGGTACTTCCGGGATGGCGGCGAGGACCGCGCGCGGCGCGTCGCGGTCGACGAGTCCGAGGTGCCGCCGACGCTCGGCCTGCGCGAGCGCGAGTTCCCCCCGCCGAACGCGCGGCCCGCGCCCTACAGCGCCGAGCCGCTCGCAGGCGCGTGGGCGACGCCCGGACCGAGTTCGGGGCCGTCCACCGCGCGACTCGCCGACGGTTCGACCGTGACCTACCGCTGGTACCGCTTCGTCGACCAGCCCGTCTTCGCGCAATGCGGCTTCAGCGAGGCCGAGCGCGACGCGCTGCAGGCGCTCATCGAGCGCATGCACCGCGCGTGGCCGATCGACGGCGAGTACCTCGCGCCGCCCGGCAAGGGGACGCTCGCCTCGTTCGACGCGAACCTGTTCGTCACGCCGCCCGCGGGGATGGAGGTGGGGTTCGTTCCGATCGTGGTGCGGCAGGAACTCGCGGCGCCGTGAGGCGGCGTCCGCGCGGCGTGCGACGCACCGCCGTCCGCTACACTCGCGCGCATCCTGCCGCCTTAGCTCAACTGGCAGAGCACCTGATTTGTAATCTGGAGGTTGCCGGTTCGATTCCGGTAGGCGGCTCTCGGCGACGGTGATGCGACGGTTCCGACGCCGTCCGCGCCGCGCTCCCAACGAGGGACACGAATGATCGATCTGGGTTCGCGGCGGATGCCGAGGGCGCGTGGAGTGAAGGCGTTCGGTGTGAAGGCGTTCCGGGTGGTGGCGTGCGTGATGGCGCTGGCGTCTCCGCTGGCGCTCGCGCCGCAGGTACTCGCGCGAGATGCGGCGATCGAGGGGGGCGTCGAGGCACCGCTCGAGGCGGCCCCCGCGCAGGGCGCCGTCGAGGTGATCGGTGCCGATCGGGGAGGCGACGACGAGGCGAACCTTCGCGCGGGCACCGAGTCCGGTCCCGATGGCGGCGACGAGGCGGCTCCCGACGCGACGAGCCGCGCCGTCCTCGAGGCCGTGCAGGCGCTTGAGCGGACGGCGTTCGGGCAGTGGCTCCGGGCGCATGAACTCGCCTGGAACGCGATCGCGCTCGGAGCGCTCGCCGCGCTCGCGTTCGCGGGCTTCGTCGTCGTGCGCGGCGCGCTCCGCGGGATCGTGCGGACGGCGCTCGCGAAGGCAGGCCGCGAGGCGGCGGCGCGCGAGGTCGAGCGCGCGCGGATTCCCGGCGTCGTCGGGCTGATGGCGGTGCTCCTCGTCGTGGCGAGGGTGGTCGGGGCGCTTGGTGGCGCGGAGCTTCTGCATCCGCTGGCCGCGGCGCCGCTCGCGAACCTCCTGTCGGCCGTGACGGTCCTCCTCGGCGTCGTGCTCGCGGGGCGGCTCCTGACGGTCGCCGACGAGCTCTACAGCGCGCGTCCCGAGGTGAACCGCAAGGGCGCGCTCGCGGGGTACCGGCAGGTGGCGATGGTGCCGGTTGGGCTGATCGGCGTGATCTCCGCGGTCGCGATCGCGGTCGGGAAGAGCCCGGTCGTGTTCCTCGCGGCGCTCGGTGCGCTCGCGGCGGTCGTCGGCGTCGTCTTCAAGGACTTCATCCTCTCGCTCGTCGCGAACCTCATGCTGACCGCGACCGACGCGATCCGCGCGGGCGACTGGGTCGAACTCAAGCAGCACGGAATCGACGGACGGATCGCCGAGATCAAGGCGACGGCGGTGCGCGTCCAGAACGCCGACGGCACGGTGCACTCGGTGCCGATCGCGCGCTTCGTGCAGGAGCCGTACCTGAACTACCGCTCGAAGTACGGCTCGCCCGGGCGGCGCGTGCGGCGGGCGATGCGCGTCGACGCGCGCAGCGTGCGCACGCTCGGCGCGGGCGAGCTCGAGGCGCTCGCGCGCGACGCGGCGATGGCCGCCGCGATCGAACGCGCGCGGCGGACGGCGGCGGCGGGGGGCGCGCTCACGAACCTCGCGTGCTTCAAGGCCGCGGTCGAGTCGATGCTCGCGGGCGAGGAGACGGTCGACGACACGCTGCCGATCGCGCTCACGCAGGGCGAGGCCGCGCCGGGCGCGCTGCCCGCGGGGATC
>JBJOHC010000245.1:0-2752 GCA_046047955.1 Planctomycetota bacterium
TCGCCGAGCCCGACCTGCAGGAGCTTGACGGCGGCGTTGCCGAAGTCGACGAGGATGGGCGAATGGGAGGACCTGAACATGCCGAATGCCACGACGCCACCTCCGGGGGACTTGCGGAGAACGAAGCCGTCGCGGTGATCGGCGCGATCGGCGGGCGTCCTCAGCCCGAGGGGCGGTTCCTCGCGATGCGGACGCCGTCCGACCGCTACAGCCCGCACCGCGAGCCCCGGAATGCCCGTGGGCGGCGGCCAACGCTTGACGTGTCGTCCGATAGCATCCGCCGCATGCCCTTCCTTCCCTTCGGTGCGGCGCCGGGCTGGGCGCGCGGTTCGGCGCATGGCTCGGCGCGCGGATCGGCGCATGGCTCGGCGCACCGCTCGCTCGCGGCGCTCCTCGCGATCGCGGCGACGCCCGCGTTCGGTCAGGATCGCGCGGCCGACGAGCCACCTCCGCCCGCCGAGGCGCCCTCGGCGCGGAGCGACCGCGAAGACGGAGCGGGATCGACGGGCGCGCCCGTGGCGGGAGGCACTGCGGCCGACGCGCCCGTCACGACGCCGTCCGCCGACCCCGCCGCCGCGTCGGGCGCCGCGCCCCCGCCGCGCTTCGAGTGGAACCCCGTCGTCGTCACCGCGACGCGCGGCGAACGGCCGCTCTTCGATTCACCGGCATCGATCGACACCGTGACCGCGCGCGACATCGAGGAGGCCGCGTTCCGCACGCTGCCCGACACCCTGCGCTTCGTGCCGGGCGTGATGGTGCAGAAGACGGGTCATGCGCAGGGCTCGCCCTACATCCGCGGCTTCACGGGCTTCCGCAACCTCCTCCTCGTCGACGGGATCCGCCTCAACAACTCGGTCTTCCGCGACGGTCCGAACCAGTACTGGAGCACGATCGACCCGCTCTCGGTCGAGCGGCTCGAGGTGGTGAAGGGACCGAGTTCGGTGCTGTACGGATCGGACGCGGTCGGCGGCACCGTGCAGGTCTTCACCAAGGGTCCGCGCATGGGAAGCGAGACCTTCTCCTTCGGCGGACGCCTCTACGACCGCGCCTCGACGGCCGAGCAGTCGAACACCGTGCGCGGCGAGCTCACCGTGTCGTGGAACGGCCGCGTCGGGCTCTACGGCGGCGTGACCTACGCCGACTACGGCGATCTCGTGACAGCCTCGGGCACGCAGCCGCAGACGGGCTACGACCAGTTCGCGGGCGACTTCAAGCTCGATCTCGCGGCGGGCGACAGCGCGCATGTGATCGTCGCGCAGCAGAACTTCGACAGCGACGACGCCTGGCGCACGCACCGCACGATCTACGCGCAGCCCTTCGCGGGGACGACCGTCGGCGACGAACTGCGCCGCTCGCTCGACCAGAACCGCTCGCTCACCTACATCCAGCTCCACTCGGACGGCGCCGATTCGTTTCTCGACGGCGCGCACCTGAGCCTCTCGTACCAGTCGCTCTCGGAGGAGGAGGATCGGACGCGCGCCGACGGACGCCGCGATGTCCAGGGCTTCGACGCCGACACGCTCGGGCTCTGGGGACAGTTCGAGGCCGAGGGCGCGCTCGGACGCTGGACCTTCGGATTCGAGTACTACCACGACCGCGTCGACAGCTCGCGCACCGACTACAACGCCGACGGCACGGTGCGCTCGGTGCGGATCCAGGGCCCCGTCGCCGACGACTCGACCTCGGACCTCGCCGCCGTCTACCTGCAGAACGAGCTGTCGCCGACGGGGTGGCTCGATCTCGTCACCGGCGTCCGCTACACCTACGCGGCGGCCGACGCGGGGCGCGTCGAGGATCCCGTCTCGGGCGACGCGATCTCGTTCTCCGAGGACTACGACTCGCTCGTCGGCAGCGCGCGCTTCGTGCTGCACCTCGACGACGAGGAGCACTGGAACGCGTTCGGCGGCGTGTCGCAGGCGTTCCGCGCGCCGAACCTGTCCGACCTCACGCGCTACGACACCGCGCGGTCAAACGAGATCGAGACGCCCGCGCCCGGACTCGACGCCGAGAACTTCCTCTCCTACGAAATCGGCCTGCGCAGCGAGTTCGACACGCTCTTCGCGCAGGCGAGCTGGTTCTGGACCGATGTCGACGGGATGATCGTGCGGCAGCCGACGGGCGTCGTCATCGACGGCGACCGCGAGGTCACGAAGCGCAACAGTGGCGACGGCTTCGTGCAGGGCTTCGAGGTGGAGGCGCGCTGGCGCTTCGCCGAGAACTGCACGCTGTGGGGCGCGTTCGCGTGGCTCGACGGCGAGGTCGACGGCTACCCGACCTCGGATCCCGTCGCGGTGCGCGAGCCGATCACGCGGCTCATGCCGATGACGACGCAGGTGGGCGTGCGCTGGGACGCGCCCGAAGGCGACTGCTGGCTCGAGGCGGTCGTCCTCCACGCCGCGGACGCCGACGAACTCTCCGCGTCGGATCGGAGCGACACGCAGCGCGTGCCGCCGGGCGGAACGCCGGGGTACACGACCCTGGCCCTTCGCAGCGGATTCCGCCTGTCGCACGCGACGACGCTCACCGCCGTCCTCGACAATGTGACCGACGAGGACTACCGCGTGCACGGCTCGGGAATCAATGAGCCCGGGCTCAACTTCATCATCGGGCTCGAGTGGCGGTTCTGACGCGGCGCGCGCGGCCGTATGCTCCCGCCGATGCGCCTCGCGGGGCTTCCACGACTTCTCGAACGACACGCGGTCGCCGCGGGATTCGGCGCGTCGGTGGTGGTGCATGCGGCGATCGTCGCGGG
>JBJOHC010000246.1:0-7356 GCA_046047955.1 Planctomycetota bacterium
ACCTCGCTCGGGACGAGCCACAGCGTGAGCGCGAGCGCGACGACCGCCGCGCATTTCGCGGCGAGGGTCGGCAGATCACCGATCGGGCGCCGCCGCGCGAAGGCGACGCCCGCGACGCCGAGCGCCGTCGCCGCGGCCGCGATGGGCGCGAGGACGAGCATGCGCGCGAGTCCCTCGAGCCGCTCGGCGGGCGCGAGTGCGGGGACGGTCGATCCGCCGTCCGCGGTGGGAATGGGAAGCGCGAGTTGCGGTGCGCCCGCGAGCCAGCTGAGAACGAGCAGCGCGAAGGGGATCGCCGCGACCGTCCACCAGAGGGCGACGGGGCCCGCGGCGACGACGGGCCTCGACGCGCGCTCCGAAGTGGCTTCGGTCTTCACCCCATCGCGGTCGTCGGCCGTGCCTGCCGCATCCTCCAGTTCGTCCTCCACTTCGTCCTCGAGGTCATCCGCGAGGCCGTCATCCGGTTCATCGCCGTCGTGCGAGCTCGACATGCAGGACTCCTTGCGTCGGAAGGGGTTGCCGTTGCGGGCGTCCATCGCTTCGCGCGCGGTGAACGACCGGTGTCCGCGGCCCCCTTCGGCGACCTGCGGTTATCTTGACGCGGCGGTCCGCCGCCGTGGCTTCATTTGCCGTCCACCGAACCGATCGGATAGGTTCCCGTTCACCGTCCGCACGCGATGACTCCATCGAAGCGTCGCGGACCGATCGGGAGACCTTTGATGAAGATCCGCACCACGCCCTCGCTCGCCACGATCGTCGCTTCGATCGCGACTTCCGCACTTTCCGCCACCGCGCTCGCCGACGAGATCGTGCTCGTCGGCGGCGATGTCCTGCGCGGCACCGTCGTCGGCGAGACCGACGCCGCCGTCGTGCTCGACCATCCCGCGCTCGGCCGCATCGAGGTCGCCCGCGAGCGGATCGCCTCGGTGAAGGTCGATGCGAAGCCCGCCGTGAAGCCCGCGCCCGTCGCGGAGGGCGAGCCCGCCGCCGCGCCCGCCGAGGAGAAGGTTCCGACCGCGGTCCTGCCCGCGCCCGTGCCGCCGCCGCCGGCGAAGCCCGATGGCAGCTGGAAGTTCAACCTGCAGGCCTCGCTCACGGGTTCGAAGAACGAGACCGCCTCGACCTGGAACTTCCGCACCGCCGCGGGCGCGAAGCGCGAGAGCGAGGACGACCGCACCACCGTCACCGCCGAATACTTCTTCGCGACCGCCGACGGCAACGACACCGACAACAACCTCCGCGTCGTCGCGCTCGAGGAGTTCCTCTTCAAGGACTCGAAGTGGGAGGCGTTCGCGCAGGCGATCTACCAGTACGACGATTTCCAGCCGTGGGAGCAGCGGATCGGCGGCTACGTCGGTCCCGCGTACAGGCTCATCGAGGAGAAGGACTTCACCCTCAAGCTCCGCGGCGGTGCCGGTGCCAGCTACGAGTTCCCCGAATCCGAGGTGACGCCCGAGCTCATCGCCGGCTACGACCTCGCGTGGACGATCGACGAGCGGCAGAAGCTGATCAACACCTTCGACATCTTCCCCGACATCGACGAATTCGGCGAGTTCCGCTTCACCGTGCGCGTCGAGTACGAGAACCTCATCGATCCCGAGACGAACCTCTCGTTCAACATCGGCGTGCGCAACGAGTACGACTCGTACATTCCGCCGTCGGCCGAGACCTCGAACGACTTCAAGCTCTACGCGGGCATCAAGCTCGCGTTCTGAGCGGCGACGACGAAACGACGAAGCGCCCCCGCCTGCGCGGGGGCGCTTTCGTTGGTGAGCGGCGCGCGGTCGGCGTCAGCGCCGTCGCCGCACCGCGAGGCCCGCGAGCGCGAGGAGCGCCGCCGCTCCGGGCGCGGGCACCTGCGCATCGGTGAGGACGCGCAGCGCCGCCATGCGGTTCTGCATCGAGGCGTTCTGCGTCCAGAGGTCGAAGACGAGCGTGTTGCCCGTGATCGTGACCTGCGTCTGCATGAGCGCGGCGGTCATGCTGCGGAAGGGGTCCGTCGTCGGGTAGAGGGTGGCGGGCGCGCCGAACTGGAGGTCGGTCGCGTCGAGGAGGACGTTCTCGTAGATCACCGCGACGATCGCACTCGAGAAGACGACGGTGCCCTGCGCGTTGGCGACGCCGCTCGAGGCGTCGAAGTGGATGAAGTGCGAGTCGAAGGTGCCCGCGACGGCGGCGAGGTTCGGCGTCGGGCCGGTGTAGAAGCCGTTCGCGGCGAGGTTCACATTCACACCCGAGGTGGTCACGGACTGCTGCTCGTCCCAGCAGTAGGCGGGACCGCCGGGAAGCGCGCCCCAGACGGCGCTCGGCGGCGCGCCGATGAGACTCGCCTGGCCGCTCACGGAGACGATCGCGGCGGAGGCCGCGTGCGCCGCGAGAAGTGCGAGCGTGGCGGCGGCGGTGGTGGTGACGGAGTCGAGGCGGGCGTTGGTGCGCGCGTGCTTCATGGCGTATTCCCGGAGATTCGTGGTGTCGTCGGTCGGTGGTTTCCATCCCTTGCCGCGCGCGGTCCGTCCGTGCGCGGCGCTGTCCGATTCCGCCGTGCGTGTCGCGACCTCTCAGTGAGGCGGTGCGCGGCGCACGGTTGGGGTGCGGTCGCTCGCCGCGGCGCGGAGGGCGGATGCGATCCGGCCTGTTCGCGTGTCGTGGGCCTCTCCTTCGTCGTGGGCCGCTCCTTCGTCGCGTGCGGGTGCGGGTGCGCCCCGTCCCGCGGAACGGCGCGAAGCGCGCTTGGTCGCGCGGTGCGCAAGCCGTATCCTGCGCCGATGCCGACCGCGCCCGTCCGCCGGTTCGCGCGGGCCGCCGCGCTTCTCGTCTCGCCCTGCACGCCGTTCGCCGCATCCGCCGCGTTCGATGGTCCGGTGACCATCGGCGGACCCGCGAGCGCCATCGGATCGCCGGCGACCGCGGACATCGACTTCAACCGCGACATCCGCCCGATCCTCGCGGCGAACTGCTTCGCGTGCCACGGCTTCGACGCGGGCGCGCGCAAGGCGGGGCTGCGGCTCGACACCTTCGAGGGCGCGACCGCCGATCTCGGCGAGGGCGTCGTCGCGATCGCGCCGGGCGACCTCGAACGGAGCGAGCTCTGGGCGCGCATCACGGCGAGCGATGCCGACGACCTCATGCCGCCGCCCGAATCGCACCGCACGCTCGGCGAGCGGGAGATCGCGACGATCCGCGCGTGGATCGAGGCGGGCGCGCCGTATGCGAAGCACTGGGCGTTCCTCGCACCAGAAGGGCGCGCGCCCGCGGGCGTCGCCGCGGGCGACACGAGCGGCGCGATCGACGCCTTCATCGGCGCGCGTCTCGCCGCCGAGGGCCTCGCGTTCGCGCCCGCGGCCGATCGCGCGACCCTCGCGCGCCGCGTCACCCTCGACCTCACCGGACTTCCGCCGTCGGCCGACGAGGTGGCGGCGTTCGTCGCCGATCCGCGTGGCGACGACGAGGCCTCCGCCGCGCTCGTCGACCGCCTGCTCGCGAGTCCGCACTACGGCGAGCGCATGGCGCTTCCCTGGCTCGACGCCGCGCGCTACGCCGACACCAACGGCTTCTCGATCGACGGCGGCCGCCACGCGTGGCTCTGGCGCGACTGGGTCATCCACAGCTTCAACGCGAACAAGCCCTACGACCGCTTCCTCGTCGAGCAGCTCGCGGGCGATCTTCTTCCCGACCGGACCGACGAGACCCTCGTCGCGACGGGATTCCAGCGCAACGCGATGGTCACCCACGAGGGCGGCACGATCGCCGAGGAGAACCTCGTCACCTACGGCGCCGACCGCGTGCGCACCTACGGCGAGGCCGTCCTCGGGCTCACGCTCGGCTGCGCGCAGTGCCACGACCACAAGTACGACCCCGTCACGCAGGAGGAGTACTACCGCGTCTTCGCGTACTTCAACCAGACGACGGAGAACGCCTACGGCGGCGACGGCGGCGTGAACGCGGGACCGACCGCGAATCTGAAGAGCGTGCTCGCGACCGGCGAGGAGGACGCGCTGCGCGCGCGCATCGCGTCGCTCGAGGCGGCGCTGGCCGCGCCCGACGCGGCGCTCGTCGCGGCGTGGGATGCGGAGGAGCGCGCGGCGCGCGCGCGGCGCGGACGCGATCTCGCGCTCCATCCCGCGAAGGTCCTCTCGATGACGACGCCGAACACGGGTAGCGGCTTCCGCGTCGAGGACGGACGGTTCGCCGTCGTCGAGCGGCCGATGTCGTTCCTCGCGTTCGACATGGCGCTCGAACTGCCCGCGGGCGAGGCGGCGATCGACGCGCCGATCACGGGGCTGCGCATCGTGATGGAGCCGACGCCCGGCGCGGACGGTGCGACCGCTGCGGACGAGAGCCTCGGCTGGGGCGGTGGCGTCGACGGCAAGCGCACCTTCGCGCTCACGAACGTCACCGTCAGCGCGGGCACGGTGCCGAGTCCGCAGGTGAACCTTCACCGCGAGGTCCGGCTCGCGGGCGCCACGGCGTCGAGCTTCGCCGATGGCGCGCGGCCCGAGGGCGTGCTCGACACGATCGCCGCGCACGCGTGGTCGCCCGATTCCGCGGCGACGGGCGCCGCGCACATCACGGTGCGCTTCGCCGAGCCGCTCGACGCGCGCGAGGCGACCTTCCTCACCGTGCAGACGAACTTCGGCCGCTACGGCGATCTCACCGCGAGGAGGATGCGGTTCCTCGTCGTGACGGGCGAGGACGACGGTTGCGCGCATCCGCCCGCGATCGAGGCGATCCTCGCGAAGGACGCGGCCGCGCGCGACGGCGACGAGCGCGCGGCGCTCGCCGCGTACGCCGCGCGTCACGCGCCGGCGTTCGCGCGCCTCCGCACCGATCTCGCGAACGCGCGCGAGCGCCTCGCGGTGCGCACCGAGTCGCATTCGGCGCTCGTGATGGACACGGCGCCCACGCCGCGCGAGACGCGCATCCTCCACCGCGGCGACTACGCGAGCCCGCGCGAGACCGTCGTCTCGGGGACGCCCGCGATCCTGCCGCCGCTTCCGGAAGGCGCGCCCCCGACGCGCCTCGCGCTCGCCGAGTGGACGGTGTCGCCCGCGAATCCGCTCACCGCGCGCGTCGCGGTGAACCGCGTGTGGCAGATCCTCTTCGGAACGGGGATCGTGCGTTCGGTCGGCGATTTCGGGACGCAGGGCGAATGGCCGTCGCATCCCGAGCTCCTCGACTTCCTCGCGGTCGACTTCACTGCGCACGGATGGGATGTGAAGCGCCTCGTGCGTGCGATCGTCCTGAGCCGCGCGTACCGCCAGTCGTCGGTCGCGAGCGATGCGCTTCTCGCGCGCGATCCCGACAACCGACTGCTCGCGCGCGGACCGCGGTTCCGCCTGCCCGCCGAGTTCATCCGCGATGCGGCGCTCAAGACGGGCGGTCTCCTCGTCGACGAGATCGGCGGGCCGAGCGTGAATCCGTACACGCCGGGCGATCCATGGCGCGAGATCAGCCACTACGGATCGAGCCCCGCGACGGCGCAGTCGTTCATCCAGGACCACGGCGACAGGCTCTACCGCCGCAGTCTCTACACCTACTGGAAGCGCACGCTGCCGCCGCCGTCGATGGCGACCTTCGACGCGCCGAACCGCGAGACCTGCACCGTCGACCGCGCGGCGACCAACACGCCGCTGCAGGCGCTCGTGCTGCTGAACGATCCGCAGTTCATCGAGGCGGCGCGCGCCTTCGCGGAGCGCATCGTCGCGCGCGCGCCGAGGGACGACGCGCGACTTGCGTGGGCCTTCGCCGAGGCGACGGGACGCGTGCCCGATGCGCGCGAGCGCGCCGTCCTCGCGCGCGCGCTCGCCCGCGAGCGGCGCGCGTTCGCCGCCGACGGGGACGCGGCGCGCCGTCTGCTCGCGATCGGCGAATCGCCGCGCGACGCGACGGTCGATCCCGTCGAGCATGCCGCGTGGACGCAGGTGGCGTCGCTCGTCCTCAATCTCAGCGAATCGATCACCCGCGAATGAACGCGCGGCATGGAAGCGAACGGAACCGAAGCATGCGACACGACGCGCAACCGATCGACGACGCCCTCGCACGCCTGACGCGCCGCGCCTTCATCGGCGAGGGTGCGCACGGGATCGGCCGCCTCGCGCTGGGCTCGATGCTCCTGTCGGCGTTCGGAGGCTGCGCGTCGCGCGCGGTGCTCGGCGCCGATGGTTCTCCGGCGGCGGTGCCGCTTCCCGCGCATGCGCGCGGCCTCCCCGGAGTCCCGCACTTCGAGCCGAAGGCGAAGCGCGTCCTCTGCCTCTTCCAGTCGGGCGGCATGTCGCACATCGACCTCTTCGATCCGAAGGAGACGCTCGTCGAGCAGGCGGGCAAGGAGCTGCCCGCGAGCGTGCGCGGCACGCAGCGCGTGACGGGGATGACGGCGGGGCAGTCGCAGTTCCTCGTCGTGCCGCCGGTCGCGGGCGGTCGCGCGTGCGGCGAGAGCGGCCTCTGGATCAGCGACCTCATGCCGCATCTCCAGGGCGTGGCCGACGAGCTGTGCGTGGTGCGCAGCATGCACACCGAGGCGATCAACCACGATCCCGCGATCACCCTGATGAATACGGGCAACCAGCAGCCCGGTCATGCGAGCATGGGTGCGTGGGCGAGCTACGGACTCGGCAGCGAGAACGACAACCTGCCCGCGTTCGTGACGATGGTGTCGCAGGGCGCGGGCAAGAACCCGGGACAGCCGATCTTCTCGCGGCTCTGGGGCAGCGGGTATCTCCCTTCGAGCCATCAGGGTGTCGGACTGCGGCCCGGTGCGAATCCCGTCCTCTACCTCGCGAATCCCGATGGAGTCGACCGCAAGCATCGGCGCGCGATGCTCGACGACCTCGCCGAACTCAACGCGATGCACGCGGCCGAGACGAACGACCCCGAGACGGTGGCGCGCATCGCGGCGTACGAGATGGCGTTCCGCATGCAGGCGTCGGTGCCCGATCTCGTCGATCTCTCGGGCGAATCGCGCGAGACGCTCGAGATGTACGGCCCCGATGTCGCGCGTCCCGGAAGCTACGCGGCGAACTGCCTGCTCGCGCGGCGGATGCTCGAGCGCGGCGTGCGCTTCGTGCAGCTCTTCCACCGCGGGTGGGACCAGCACATCGCGCTCGACCGGCAGCTTCCGCTCCAGACGCGCGATGTCGACCAGCCGACGGCGGCGGTGCTGAAGGACCTGCGCGCGCGCGGGCTCCTCGAGGACACGCTCGTCCTCTTCCTCACCGAGTTCGGACGGACGGCGTACAGCCAGGGTGGATACAAGGATCCGAGTTCGGGTCGCGACCACCACGGGCGCGCGTTCTCGATCTGGATGGCGGGCGCGGGCGTTCGCAAGGGCACCGCGTTCGGCGCGACCGACGACTTCGC
>JBJOHC010000247.1:0-13072 GCA_046047955.1 Planctomycetota bacterium
GCCGCTACGCCGCGCGCCGCGCCGAGCCGAAGGTGAGGTCGAGCCAGCGCGCGAGGTTGAGCATCGGCCACGCGAGGCGCCAGTGCTGCGCCGCCTGGGTCCGCACGAGTTCGCGCGCGGCGGGCGAGAAGACCTCGCGCGCGACGGGGCCGTCGATCCACTGCGACTGCGCGGCGATCCAGCGTTCGAAGGGCAGCGGAAAGCTCGCCTTCGGGCGCTCGAGGACCTCGGGCGAGAGCACATCGGCGAAGGCGTGGCGGAGGACGCGCTTCGTGACGAGGGTGCGCGTCGCGGTCGCGAGCGCGCCGTGGTTCGGCGACGGCGCGAAGAGGTGCGCCGATCCCGCGGCGAGCGCCGACGCGAGCACCTTCGGATCGGCGAAGGGCACGCGGCCCTCGACCGAACCCCGCATGAGCGAGAGGTTCAGCCGCTCGAGGAGGTTCACGAGGTTCACGCGGCGCAGGACCGCGAGATGCGCGTCGATCGAGGTCGGATCGCCCGCGTCGGCGTAGGCCGATTCGAGGAGCGCGCCCAGCGGATCGTCGGCGCCGAACGCGGCGTCGGCGACGCCGCCCGCGAAGAGTTCGGCCGTGACCGCGCGCGGCGACCAGCCGAACGCCGCGCGGTAGAACGCCGCGGCGTCGCGCGTGCCGTGCGGGACGGCGGATTCGGTCCAGGCGATCGTCGCCTCGAGCGGCGGGCCGTAGCCGCCGAAGAGTTCGTCGGCGCCCTCGCCCGAGAGCGCGGCCTTCGCGTGCGGGCGGATCGCGTCGCCGAGCATCGCGATCGCGATCTCGTTCGGGGTCGCGAGGGGCGTGTGGCCGCCCGCGAGGAGCGCGTCCCAGCGTTCGCCGAAGTCGTCCTCGCCGACGAGGATCTCGTGATGCTCGCTGCCGAGGAGGCCCGCGATCCGTCGCGCGGTGAAGAGGTCGCTTCCCGGGCGCGTCGCGTCCGACTCGGCGCCCGCGGCGAAGGTCACGAGCCGCTCGCTGCGCGTGCGCGCGATCGACGCGACGATCGTGCTGTCGATGCCGCCCGAGAGGAGCGTGCACACGCGGTCGTCGGCGACGAGGTGCGACGCGACCGAGGCGATGACCTCCTCGCGCACGCGCCAGGCGGCGCGGTGGAGGTCGGTCTCGGCGGGTTCGGGCACGGGGGCCGGGATGCGGCCGTGGATGGGCGCGAGGGTCGGGTCGCGGAGGTCGAACGACACGGTCGCGCCCGGCTCGACCGCGAAGAGCCCGCGGTAGAGGGTGCGCGCGCCGAAGCTCCGCCTCGGCATCTCGAGGTAGGCGGCGACCGTCGGCCAGTCGGGCTCGATGCGGAAGCCGGGCGACGCGAGGATCGGCGCGGCCTCGCTCGCGAAGCGGATCTCGAAGCCGCCGTCGACCGCGACGCGCGCATGGAGGAGGGGCACGATCCCGAACGGATCGCGCGCGAGGACGAGGCGCGCGTCGGCGCGGTCACCACTTTCGCCTCCGTCGCCACCATCGAGGTAGGCGGCGATCGCGTACATGCCGCGGACGCCCGCGAGCGCCTCGACGCCGCGCAGGGCGATCAGCCACGCGAGGGTCTCGGTGTCGGAGCGGGTGCGGAACCGCGCGCCCTCCCGCTCGAGCGCGGGGCGGAGCGCGGCGTGGTCGTAGAGCTCGCCGTTCCAGGCGACGACGGCGCGACGGCCGTCCGCGGTCACGACGGTGAAGGGCTGCGTGCCGCCCTCGCGGTCGAGGAGGGCGAGGCGGCGGTGCGCGATCGCGACATGCGGCCGCATGAACAGTCCGCCCGCGTCGGGGCCGCGATGGGCGAGGAGGTCGCGCTCGTCGGCGAGCGATCGCTCGCTGCGTCCGAGGCTTCTCCCGAGGCTGGTGGCTGAGCCGGTCAATCCGCACATGCGCTCGAACTCCACAGGCAGGGCCGATCGACCTGCGACGCGAGTCCATCGGCCGACGAGGGACGGCCCGAAAGCGCGACCGTCGATTTTCGCGCGCAACGCGCGGCTTTCGCGCGACGGCGCTTGCGGCGCGCACGGCGGCGCGCGAACATGGACGCATGACGAACCGCGCCCGCGCCGAGAAGTCGGCGTTCTCCCCATCGAGCGTCCCCTTCATCCTGTCGATCGCCGCCGCCGCGGCCAGCGGAGCGCTCGTCTCCGTCGCCTCGGCGGATCTCGCGCTCGACTCCCTCTTCCGCGACCACGCCGTCCTTCAGCGCGATCGCGCGGTGCCCGTCTCGGGCTGGACGAGCCCGGGCGCCGCGGTCGAGATCGAGTTCGGCGGGCAGCGCGTCGAGGGGAAGGCGGGCGCGGACGGCCGCTTCGCGGTCGCGCTCGCGCCGATGCCCGCGACGGTCGTCGGCCGCGAACTCGTCGTCCGTGCCGATGGCGAGGAGCGTCGCGTCGCCGATCTCGTCGTCGGCGAGGTCTGGTTCTGCTCGGGCCAGTCGAACATGGAGTGGACCGTCGACGCGTCGAACGACGCCGCGCGCGCGAAGATCGTCTCGTCGCGGGTCCCCGTGCGCTCCTTCAAGGCGCCGCACCTCACCGCGAACGCGCCCGCGCGCGAGGTGCCAGGCGCGTGGCGCGTCGCGTCGGCCGACACGGTCGGCTCGTTCACCGCGGTCGGCTTCTGGTTCGGCGTCGAACTCGCGCGCAGCTTCTCGCTCGAGGTGCCGATCGGCCTCGTCGACATCTCGTGGGGCGGCACGCGCATCGAGCCGTGGATTCCGCTCGACGAGATGGCGAAGTCGCCCGTCGCGCCGATCGCGGAGACGGCGCGCGCGCTCGGCGCGCGGATCGACGCGCACCGCGCGGTCGACGACGGCGAGCGCGCGCGGCGCCTCGCCGACGCCCGCACCGCGTTCGACCGCGCCTCGGCGGACTACTGGACGAAGGCGCTCGCGAAGGATCCCGGCACCGCGGGCGGCTGGGCGAGCCCGACCGAAGTCGCCGACTTCCCCGCGGGCTGGACGAACACCGTCCTGCCCACGACCTACGACCGCCTCTCGCAGTCGCTCGAGAAGTTCGACGGCTTCGTCTGGTTCACGCGCGAGTTCACGGTGCCCGCGGAGATGGCGGGCAGGCCCCTCGCGCTCGAACTCGGACCGATCGACGACTCCGACATCGTCTTCCTCGACGGCCGCGTCGTCGGACGCACCGTGGGACTGTGGAACGCGCCGCGCCGCTACGAACTCGCGGAAGGACTCGCGGCGGGCTCGCATCGCCTCGTCGTCTGCGTCCTCGACACGGGCGGGCAGGGTGGTTTCACGGGTGCGCCTGAATCGATGCGGCTCGTCGCGGGAGACCGCGCGATCGCGCTCGCCGGCGAGTGGCTCTGGCGCCGCGGCCGCAACGCGCCCGAGGTCGCGGCGCCGCGCTTCGAGGATCCCGCGCAGGAGCCAGGCCTCGCGCCGACCGATCCCTCGGCGATCTACAACGCGATGATGGCGCCCGCGATCGCGTTCCCCGCGCGCGGCGCGATCTGGTACCAGGGCGAATCGAACGCGGGCGAGCCCGCGCGCTACCGCGAGCTGCTGCCGCTTCTCATGGAGAGCTGGCGCGTGAAGTCGGGGAATCCCGATCTCGCGTGGGGCATCGTGCAGCTCGCGTCGTTCATGCCGTTCGTCGAGAACGAGCCCGCGCAGGGCGCGTGGGCGCTTCTCCGCGAGGCGCAGTTCCGTGGCGCGCGCGCGGGTCGCGGCGGCATGGTGAGCGCGATCGATCTCGGCGATGCCGCCGACATCCATCCGCGCCGGAAGCGCGAGGTCGGCGAGCGGCTCGCGGCGTGGGCGCGCGCGACGGTCTACGGCGAGGCGAACGCGCGGTGGCAGGGACCCGAACTCGTGCGCGCGGTGCGCGACGGCGACGAGGTGCGCTGCGAGTTCACCCACGCCGACGGTCTGCGCGCGACGGCGGGTGAGCCGAGCGGCTTCGCGGTCGCGGGCGCGGACGGCGTCTTCCACTGGGCGACGGCGACGATCGAGCGATCGCCCGAGGCGGGCGCGGCCGAGGTGCGCGTCCGCTGCGACGCGGTGCCCGAGCCCGTCGAGATCGTCTACGCGTGGCAGAACAATCCCGAGCGCGCGAACATGGCGAATGGCGCGGGGCTCCCGATGGTGCCGTTCCGTACGACGGTCGGGAAGGACTGACGCGATGCGGCGCGCGGGACGCGGCCGGGCGCGGCGGTGGGGACGCGGGCGTCGCGCGAGGCGCGCGGGGTTCGCCGTTTCGCTCGCATGCGTGGCCGTCTCCATCATCGGTGCGACCCGCGCGCCCGATGCGCTCGCCGTCGGAGCGGCGTCGTCGCGGATGGCCGAGCCTGCCGAAGCGCGCGCGCACGCCGTCGAACCGCCCGAGGCGGGTCTCGATCAGGCGGGTCTCCATGATGCAGGTCCCCGTGATGCAGGCCCCCATGATGCAGGCCCCCGGGATGCAGGCCTCCGTGATGCCGGCCTCCGTAATGTCGGCCCCCGTGATGTCAGCGTCCGTGATGTCAGCGTCCAGGATGTCGGCCTCCCTGATGCCGGCCTCGACGACGCGCTCGCCGCGACGCTCGACCTCCACTGCCTCGGCTGCCACGAAGGTCGCCGCGCGAAGGGCGGACTCGATCTCGCGCCATCGGTCGAGGCGCGCGTCGTCGACGAAGGCGTCCTGCGCGCGGTGCGCGCGCGTCTCGTGAAGCGCGACATGCCGCCCGCCGACGAGCCCGAGCGCCCGACGCGCGAGGAGTACCGCGCGGCGATCGCCGCGATCGACGCGCTCGTCGCGCCCGCGACGCGCGAGGTGCCCGCGGTCCGCCGCCTGAACCGCGCGCAGTACGCGGGCGCCGTGCGCGACGCGCTCGGCGTCGATCCCGCGTTCACCGCGTCGCTCCTTCCCGCCGACGACATCGGCGAGGGATTCGACACGACCGCCGACACGCTCGCGCTGCCGCCGCTCCTCGTCGAGAAGTACTTCGACGCGGCCGAGGCGATCGCGATGCGCGCGGCGCCGCCCGCGACGCTCGCGCGCACCGTGCGCCGGGAGGGCGCGGATCTCGCGCGCGCGGGGCAGGGCGGCACCTACTCGGGCGCGACCTGGCTCGCGACGAACGGCACGCTCTCGGCGTCGTTCGACTGCGCGCACACGGGGCGCTTCCGCGTCGAGGCGACGGCGTTCGCGACGCAGGCGGGCGACGAGCCCGCGCGGATGGCGGTCGAGGTCGACGGCGCGCGCGTCGCCGAGTTCGAGGTGCCGAACGCGCCCGGCGACCCGCGCGGCTTCGCGCACGAACTCGAACTCGCGGCGGGCGCGCACACCGTCGCCGTCCGCTTCCTGAACGACTTCTGGGATCCGAAGCACCCCGACGAGCGCCGCCGCGACCGCAATCTCGGCGTGGTCGCGATCGCGCTCGACGGGCCGCTCGGCGAGACGCCCGAGACGCCCTTCGAACGCGCGCTCGCCGACGCGACCGGCGGCCGCGACGGCCTCGGCGCGCTGCGCGACGCGGCCGACCGCTTCGGCGCGCGGCTCTTCCGCCGCGCGCTCGCGCCCGAGGAGTCGCGCGCGCTCGCCTCGCTCGCACGCGAGGCCGCGGGCCCCGACGCCGCGTTCGACATCGAGGTGCGCGCGCTCGTGACGGCGCTTCTCGTCGATCCGCGGTTCCTCCTCCGCGTCGAGCCTGCGCGCACGCCGGGCGCGCGCCGCCCGCTCGACGGCGGCGAACTCGCGACGCGCCTCGCCTTCTTCCTCTGGTCGAGCGTGCCCGACGAGCCGCTTCTCGAGGCGGCGCGCACGGGTGCCCTCGCCGATCCCGCGCGGCTCGGTGCCGAGGTGTCGCGCATGCTCGCCGACCCGCGCGCCGAAAGCCTCGCGACGCGCTTCGCCGTCCAGTGGCTCGGGATCGACCGCCTCGAGACGCGCTCGTTCGACCCGACGACCTATCCCGCGCTCGACGCCGCGATGCTCGTATCGATGCGGCGCGAGACGGAGCTTCTCTTCGCCGAGATCGTCGCGGGGCGGCGCCCCGTGCGCGACCTCCTCGAGGCGCGAGAGACATTCGTCGACGCGCGGCTCGCGGCGCACTATCAGCTCGCGGCGCCCGGCGACAACGGCTTCGAACTCCGCGCGATTCCCGCCACGCGGCCCGCGGGCATCCTCGGTCACGGATCGATCCTCGCCGCGACGAGCAACCCCACCCGCACGAGCCCCGTGAAGCGCGGCAAGTGGGTGCTCGAGTCGCTCCTCGACGCCGCGCCGCCACCGCCGCCGCCCGGCGTCCCGCAGCTTCCCGAAGGCGTCGACGACCGCGCGGGCCGCCCGATGCGCGAACTCATGGCGCTTCATCGCGCGAACCCCGACTGCGCGTCGTGCCATGTGCGCATGGACGCGATCGGCCTCGCCTTCGAGCGCCTCGACGCCGACGGCCGCACGCGCGCGACCTTCGACGGCGCGCCGATCGACGACCGCACCGAACTTCCCGACGGCCGCACGGTCGAGGGCGCGCGCGGCGTGGGCGCGATGCTCGCGACCGACGACGGCTTCGAGCGTTCGCTCGCGCGGCACCTCGCGGTCTACGCCCTCGGCCGCGGCATGGCCGACGCCGACGACGCGCTCCTCGACGAACTCGCCGCGCGCGCCGTCGCCACGGGACGGTTTGCCGATCTCGTCGGGGGAATCGTCGCGTCCGACGCGTTCCGCACCCGCGTCGATTCGCCGAATCCGCCGAATCGCCTCTCGCGCGCGGCCGATCGAGAAGTAGAGTGAACCCGCCGACACGCGGCGCCCGATCCATGCGCGACCCGATCCTCCATCGCCGCACCATCCTGCGCGGACTCGGCGCGACCGTCGCGCTGCCGTGGATGGAGGCGATGCTTCCGCGCGGCGTCGTGCGCGCGGCGTCGGCCGCCGCATCGCCCCTCGCACCCGAGCGCGTCACGCGCGTCGCCTACCTCTTCTTCCCGAACGGCGTGAATCCCGCCGCGTGGACGCCCGGGTCGGACGGGAACGGCGGCTGGACGCCGTCCACCGTCCTCGAGCCGCTCGCCGATCTCCGCCGCGAGATCACCGTCTACCGCGGCCTGCGCCTCCAGAACGCCGAGGCCCGCGGCGACGGTCCCGGCGACCACGCGCGCAGCGCCGCCTGCTTCCTCACGGGCGTCCATCCCGTGAAGACCGCGGGCAGCGACATCTCGGCGGGCGAGAGCATCGACCAGGCGATCGCCTCGCGGCTCGCCTCGCGCGGCGTGCGCACGCGCCTCTCGTCGCTCGAACTCGGCAGCGAACCCGCGATGACCGCGGGCAACTGCGACTCGGGCTACTCGTGCGCCTACAGCGCCAACATCAGCTGGCGCTCGCAGAGCCTGCCGAACGGCAAGGAGACCGATCCGCAGGCCGCGTTCGAGCGCGTCTTCGGAAAGCGCGACGAATCGCCCGAGGACGCGGCGCGGCGCCTGCGCTCGCGGCGCTCGATCCTCGACGGCGTGGTGCGCGAGGCGCGGGCGATCGCGCGCGAGGTCGGCGCCTCCGACCGCGCGCGGCTCGACGAGTACCTCGAGGGCGTGCGCGGCCTCGAGCGCCGCATCGCCGACGACGCCGTCGCCACCCTCGACGCGGGCGACATTCCCGAGGACCTCGCGGGCGGGCCCGTCGACCTCGCACGGCGCGTCGACCTCCTCGGCGAGGTGCTCGCGCTCGCCTTCAAGACCGACTCGACGCGCGTCGCCACGCTCATGCTCGCGAACGAGGGCTCGAACCGCCCCTATCGCGAGATCGGCGTCTCCGAGGGCCACCACGACGTCTCGCACCACGGGAAGGACGAGGCGAAGCTCGACGCCTTCGCGCGCATCAACCGCCACCACGCCGAGCGCCTCGCCGCGTTCCTGCGCGCGCTCTCGCGGATCGAGGAGAACGGCCGCCCGCTCCTCGACTCGACGATCGTCCTCTACGGCGGCGCGATCGGCGACGGCAACCGCCACAACCACGACGACCTGCCGATCCTCGTCGCGGGCGGGCGCGCGCGCGGCCTCGACCACGGCGGCCGCCACGGCCGTCTCGCGGCGCTTCCGCCGAGCACGCCGCTCTGCGACCTCCATGTGGGCATCGCGCGCACGATGGGCGTCGAGCTTCCCTACTTCGGCGATTCGCTCGGCGTCGTGACGCCCTGACGCGCGCGCGTCAGTCGTCGACCTTCTTCATGATGAAGCAGTAGTTGAACCCGCGGAGGAAGAAGTTCCCCTCCTCGGCGGCCCTGCGCCAGTTGCCGAACTGGAGCTTCCTGTTGTGCCGGACGACCGCGATGATGTCGACGGGCGTGAAGAAGCGCCGCATGATCGCGAAGAGCTCGAAGCCGATCGGCATGAACTCGCCGCCGCCACCGCCCGCGGCGCCCTTCCGCTTGCGCCACGAGTCGCTCACGTAGAGGCCCATGTAGCGGCGGTTCCGGAGCACGCGGTGGAGCTCGCGGATCACCTCCTCCATCGCGCGGTAGTAGGCCTTTCCGCCGTCGTCGCCGCCCGAGTCGAGCTTGCCGATGCAGCGCGGATCGTCGGAGTAGTCGACGTGCGTCGAGTAGGGCGGGTCGATGAAGGCGAAGTCGACGCTCGCGTCGTCGAGCGGCAGCCGGCGCGAGTCGTTGCGGCGGATCTCGGGCCGCTGCGGGTTGAGGTCGAAGCCGAGGCCCTTGCGCCCGAGGTCGCGGCAGACGTCGAGCGTGGTGCCCGAGCCGCACATCGGGTCGACGACGGTGTCGCCCTCGCGGGTGTAGCGCGACAGCAGCTGCCAGATCACCCAGGACGGCGTCGCGCCCACGTAGTCCTTGTCGCCCTGCATCGAGCCCGAGCCGACGACCGCGTCGCCCTGGATCTCGAGCGCGCGCGGCTGCGCGCCGCGCGACAGGCGTTCCCTCCGCTCGGCCTCGCGCATCGCGGGGCTGTCGTAGTGCTGGCTCGGGTACTCCCAGAGCGTGGTCGGGAAGATGCGCAGCGGCGGGCGCTTCTCGCGCGGTGGGCGGCCGGACGGCTCGGGACGGTCGCGGGGAGGGCGTGGCACGCGCGGAGTGTACGGCTAGGCGATCGCGCCGACCGCCGCGCCCGCGAGTCCCGCGCCGACGACGAGGATCGGCGCCGTGAAGGGACTTCGCGATTCGAAGACGATCGCGGTCGCGAGGCCGAGGAGCGCGGGCGTCCACGATCCGAAGAACACCGGGCGCGAGGAGAGGCTGCCCGAGGTCTCTCCCGCGAAGAGGACGGCCGCGCCGAGGATGAGACCGACCGCGATCGCGCCGAGGAAGTCGAGCGCGGCGCGCGCGGGCCTCCACGACACGAGCCGCTCGAAGAATCCGAAGCCAACGAGGGTGAAGCCGAACGCGGGCAGGAAGATGCCCGCGGTGAAGGCGAGCGCGCCCGCGAGCCCGCCGCCCTTCCAGCCGACGAAGGTGCCGAAGATGACGAGTGGCGCGGGCAGCACGCTCGCGATCGCGATGCCGTCGAGGCAGGCCTCCTGCGACATCCACCCGCCGTCGCCCGTCGCGACCGACGCGATGTAGGGAAGCGCCGTGTACGCGCCGCCGAAGGTGACGAGCCCCGCGACGAGTCCGTGCCCGAGGAGGTCGAGCGCGGTGGGCGAAGCGGTCGCGGCGATCGCGTCGGTGGCGTTCACCGTTCCGGGCGCGAGCAGCGGAACCGAGGCGAGGCCCGCGAGGAGGACGACGACGATCGGCCATCGGCTCCCGTCCGCCGCCGCGCGCCAGACCGGGAGGACGAGGCGGATGCCCGCGCGGATGATCAGTGCGCACGCGACGATCTGCATCGCGGCCATCGCCCCCGCCACCGGCGGCGACCCGAGGTCGAGGACGCCGTAGAGCGCGCTCGCGGCGAGCATGAGGACGAGCCCCGGCAGCATGAATCCGAGCCCCGCGGCGACGCCACCGAGGCGTCCGCCGCGCACCGTGCCGAGGTAGCAGCACATCTCGTGCGCCTCGGGTCCGGGCAGGAGCTGGTACACGCCGAGCGCGCGGCGGAAGCGCGCGGCGTCGGTCCATCTTCGCCGCTCGACGAATTCGGCGAGGAGCCCCTCGAGCTGGACGAGCGGCCCGCCGAACGCGCGCGCGCCGAAGGCGAGGAATGCGAGGAGGATGCCCGTGGCGTGCGCGTCGCGTGCGTCGGGCGTGCGGTCGCCCGTGCTGGGATCGTTCGTACTGCAATGAGCCGCGCTGGAATCACCCGCGCCGGAATCACCCGCGCCGGGATGACTCGCGATCGAGTCCGTCGCGGCTGCGTTCATCGCCGCGTGATGACTCGCGTCGGGATCGCTCGTGGCGCGGCGGGACGGTGCTTCGTCTGGTGGGAGCACCCGCGCAGGGTACGGTCGCGGCGGCGGCCGTCGCGGTGGTCGGGCGCGGTACGCTCCGCACATGCACCGCGTCGACACCATCGTCGTCGGCCTCGGCGCGATGGGCGCCTGCGCGCTCGAGGCGCTCGCGCGCCGCGGCGTGCGCGCCGTCGGGCTCGACCGCTTCGCGCCGCCGCACGCGCGCGGATCGTCGCACGGCGGGAGCCGCGTCATCCGCCTCAGCTACTTCGAGCATCCCGACTATGTGCCGCTCCTGCGCGAGGCCTACGAGGGCTTCGACCGCCTCTCGCGCGACGCGGGCGAGCGGCTGCGGCACGAGACGGGGCTCGTCGTCGGCGGGCCGCCCGGGTCGGTCATCGCCGAAGGCATGCGGCGGAGCGCGGCGCTCCACGATCTCGCGGTCGAGGCGATGGATGGCGCCGCGCTCGTGCGGCGGTTTCCGCAGTTCGACGCGCCGCCCGACTGGGAGGTCGTCTTCGAGGCGCGCGGTGGATTCGTGCGGCCCGAGGCGACGATCCGCGCGGCGCTCGCGTCGGCGGTCGCGCACGGCGCGCGCATCGAGCCCGAGTGCGCGGCGCTCGCGTGGCGCGCCGAGGGCGGGGGCGTCGTCGTCGAGAGCGAGCGGGGGACCTTCGCTGGGCGCGCGCTCGTTCTCGCGGGCGGCGCGTGGATGCGCGGACTCGCGGGAGCCGGCGCGGGGGCGCTCGCGGCGTCGCTCGAGGTCACGCGCCAGACGATCGTCTGGATCGACGACGGCGGCGCGCGCGCGCTGTCCGAGGCGGAACTGCCCGTGTGGCTCTTCGACCGCGGCGAGCGGCCTGCCGTGTACGGCATCCCGTCGTTCGATGGAATGGGCGAGCCGCGCGGCATGAAGGTCGCGCTGCATGGCGGCGGTCCCGCATGCGCGCCCGAGGCGATCGACGACGCCGTCGATCCTGCGCGCGTCGACGAGACGCTCGCCGCCACCATCGAGCGCATTCCCGCGTTGCACGGTCACGCGCCCGTGGCGGCTCGGCACTGCCTCTACACGATGTCGCGCGACGAGCACTTCGTCCTCGGTCTGCACCCCGCGCATGCGAACGTGGCGATCGCCTGCGGCTTCAGCGGCCACGGCTTCAAGTTCGCGCCCGTCGTCGGCGAGATCCTCGCCGACCTCGCGACCGACGGCCGCACGCGCCGGCCGATCGACTTCCTCTCGCCCGCCCGCGCGTGAACAGCGCGCCTCGGCGCGGCCGCGGACGTGGACGCGGACGTGGACGCGCCATGCTCGCACCCCGCGTTCCGACGTCTGAAGACGTCGGGCACCCACGCGGATCGCGGAAGCGGGGCGGTTCGCGCGGCTCGCGACGGCGGTGCGCCGTCGGAGGAATGGAAGCGCGGGAAGTCGGTGGTCGTGGGTGCCCGATGTCGGAGCGCAGCGAGGACGTCGGAACGGGTGGCGTGTCGATCGCCTGGTGGTCGTCGGTCGTGTCCGATACCCGCCGACCTTCGTCGCCGGCCGTCGACCGTCGTCCCGAAGATCCCATGCTCACGCCCCGCGTTCCGACGTCTGAAGACGTCGGGCACCCACGCGGATCGCACATGTCGCGCACCTCACACGCCCGAACACGCGACGCACTCCCACTCCACACCCACCATCCCAGCACCAGAGCGCACACCCACCATCCCAGCACCAGAGCGCACGCCCACCGCCCAAGCACCAGGGCGCACGCTCACCGCCCAAGCACCAGAGTTCACGCTGACCGCCCAAGCACCAGAGGGAGCCGCCGCAGCGGCGACCGCTCAAACACGCGGCGACCGCTCAAACACGCGGCGACCGCTCAAACACGCACCGCCACACTCCGCGATCACCCCAACCGCCCAAGCACCAGAGGGAGCCGCCGCAGCGGCGACCGCAACGAAAAAGGGCCACTGCGAGATCGGCTTCGCAGTAGCCCCATGGGGGAAAAGATCGGTTGAGGTCGCCGAAGCGACGGCGGAAGTATAGCGGCGATTCGGGCGATGGGAACCAATTACGAAAAGTCGATTCTATTTCTTAGAGCGGTCTTTGGCGCGCGATCTCGATCCCGCGCGCCGTGCGGAGGAGCGCGACGGCGCTCTGCGCCACGATCCGCGTGGGCCCGCTCAGCCCGTCGTCGCCGCGCCCGTCTCGGCCGCCCCCGACTTCCCTTCGTTCGCGCGTCCACCCTCGACCGGCTTCGACGGCGTCGGCTCTTCCGCCGCACCCGCGGCCCACAGGATGCCGCCCTCGAGGTGCTTGCGGAAGAGCGGCTCCGAGAAGCTCTCCTTCGTGTGACCGCCGCCCGTGTACCACGCGCGGCCGCCTTCGAATTCGTGGTACCAGGCGATCGGATGGTCGCCGCCCATGTCGGCGCCCTCGACGGTGTCGTCGTCGAGGCTCGCGAGGACGCGCACCTTTCCGCGCGGATTGGTCTGATAAACGTACCACTCGTCGGTGCGGCGCCACTCGGCGGGCAGCATGCGGGTCGAGCGATGGGTGCGGTCCTCGACGAGCACGGTCGACTCCTGGGTCGGCGGGTGCGTCTTGAAGTAGGCACCGACGAGCTGCCCGTACCAGGGCCACGAGTACTCGGTGTCGGCCGCGGCATGGACGCCCGCGTAGCCGCCGCCCGCGCGGATGAAGCGCTCGAACGCCTCCTGCTGCGCCTCGTCGAGGATGTCGCCCGTCGTCGAGAGGAAGACGACCGCGCGGTACCGCTTGAGCGAATCGTCGGTGAAGACCGCGGA
>JBJOHC010000248.1:0-8801 GCA_046047955.1 Planctomycetota bacterium
CGTCGGGCATCGCGAGGCGGGTGATGCCGCGGGTGTCGATGCGCGCCTCGTTCGCCGCCTCGAGGACGCAGCTTCCGAATCCACCGCGGATCGAGTGGTCCTCGATCGTCACGATCGGCACGCCGCGCGCGACGAGCGAGCGCACGAGATCGACATCGACCGGCTTCGCGAAGCGGGCGTCGTAGACATCGGCGCGGATCCCCTCGGCGGCGAGTTCGTCGGCGGCCGTGGCCGCGTCGATCGCGCAGGTGCCGTAGGCGAGGAGCGCGACATGCGGATCGGCGTGGATCGAGAGGGCGCGCGCCTTGCCGGGCACGAACGCGGGGCACTCGAGGTCGGCGAAGCGCGGGCTCACCGAGTCGCGCGGATACCGCACGGCGCTCAGCCCGCCGTCGAATCCGGCCATGAACTCGACCGCGGCGCGCAGGCTCGGCTCGTCCATCGCGGCCATGAGGACCGCGTCGGGCAGCGTCGCGAGCAGCGAGATGTCGCAGAATCCGTGGTGCACCGCGCCGTCGCCGCCGACGAAACCCGCGCGGTCGAGGCAGAGCCGCACGGCGAGCCCCTGGAGCGAGACCTCCTGGAAGCACTGGTCGAACGCGCGCTGCAGGAAGGTCGAGTAGACGGCGAAGAACGGCTTCCAGCCCGTCTTCGCGAGGCCCGCCATCATGTCGAGCGCATGGCTCTCGCAGATGCCCGTGTCGAAGACGCGCTCGGGGAAGCGGCCGATCACCTTCGAGACGCCCGTCCCGTCGGGCATCGCCGCGGTGCAGGCGACGACCTTCGGATCGCGCGTCATGAGGTCGGAGAGGATCTCGCCGAACGCGCCCGTGAAGCTGCGTCCGCCCTTCTTGAGCTCGACGCGGCAGCCTTCGCTCACCAGCGCGCCACCGGTCGCCGCGTTCGGCGCCGAGCCGTCCTCCTCGTCGACCACCACCGAGAACGGGCTCGGCGAGTGGAAGGTCGTCGAGTCGCCCTCGGCGAAGCGGAAGCCCTTGCCCTTCACGGTCTTCACATGAAGGACCATCGGGCGGTCGAAGTGCGCGGCCTCGTTGAGCACATCGATCAGGGTCGGCAGGTCGTGTCCGTCGACGGGGCCGACGGTGACGAGCCCGAAGTGCTCGAACCACGCGTCCTCGCTCACGAAGGTCTTCGAGAGCTCGCCCATCTTGTGATACATCTCGGCGAGCGTGCGCCCGCCCGGCAGCGTCTTCGACCACTCCTTCGCGGCCTTCTTGAAGTCGCCGTAGGTCTGCGACAGGCGGAGGCGGTCGAAGTACGCGGCGACCGCGCCCTGCGGCTTCGCGATCGACATGCCGTTGTCGTTGAGGACGACGAGGAACTGGCGCTTCAGCGTGCCCGCGTTGTTGAGTCCCTCGAGCGCGAGGCCGTTCACGATCGACGCGTCGCCGATGATGGTCGCGACGCGGCGGCCGCGCGGATTCGTCTCGTTCCACTCCTCGCCGTTGAGCGTGTCGCCGCGCGCCATGCCGACGGCGGTCGAGATGCCCGTTCCCGCGTGCCCGACCGAGAAGAGGTCGTACGCGCTCTCGCGCGGCTCGGGGAAGCCCGCCATGCCGCCGCGCTGCCGAAGCTTCGGCAGGAGCGGATAGCGGCCGGTGAGGAGCTTGTGCGGATAGCACTGGTGGCCGACGTCGAAGAGCAGCCGGTCGTGCGCGAAGTCGAACACGCGGTGCATCGCGATCGAGAGTTCGACGACCCCGAGGTTCGGCGCGAGGTGCCCGCCCGAGCGCGAGACCTGATCGCAGATCGCCTGGCGCATCTCCGCCGCGAGTTCCTGGAGTCCGTCCATCGAGAGCTGACGGAGGAGTTCGGGCGACTGGAGGGACGGGAGGATCTTCATGTCGGTGCGCTCTCGGCCGGTCCGGGCCGCTCGGTGCCACTTCGGGCGGTCCATCGCCACGGCACGGTTCGTCGATCATACCCCGAGCCGATTCGCCGACCGTGCGGCGGATGCGGAAAAGGCCCGTGATGCGCGGCTCGCCTGCAGAGACGGAGGCCGCTCAGCGGGTGCGGACCGCGAGGAAGCGGGCGATCGCGCGGAGCGGCTGCGCGGCATCGCCGAGCGGCCGCAGCGCGTCGTCGGCCTCGTGGGCGAGCCGTTCGACCTCGCGGCGGCTCGCATCGATCCCGTGGACGCCGGGGTAGGTGAGCTTGCCCGCGGCGAGATCCTTGCCCGTCGCCTTGCCCGCGTGCTCGGCGGTCTGCGTCGCGTCGATCAGGTCGTCGACGATCTGGAACATCAGCCCGATCGCGCGGCCGTAGCGCTCGAGCGCCGCGAGCGTCGCGGCGTCGGCACCCGCCGCGAGCGCGCCCATGCGGCAGCTCGCCTCGATGAGGGCGCCGGTCTTCCCGCGGTGGATGAGCTCGAGCCGCGCGGCCTCGGGAAGATCCTCGGGAAAGGCGCGGAGCGTGTCGTGGACCTGTCCCGCGATCATCCCGAGCGTCGCCCGCATGAGCGTGCCGACGATCGCCTCGCGCGCGATCGGCGCGCGGGCCGCGACCACGGGCGCCAACGCGAGGAGCGCGTCGCCCGCGAGGATCGCGAGCGCCTCGCCAAAGGCGATGTGGCAGGTCGGCTTTCCGCGGCGGAGGTCGTCGTCGTCGAGGGCGGGGAGGTCGTCGTGGACGAGGCTGAAGGCGTGGATGAACTCGATCGCGACCGCTGGCGGGAGCGCCGCCTCGACCGCGCCGCCGCACGCGCGCGCGGATTCGAGGACGAGGATCGGGCGCAGGCGCTTGCCGCCCGCGAGGACGGCGTGCAGACAGGCCGCGCGGAGGTTCTCGGGGAGGTCCTCCGTGGCGAGCGTGGTGGCGAGCGCCTCCTCGATCCGCGCGAGGAGCGTGGGGTCGAGCGGTGCGGCGCCCGATGCGGGCGGTTCGTTCGAAGGTGCGGTGGCGTGCATGGTCGTCGGCTGGTCGCGTCGTCGCCGCGCGGACCGTCGCCGCGCGGCCGAGACTGTACGGGATCGCCCCGCGCGCGGGACGACGCGCGCCGCCACGCGCGCCGCCGACAGGTAGGATGCGCGGCGTGACCGACGGATGGAACTTCTTCGCGATGCTCGAGCGTGGCGGCGTCGTCATGTGGCCGCTCCTCGCGGTCAGCATGGTCGCGCTCGCGGTCTCGATCGAGCGCACCTGGTTCTGGATCCACCTCCACTCCGCGCGGCAGACCGTGCGCTACCGGAAGCTTCTGAGGGCGCTCCGGAACGGCGACCGGACGCGCGTCGAGGAATCGATCGAGGATCCGGGCGGCGTCTACGACATCCTCGTCCGCAGGCTCCTCGCCGACGGCCCCGACGACGCGGTCGCGGTCGAGGAGATCGAGACGCTCCGCGCCGAGACCGAGCGCTTCTCGGGGATCCTCTCGACGGTCATCACCGCGAGCCCGATGCTCGGCATCCTCGGAACGGTCACGGGCATCATCCAGTCGTTCGAACTGCTCGGCGGGACGCGCACCCTCGTCGATCCGCGCGATGTCTCGGCGGGCATCGCCGAGGCGCTCATCACGACGGCCGCGGGGCTCGTCATCGCGCTCGCGGCGCTCTTCCCGTACATGGCGTTCCGCGCGCAGTCGGAGCGCGCGCTCGGGCGTCTCGAGGCGATCGTGACGGCGGCGAAGCAGGGGCTTGGTCCGACGCGCAACTGGTCGGTGCGGAAATGATGATCGCGCCATTCGCCATCCTCGGCCGGACGATTGCCGCCGCGGTCGCCGTCGCGGGCGTCGCGGTGGCGCAGGAGACGGTGCCCGCGCCGACGCCCGCACCGACGACCGCGGACTTCATCCGCGCGCGCTCGGAGGACGGCGTCACCGCGCTCGAGATCGCGGTGCGTTCGTACGAAGCTCCCGCCGATGCGGCGGGCGGGGACGCGTCGTCCGCGCGCGTGCCGCGCATCGAGCTCGCGGGCGTCGTCCATATCGGCGACCGCTCGTACTACGACGCCCTCGTCGAGCGCTTCTCGGGGAGCGAGATCGTCCTCTACGAGAGCGTCCTTCCGCGCGGCGCGTTCGGCACGCGCGGCGACGACGATCTCGAGCGCCAGCGCCGCACGCAGGAGGCGATGCTCTTCCTGCGCGGACTCGTCGAGGGCGTGGCGAAGCGGACGGGCGCGCCGCCTGTCGACCGCGCCGCGCTGCGCGCCGCGGTCGTCGCGCGCGACTCGCGCCTCGCGCGGCCGATCGATCTCGCGTTCACCGACGGCTGGGGGCGCGAGATCGGCTATGCGGTCGACGGCGACGCCTTCGCGTTCTGCTCGCTCGGCGCCGACGGCGCGCGCGGCGGGCGCGACCTCGCGCTCGACCTCGTCCTCGGGCCGACGCGCGGCTTCGCGCCCGGAGCCGCCGCGACGCGTGCGCCCGAGCGCGACCTCTACCGCGAGCTCGCCGAGGCGCTCGGCGTCGATCTCCAGGTCCGATCGATCGACTACGACCGCCCGGGCTGGGAACCCGCCGACCTTCCGATGGAGGAGCTCCTCGACCGCCTCTGGCGCCGCGGCGAGCGCAGCGCCACGCTCGAGATGCTCTCCGAGCAGGACGGCCTGCGCATGCGGCTCGTGCGCTTCCTCCTCGGCTTCGTCTCGAAGTCGCCCGCGTTCAAGAAGACCGTGATCGGCGCCCTCGGCTCGGCCTCGACCGAGTCGGGGCTCGGATCGGTCGACCGTCGCATCATCCTCGACGAGCGCAACGAGGCGGTGCTCGACGAGATCGCGCGGCTCCTCGCGCTTCCCGATCCGCCCGCGTCGATCACCGTCTTCTACGGCGCCGCGCACATGCCCGACTTCGAGCGGGTGCTCGCGGAGCGCCACGGCTACCGCGCGACCGGCGAGGAGTGGTACGCCGCGATGTCGGTCGACGAGTGGTCGCTGAAGCGGCTGCGCGAGGCGATCGCGCGCGCGGAGTCGCGGCTCGCCGAGCTTCGCGGTGATGGTGGCGATCGTGAAGAGGCGGCGGACGCCGAGCGCGAGCGCCGCGCCGCGGATGTCGCGCGGCGGCTTGAGGCGATGCGTGAACGGCTCGCCGCGCGCGAGTCGGCGGCGTCCGACGGCGCGGACGCCGAGGGTGCGCGCGGAGCAAAGTAGTTGCGGATGAAGCCGTCGCGCGCGGGATTCCCGCGATGGCGGTCATCCTGACGGGGAGGTCATCCTGACGGGGAGGACCGCAGCGGCGATGAAGTCGGGTGACGCGGCGCGATGCGCCGCACCGCACGCGGCGTCGCGTCGTCGCAGCGCCTTGCGCGCGCCGGACGCGAGGCCGTCCCCGCGGCGCTCAGTTCCCCTCGGGATGCTTGAAGAAGTCGGGGTTGTCGCTGCGGCCCGCGGCGTTGATCCACTTGCGCTGGTCCATCAGCTCGTTGAGGCCCTGGACCGTCGTCGAGAGGTCGGCGCGGATCGTCTGCACCGTGTTCTTGATGCGGCGGAACGGAACGCTCTCGGCCACATAGACCTCGATGCCCGCGGTGCCCTGCGTGCGCTCGACCGACTGGCCGACCGTGCGCGGGCGCGTGCCGCCGAGGAAGGATGCGAGCGCGGCCCGCGCGGACGCGATCGGCGCGCCGCCCGCGTTCATCTCGCTGAAGGTGCCGCCGTCGCTCGAGTTCCAGATCGTCGTCTCGGCGACGATGTGCGGGACGACCCACGCGGAACCAGGCGAGAGCTCGTCCGACTTCTTGTAGAAGCCGGGCGTCGCCGCGAAGCTCGACGAGAAGAGGATGAGTTCGCTCGAGCGCTCGATGTTCGCCACCGAACGGACGACGACCTCCTGGTTGGGGACGAGCGTGCCGCCGGTGCCGAAGTACCCCGAACCCGCGAAGCGCATGCGGGGCTGCCCGGTCGTACTCGTCCACCATCCGCCGACGTAGAGCGCGTTGTAGCCGAAGGCGGGATTCGCGGCGATCACATCGGGCGGGATGTTCGCGGTGTCCTCGTAGTCGGGGAGGTACCGGTACATGATCGACCGGTCGTTGTTGAGGAAGGGGAGCAGGCGGTAGGGGTAGGTCTGGCAGAACTCGCGCGGCACCACGTCGCCCGCGGCGTCGCGGTACTTCACGCGGAAGGCCTGCTGCACGCCCTCGTCCATGAAGCCGGGCATGCAGCGGTCGTCGTTCTGGTTGGCGTACTGCATCCACGCCGTCCCGACCTGCTTGAGGTTCGAGAGCGCCTGCGTCTGGCGCGCCGCCTCGCCGCCGCGCGAGAGGGCGACCGAGAGGAGCGAGAGGAGGAGCGCGATCACGCCGATCACGACGAGGAGTTCGACGATCGTGAAGGCGCGCGTGACGCGGCCCGACGGGCGGGTGGTGGTGGTCGGCATGCGGATCTCCGCCCCGCGTTTCGGTTCGCGGGACCTGCTCACTATACGAAATGGGGGGGTCGGAAGCCGCATGCCTTCGCGAAGCGAGGGGCGGGTCGCGGGTCGCGGGCGTTCGGACAGTTGGCGTCGTCGCCGCGGCGCATGGCGGCGGGTCGGGTTCGCCGTGCGCGGGCGCTCGGCGCGCGGCGCTCGGCGCGTCAGTTGGGAAGCGGCGCGGCCGGCGGCGTGGTGTGCGGCGTCTCCCGGCGGAGGCGGCGCGCGATGTCGGCCTGGATGCGCGGATCGTCGAAGGCGGCCATGTGCGCCCACTCGCCCGACGGCGTCGGCACCCACCAGATCGGCTCGCCCTCGGGAGCCGTGAATTCCTCGCCGACGGTGACGTCGTCGAGCCGCGTGTAGCAGACGAGTTCGTAGTCGCGCGGCGCGCGGCGGAGGCGGTCGATGAAGTCGGAGGTCGGGCACATGTCGGCGCCCTGCGGGACCCCGAACGGAACGCCCGCGAGCCGCGCGCCTTCGTGCGGCGAACTCACGGTGAAGAGCGTGCGGATCGGAAGCCGCCTGCCCGCGGCGTCGGGGATCGCCGCGTCGCGGGCGACGAGGCCGCCCATCGAGAAGGCGACGACATCGACCTCGGGCAGCCCGTCGATGGTCGTTCCGAGTTGCGCCGCGACTTCGCGCAGGAGCTTCTGCCGCGACCCGTCGAAGGTGAACTCGTCGAAGAAGTCGAGTTCGGCGAAGGGCCCGGTGACGGTCGGACGGATCGCCGATTCGAGCGCACCGCTCGAGACGGAGGGGTCGCCGATCCCCGAGACGAAGACGACGGGTCGCGCGAGTTCGACCGGCGCCGCGCGCATGCGCGCGAGATCGGCGCGCGCCGCGTCGCGGGTGATCGAGAACGACGGGTTCGGCGTTCGCCGCGGCATCGAGCAGCCGCCCGCGAACGGCATCGCGCCCGCGAGCGCCGCCGCCGCGAGGGGCGCGAGGATGGCGCGTGCGCGGCTCACCCCGTCTCGCCGATCGTGATCTTCTCGACGAGGCCCGCGCGGATCCGGTCGGCGCCCGAACCGAGGTCGCCGATCGGGTCGGGAGGCACGATCGCGACGACCTTCTCGCCGAGCCGCGCCTCGCCCGCCCGGACCTTCGCCTCGAACGCGCGGCACTCGGCGAGCAGCCGGTCGAGGATCTCCGCCTCGGGCACGTTCGCGACCTTCTGTCCCTGCACGTAGATGATGCCGCGGCGGTCGCCCGCGAAGACCGCGACATCGGCGCCCTCGGCCTCGCCCGGTCCGTTCACGATGCAGCCCATGACCGCGACCTTGATCGGGAGCTCGAGCTCGGGCATCAGCTTCTTCTCGACCTCCTTCACCAGCGTGAAGAGATCGACCTGGATGCGGCCGCAGGTGGGGCAGGCGATGAGTTCGACGCCCTTCCGCTCGCGCTTGCCGAGCGAGTAGAGGAGCTCGAGCCCGTCCTTCACCTCGTCGAGGTGGTCGCTCGCGTAGGAGATGCGGAGCGTGTCGCCGATCCCGTTCGCGATCAGCGTGCCGAGCGCGGCGATCGAGCGGATCATGCCCGTGTCGCGCGGCCCCGCGTGCGTGACGCCGAGGTGGAGCGGGTAGTCGAAGCGCTCGGAGATCTCGGTGTAGACGTCGATCACCATCGCCGCGTCCATCGACTTCGCGCTGATCGCGACGTCGTGGAAGCCGCGCGCGTCGAAGATGTCGAGGTACTCCTCGAGCTTCGCGATCATGAGGGCGAGCATGTGGCCGCTGCGGCGGTCGGCGAAGAACTTGCCGAGCTCCTCGGCGCGGCGCTGCTTGTCCTTGCGCTCGATGATCGAGCCCTCGTTCACGCCGATCCGGATGGGGATCCCGCGCTCCTTGCAGGCGTCGATGACCTTGTTCACCTGCTCGCGGTCGTCGATGTTGCCCGGGTTCAGGCGGATCTTGTGGACGCCCGCCTCGATCGCCTCGAGGGCGCGCTGGTAGTGGAAGTGGACGTCGGCGACGACCGGCACGGACACCTGCGGCAGGATGTGGCGGAGGGCCTCGGTGTCCTTCCGTTCGGGGACGGCGACGCGCACGACATCGGCGCCCGCCTTCGCGTAGCGCTCGATCTCGGCGACGCAGGCGTCGACATCGTGGGTGTAGCCGGCGGTCATGGTCTGGACCGCGATCGGGGCGTCGCCGCCGATGCGGACGCGGCCGACGCGGTCGTCGCCCACGGTGATCTGTCGGGTCTTTCGGCGGGGGAGCATGGACGCGGAGTATAGGTCCGCGCGCAGGGCGGTCGATGTTCTCAGACGCCCGGCGACGGCTCTGCTAGATTGCCGTCTTCCGGGTCCCACTCTGGAGGTGTCCATGACCGATGCGTCGTCCCTCGCCGGCTCGCTGCCCGCGCCCGCCCCGTACGTCCGAACCCGCCTGTCCCTGATGATGTTCCTGCAGTACGCGATCTGGGGATCGTGGCTGCC
>JBJOHC010000249.1:0-3368 GCA_046047955.1 Planctomycetota bacterium
GTTCCTGCGGTCGATGCCGCATCGTCGCCGCCGCGGCCGTGACTCGCGCCACGCTTCGCGGTGGGAGGCGGCCAGCGGATGGTGCGCGGGGACTCGCCGATCGTTGCCGAGGCTGCCGCGCCTTCCTCGAGCGTGCGCGAGAGAGTCTGCGCGTGTGCGTCCACGCACTCGAACCCGCACGCATCGGGCGGCGACAGGAAGAACCGCGCGCCGCCCGGAAGGGCGACGCGCGGTTCGATGAAGTCGTCCGCGGACGAACGCGGCCGTTTGAAGAAGCGCCGTTCTCAGCGACGACGACGCGCGCCGAGGCCTGCGAGTCCGAGGAGCGCGAGCGCGCCGGGGGTCGGAACGCCGATGGCGCTGCCGAGCGAACCCACGTTGCCGAGCGCGTCGGCCGAGGTCGTCGTGATCTGGGTGCCGATGGTTCCGACCGAGCTCACGAGGCCGTTGTAGTTCGCGTCGAGGTTGCCGAGCGCGTCCCAGCCGTAGAAGAAGCTCGCGCCCGAGGTCGCGGCGCCGAAGCTGACCTGGCTGAGGATGTTGCCCGACGCGTCGAAGAGGCACGCGCCGTCGCCACCCGAGCTGAAGCCGACGCCCGAGCCCGAGTAGTAGCCGACCTGCACGTTCGAGAGGCTGCCCCAGAAGGTCTGGAAGCTCGGGATGGCCGCACCCGCGGCGCTCTCGATGAAGATGACGCTCTCGCCCGCGCCGATCGACGCGATGCCGTTGAGGTTCACGGCCGCGGCGACGTTGAACGAGCCGTCGTCCATCTTCCAGCCGGTGAGGTCGATGGCGGTCGAACCGTAGTTCGTGACCTCGATCCAGTCGGCGGTCGAGCCCGAGGAGCTCATGACCTCGGTGATGCGGATGTTGGCGTGGGTGGTGGCGGCGATGGCGAGGACGGCCGCTCCGGCGATGACGGTGTGACGCATGGTTCTCTCTCGGTGAACAGGGGAATCGCGCCCGACGCGCACGACCGCGGCCCGTTGCCGCCGTCGTGGGTCGAGTCACAGGGACTCGCGGAAGGTAGGTGCGGCGCGTTGCGCCTCCGCGAATCTCGCGTTCCCCTTCCGCGTGGCGACGGTCAAGAAACGGTTTGGGCGCGCGCCGCGGCGGGCGCGACCGGGGCGAGGTGATCGAGCAGCACCTCGGCGACGCGTCGCCAGCTCTGCCCGCGCGCGTGCCGAACGCACGATTCGCGCGGGACTTCGAGCGCGCGCGCCGCCGCCTTCGCAAGATCTTCATCAAGCGCGCCGTTCACGCCCTCGCGGACCACGTCGATCGGACCCGTCACGGGAAACGCCGCGATGGGAAGTCCGCACGCGTTCGCCTCGAGCATCACCACGCCGAAGGTGTCGGTGTGGCTCGGGAAGACGAAGACGTCGGCCGCGGCGTAGTGGCGCACGAGATCGTCGCCGAAGCGGTAGCCCGCCCAGTGGACCTCGGGATGGCGCTTCTCGAGGCGCGCCTTCTCGGGACCGTCGCCGACGACGACCTTCGACCCCGGCATCGGCGCCTCGAGGAACGCCTCGATGTTCTTCTCCCGCGCGACGCGGCCCGCGTAGAGATGGATCGGTCGCGGCAGGTCGAAGAGGTCGCTCCGCTCGGGGCGGAAGAGCGCGGTGTCGACGCCGCGGCACCAGGTGTGGGCGCGCGCGACGCCGTGGGCGCGCAGTTCGTCGGTCACGCGCTGCGTGGGCGCGAGCGTCGCGACCGCGGGCGCGTGGAACCAGCGCATCACGCGCCAGCCGATCCTCGGCGAGATGCCGAAGTAGCGCTTGAAGTACTCGGGGAACTGCGTGTGGTAGCTCGTCGTGAAGGGGATGCCGCGCGCGAGCGCGCGACGGCGCGCCTCGAAACCGATCGGTCCTTCGGTCGCGATGTGGAGGGCGTCGAACGGACGCGCCATCGCGCGGCCGACGATCCGCCAGGGCGCGAGCGACAGGCGGATCTCCTTGTAGCGCGGCGCGGCGACGGTCGCGCCGAGCCCTGGGTGCATCGTCTCGACCTCGTGGCCCATCGACTCGAGCTCGCGGATCGTCTGCCGCCAGGTGCGGACGACGCCGTTCACCTGCGGTTCCCACGCGTCGGTCGCGAGGAGGATCCTCATCGCAGCCCGCCCGTCGCGTCGCCCGCGATGGCGCGGAAGGCGATGGCGGGCTCGAGCCACGGCGCGTCCTCGTCGCGGTCGTGGTCGTGATCCGCGTCGGACTCGCGCTCGGCGGCGGCGACCGCGGCGGCGATCCGCGCGGCGCGCGCCTCGTCGCGCGACTGGAGGAACGCGAGCCCGTCGAGGAGCTCGATGCGTCCGTCGGCGTGCTCGACGAGCGCGGTGCAGCTCTCGACCCAGTCGCCGCAGTTGAGGTAGCGGACGCCGTCGAGATCGCGCATCTCGGCCTTGTGGATGTGTCCGCAGACGACGCCGTCGAAGCCGCCGCGCCGGGCCTCCTCGACGAGCGCCTGCTCGAAGTTCGAGATGAAGGTGCAGGCGCTCTTCACGCGCGCCTTGATCGCCTGCGAGAGCGAGTAGTACTGCAGCCCGACGAGCTTGCGCGCGCCGTTGTACCAGCGGTTCAGCCCAAGGAGGATCTCGTAGCCGACCGCGCCCGCGACCGAGAGGAACCGCGAGTGCTGCACGACGAGGTCGAACTTGTCGCCGTGGGTGACGAGCAGGCGGCGGCCGTCGGCGGTCTCGTGCACCGCGTCCATCGCGATGCGGATGCCGCCGAAGACGAGCCCGCAGAACTGCCGCGCGGCCTCGTCGTGGTTGCCGGGGACGTAGACGACATCGGTGCCGCGGTGGGACATCTTGAGGATGCGGCGGAAGACGGTGTTGTGGGCGTCCGGCCAGAACCAGCGCTGGCGGAGGCGCCAGCCGTCGATGATGTCGCCGACGAGGTAGAGCCGCTCGCACTCGATCTGCTTGAGGAAGCGCGCGAGTTCGTCGGCGCGCGCGCCGTTCGAGCCGAGGTGGCAGTCGCTGAGGAAGAGCGTGCGGACGCGCAGCTTGCCGTGGGCGCGCGACGCGTCGGCGTTCGCGCCATGGGGCTCGTCCGTCGTCTCGGGCGGGTTCTGTCGCGGTTCGATCCCTGCGTGCATGGCCGCCCTCCGTGGCGTGACCTTCGCGCGGCACCACGGGCGCTCGGAGAGCGTCGGGCGCGCGCGTTCAGCCGCCGCGAGGACGGGGTGAAGACGCGGTCAGGGAAGGCGCGGGGCGAGGGCGCAGGGTGAGGGCGCGGGGCGCGCGCTCAGACCACGCGATCGCCCGTCGGAATGTTGTACGCGGGCGCGAGGTTCACCTGGACGAGGCGCTCACCCGTCTTCTCGGCCTGCACGGCCTGCGCGGTCTCGGGGTCGACGTAGTCGGA
>JBJOHC010000250.1:0-4871 GCA_046047955.1 Planctomycetota bacterium
GGCGCGCGGGACCGTTCGGAAGCGACGCGCTCTGGCTCCCGTCGGTCGAGGACGAGGACGCGCTCGGCCGGTTCTTCACCGACGATCCCGCGCTCGACACCCGCTGGACGCTGCGCATCGCAGGCGACCGCTCGCTCGCGTCGCATGTCCGCGGCGACGGGTCGGCGTCGGATCCGCGCATGTGGTTCTCGGGATCGATCGAGGTGCCGCTTCGGGTGCAGCGGATGGGCGGCACCTCGCCCGTCCGCCGCTGGCGGCCCTGAGGCGCGCCTCCGATCTGGTGCGCGAGTGGATCTCCGAACGGATCTCCTCGTGATGGCGGACGGTCGATCGCGAGTCGTCGCGACGCCTCGCGGGATCGAGGAGGATCGCGTCGCGCCGCAGCGCTCCCGTGACCGCCCTTCGAGACGCCCCCCTTCGCGACACGCCCTTCGTCACACGCCCTTCACGCGGCACACGCATCGACGAGACACGCCCATCGACCCCGTCGGGAGGGGTTCCGCCTGGCCGACCGGACGAGTCCGGGCGGTTCTCGGCGGACACGGGGACCTCTGCGGAACGCGTCCGAAGAGGCCTGCCGCCGACCGGGGACGAGCGCTCGAACCCCAATGCAACGTGGGTTCGACGTCCATCGATCCCGACCTTCCACTCGACGCCCTGAGAGCGAAGGAGGCCTGGTCATCGTCGCGGAACGCGTCGATCCCTTGGGGTCCGCAAGGTTCGAGGCGATGTGCCCGGCAGCCCGCCCGAAGGGGTCGAGGGGCGTGTCGGTCCGAGTGTATCCCCGAATCCGCGGGCGTTTGACTTTCCCCCCGCATTCCACCATGATGGCGCCAACTTTGAGGTATCCACATGTCGCGTAACACCGCCCTGAGCACTCTTTCCGCCCTCGCCCTCGTCGCCCTTCTCGGCGGCTGCAAGGCGGACCCGAACAGCACCGACTTCGCCTCGATCAAGAGCAACCTGACTCCCGAGATGCAGGGCACCTCCGAGCGCCCCGTCGAGATCGAGATCAACATGGCGATGAACGCCAACCAGGACACGCGGGGCGCGTGGGACGACCTCGGTCGCTTCTGGCTGACCGACCGCCCGACGAAGCTGAGCCCGTATCCGATCCAGGCGACTTCGGGAAATCCGTGAGTTGGAGCGGTCGCCGCTGCGGCGGCTTCCTCTGGTGCTTGGACTGCCTTTGAGCGGTCGCCGCTGCGGCGGCTCGCGTGATTGAGCGGTCGCCGCTGCGGCGGCTCCCTCTGGTGCTTGGAAAGACCTTTGTCGTCGGCGCCCTCGCGAGAGGGCGCCGATGTGTTTTTGGGCGGGTGGCGCGTGACGGAGCGGTTGCCGCGTGTTCGAGCGGTCGCCGCGTGTTGGTGCGGTCGCCGCTGCGGCGGCTCTCTCTGGTGCTTGGAAAGACCTTTGTCGTCGGCGCCCTCGCGAGAGGGCGCCGATGTGTTTTTGGGCGGTTGGCGCGTGACGAAGCGGTGACTCGGCGGCTTGCCTGCGTGGAGATGCGGTGTCGCGTGGCCGGTGCGCGTGCGACGGCGTTCAGGTGTCGCGCAGGGTGCGGGCGCAATGCGGCCCGCGAGCCCTACACTCGCCCCCTTGCCGCGTCCGCCGTCGCTCTCGTCCTCGCTCCCGTCGGCCGCGACGCTCTCGGCGCCCGTGCGGCTGCTGACCTCGTTCGTCGGGAGCTTCCACCCCGCGGCGCTCCCGCCGATGCTGCGGCGGACCTACGGCCGCGAGCTCGTGAGCTGGGCCTTCCTGCCGCTCATGCTCGGTGCGATCGAGGGCGGCACGATCGGGATCGTCGTCAAGAAGGCGTTCGCGGGGCAGCCCGGCGTCAGCGAATTCTGGCTCGATGTCGCGACGGCCTGGGTCCTCGCCGCGCCGAACGTGGCGAACCTCACGAGCTTCCTCTGGTCGGCGCTCTCGCGCGGACGGCCGAAGGTCGCGTTCATCTCGGCGCTCCAGTTCGCGACCTGCCTGCTCGTCGCGGCGATCGCGCTCCTCCCGCGGAACGGAACGGGGCTTCTCCTCGTCTGCCTCGCGATCGGCCTCGCGCGGACCGCGTGGACGGGCGTGATCACCGTGCGCGCCGCCGTCTGGCGCAACAACTATCCGAGCGCGAACCGCGCGCGCATCGCGGGGCGGCTCGCGACCGTCCAGAGCCTCGTCCTCGCCGCCGCGGGCATGCTCGTCGGCGCGGCGATGGACGCGTCGCCCGACAACTACCACCTCCTCTTCCCGCTGCTCGCGGCGTTCGGGCTCGTCGGAAACCAGATCTACCGGAAGGTGCGCCTCCGCCGCGCGCGCGCGCTGCAGCGCGCCGAACTCGACGGCCGCCAGCGGGGCTCGCGCTTCAATCCGATGGCGATGGTGCACCTCCTGCGGGAGGACCGCCTCTACGGCGAATTCATGCTGTGGATGAGCATCTTCGGCTTCGCGAACCTCATGCTCATGGCGCCGCTCGCGTATGTCGCGGTCGACGAACTCGCGATGAACTACACCGAGGGCGTCCTCCTCACGACGATCGTCCCGCTCGCGGTGATGCCGTTCGCGATCCCGCTCTGGGCGCGGCTCATGGACCGGATGCACATCGTGCGGTTCCGCGCGATCCACGGCTGGAGCTTCGCCGCCGCGAGCGCCGCGATCACGGTCGCCGCGTGGTTGCGGAGCCCCGCGCTCGCCTACATCGGATCGGCGATCCTCGGCGTCGGCTTCGCGGGCGGCACGCTCGCCTGGAACCTCGGACACCTCGACTTCGCCCCCGCCGAGCGCGACCACGAGTACATGGCCGTCCATGTGACGCTGAACGGACTCCGCGGCCTCGTCGCCGCGATCGCGGCCCCCGCGCTCTGGCAGGCGCTCGCGCCGCAGGGGCTCGCGGTCGTCGCGCTCGGGATCTGCACCGCGCTGAACGTGGTGGGCGTCCTCGGCTTCATGTCGATGCGGAAGCGCCTCGCGCCACCGGCGGCGACGGAAGACACCGCGGTCGCCGCCGCGAACTAGCACGGTCCGCGCGAGTTATCCGCACGAACGCGCCCGCCCGCGCCATCACGCGACACACGGGGCTTTCACCGCGCTTTCACCGCCCCCCGCCCTTTCCCCTTCCCTTCCCGCGCAAGGCTCGGGTATCTTCGTCGATTCCCCCCGCTCCGAGACGGGGACACCCGGCCACAAGCCCGGACGGTCGTCCGGCCCGGTTCACGCTCTCGGCGCGCGACGGCACGTTGCGTCGCGCAGGATGAACACACGCACATGGTCGACTACAACCTGATCGAGGACCTGAAGCTTCCCGACGGCGAGGTGGAGCGCATGCTCCGCGAGGCGTACGGCGAGGACGTCGCCGGTGGCCAGATGGACTCGCTCATCTCGGGCGAACTCTCGACGCTCGCTCCGGGCAGCATCCTCAAGGGCCGTGTCGTCGGCTTCGCCGGCGACGACGTCGTCGTCGACGTCGGCCTCAAGAGCGAGGGTCACATCGATCGCTCCGAGTTCGAGGACACCGATGTCGCCGTCGGCGACGAGGTCGAGGTCCTCCTCGAGAGCCTCGAGGACGAGACGGGCGGCGTGCGCGTCTCGAAGCGCAAGGCCGACCGCATCCGCGGCTGGGAGACCATTCTCCAGACCCGCAAGGAAGGCGACGTCATCGAGGGCAAGTGCCTCCGCAAGATCAAGGGCGGCCTGCTCGTCGACATCGGCGTGCCCGTCTTCCTCCCCGCGTCGCAGGTCGATGTCCGCCGTCCCGGCGACATCGGCGAGTTCGTGGGCAAGCCCATGCGCGCGATGATCCTCAAGATCGACGAGGAGCGCCGCAACATCGTCATCTCGCGCCGCAAGCTCATCGAGGACGAGCGCGACGCCGCCAAGAAGCGCCTGCTCGAGAACGTCCGCGAGGGCGACCTCGTGCGCGGCACGATCACGAACGTCGCCGACTTCGGCGCGTTCGTCGACCTCGGCGGCATCGACGGCCTCCTCCACATCACCGACATGTCGTGGGGCCGCGTGAACCACCCGTCGGAGATCGTCCGCATCGGCGACGAGATCGAGGTCAAGATCCTCAACATCGACCGCGAGCGCGAGAAGATCGCCCTCGGTCTGAAGCAGAAGGAGACCTCGCCCTGGGAGCAGATCGAGGCGAAGTTCCCCGTCGGCTGCCGCGCGAAGGGCACGGTCGTCAACCTCATGTCGTACGGCGCGTTCGTGCGGCTCGAGGAGGGCATCGAGGGCCTCGTGCACATCTCCGAGATGTCGTGGACCCGTCGCATCAACCACCCGAGCGAGCTCGTCGCGGTCGGGCAGGAGATCGACGTCGTCGTCCTCGATATCAACAAGGAGAAGCTCGAGATCTCGCTCGGCGTCAAGCAGACCGAGGTCAACCCCTGGGAGCTCGTCGCCGAGAAGTACCCGGTCGGCACCGTCATCGAGGGCAAGGTGCGCAACCTCGCCAACTACGGCGCCTTCATCGAGATCGAGCCGGGCATCGACGGCCTCCTCCACGTCAGCGACATCAGCTGGACGAAGAAGGTCGCCCACCCGAACGAGCTCTACAAGAAGGGCGATGTCGTCCGCTGCGTCGTGATCGACGTCGACCAGGAGAAGCAGCGCGTCGGACTCGGCGTGAAGCAGCTCGCCGAGGATCCGTGGGTCGAGGCGATCCCGTCGGCGTACCGCCCGGGCATGATCGTCAAGGGCACGATCACGAAGATCACGAACTTCGGCGTCTTCGTCGAGCTCGAGGAGGGCCTCGAGGGCCTGCTCCACATCTCGGAGCTCAGCGACTCGAAGGTCGAGAACCCGCAGGATGTCGTCAAGGTCGGCCAGGAGGTCGAGGTCAAGATCCTGCGCGTCGACACCGACGACCGCAAGATCGG
>JBJOHC010000251.1:0-11669 GCA_046047955.1 Planctomycetota bacterium
CCCCCTTTCCAAACGCGGCCCCGAAAGGACCCCCATCCGATGCCCGATCCGAAGCCGGAAGATGCCGCCAGCGCCCCCGCCGGCGAGCCCGTGCACGACCGCGTGCTCGAGCTCGACATCGACCGCGAGCTCCACGAGAGCTACCTCACCTACGCGATGAGCACCATCATGGACCGGGCGCTGCCCGATGTCCGCGACGGTCTCAAGCCCTCGCAGCGGCGCATCCTCGTCGCGATGCACGACCTGCGGCTCTCGCCCGGCAAGAAGCACATCAAGTGCGCCAAGATCTGCGGCGACACGAGCGGCAACTACCACCCGCACGGCGAGAGCGTCATCTACCCGACGCTCGTGAACATGGGCCAGGACTGGAAGGCCCGCTACATGTTCGTCGACAAGCAGGGCAACTTCGGCTCGATCGAGGGCGACCCGCCCGCGGCCATGCGCTACACCGAGGCGCGCATGACGCACGCCGCGATGGCGATGATGGAGGACCTCGACAAGGAGACCGTCGACTTCAAGCCGAACTACGACGAGCGCCTCGAGGAGCCGCTCGTCCTGCCGGCGAAGTTCCCGAATCTCCTCGTGAACGGCTCGAGCGGCATCGCGGTCGGCATGTCGAGCACGATGCCGCCGCACAACCTCGGCGAGATCTGCAACGCGATCGTCGCCACGATCGACGATCCGCTGATCCCCGTCGAGCGGCTCATCGAGATCGTCCCCGGTCCCGACTTCCCCACCGGCGGCATCATCATGGGGCGCCGCGGGATCTACGAGGCCTACGCGACGGGCCGCGGCCGCATCACCGTGCGCGGACGCGTGCGTCAGGAGAAGGTCGCCGGCCGCGACGCGATCGTGATCGACGAGATCCCCTACCAGGTCTCGCAGAGCGCGCTCATCGAGAAGATCGTCGACGCCCACAAGGAGGGGCGCATCGAGGACATCTCGCAGGTCCAGAACCACTCGGGCCGCGACGCGCGCACGCGCATCCAGATCCTCCTCAAGAAGGGCGCCGATCCGGCCGTCGTCGAGAAGCAGCTCTACGAGTACACGCCGCTCCAGTCGACCTACTCGATCCAGAACATCGCGCTCGTCAGCCATCAGCCGCGCACGCTCTCGCTGCGGCAGCTGATCCAGTGCTACGTCGACCACCGCTGCGAGGTCGTGCGCCGCCGCACCGAGTTCGAGCTCCGCCAGGCGCGCCAGGCCGCCCACAAGCTCGAGGGCCTCATCTACGCGGTCTGCGACATCGACGAGGTCATCCGCCTCATCCGGACGAGCCGCACGCGCGAGCAGGCGATCGAGCGGCTCATGGAGCGCGCGTTCCGCATCTCGCCCGACTACTCGCGCGTCGACATCGTCCCGCAGCGGCTCGTCGACCGCGCCGAGGCCGCCTTCACCGCGGGCGACGGCGGCGCGCGCCTGACGCGCGTCCAGGCCGAGGCGATCGGCGCGCTGCGCCTCATCCAGCTCGTCGGCCTCGAGATCGAGCGCCTCGCGTCGGAACTCGCGGAGCTCCTCGGGAAGATCGACGAGTTCGAGCGGATCCTCTCGGACCACGCGAACATCCTCGCCATCGTCCGCGCCGACACGATCGCGCTCGGCGAGCGCTTCGGCGACCGCCGCCTCACCTCGATCGAGGCGAACGAGGCCGAGGACTTCGAGCTCGGCGAGCTCGTGCCCGAGCATGTGTGCGTCGTCACCGTCAGCCACGCGGGCTACGTGAAGCGCCTGCCGCTCGACACCTACCGCACGCAGGGCCGCGGCGGCACGGGCGTCAAGGGCTCCGACAAGCGCGACGACGACTACATCGAGCACGTCCTCGTCTGCGGCTCGCACGACGACCTCCTCTCCTTCACCGACACCGGCCGCGTCTTCCGCCTGAAGGTCTGGCAGATCCCCGAGATGGCGCGCACCGCGAAGGGCCGCGCGATCGTGAACCTGCTCGAACTCCGCGAGGGCGAGAAGGTCCGCACCTTCCTCGCGATCGAGGACTTCGAGCGGAAGGAGGACTACCTCGTCTTCGCGACCGCGATGGGGCGCGTGAAGCGCACGAGCCTCAAGGACTACCGGAACGTGAACCGTTCGGGCATCATCGCCGTCTCGCTCAACGAGGGCGACGGACTCGTGGGCGTCGTGTCGAGCTCGGGCGAGGACCACATCCTCCTCTCGACGCGCAACGGCATGGCGATCCGCTTCTCCGAGGACGATGCGCGCGTCATGGGCCGCGACACCGCGGGCGTGCGCGGCATCGAGCTCGCCGAGGGCGACGAGGTCGTGGGCGTGGTGCGGGTCGACGACTCGCGGTCGCTCCTCACCGTCACCTCGCGCGGCTACGGCAAGCGCACGCAGTTCGCGCAGTACCTCGTCCAGAGCGAGGACGGCTCGACGCGCGCCCAGTCGCGCGGAGGCAAGGGGCGCATCGACATCCAGACCACCGAGAAGAACGGACATGTCGTCGCCGTCCTTCCGATCGCGGTCGACGATTCGGTCGTCGTCGTGAGCGAGGGCGGCATGCTCGTGCGCGTTCCCGCGGGCGAGATCCGCGAGATCGGCCGCAACACCCAGGGCGTCCGCGTGGTTCGTCTGAAGGAGGGCGACAAGGTCGTCGGCGTCGCGAGCGCTCCGATGGAACCCGCCGACGCGTCGACCGAGCCGCCGCCCGCCGATGGCGACGGCCCCGACGCGCCCCCCGCCGCGGGCGAAGGCGCCTGACGCATGTTCCGCATCCGTCGCACCGCGCACGAACCGAGGATCGAGCTCGCGCCGCTGATCGACGTGATGCTCTTTCTGCTCACCTTCTTCATCTACAGCGTGATGATGATGGAGCGGGTCGACCTCGTTCCGATGGAGATGCGCACCTACCGCTCGGGACAGGCGGCGACGCCCGCGCCCGCCGCGACCATCTCGGTCGACCTCGACGGGCGGCTCTACCTCGATCGGACGCCCGTCTCGCTCGAGTCGATCGCCGCGGAACTCGCCCGCATGCGCGACGAGGCGCCCGATCTCGTCGTCTACCTCGCGCTCGCCGACGGCGAGTCGACGGTCGACCGCTCGGCGCTCCTCCTCGATGTCTGGGACCGGCTGCAGCCGGGCGGGTTCAACGTCAACATCGTCGGGAAGAAGCGCCGCGGCGCGGTGATCCTCGATGAATCCGACCGCCCTCCGGTCGCGGCGCCGAAGAGCCCCGTCCTGCCGCCGACACCCGGCGACGCGACGGGACCGACGGCGCCGGTCCCACCCGCAGGCGCATCGCCCGTTCCCACCTCGGTGAAACCCGCCGAATCCCCAGGTTCCTGAGGAATTCCCGAGCGACGGGCACTACCGTCGCCATTCGCGGCCCCCGACCGCGCGCGTGACGCGTCGCGGCCTGCTCCCGCGAACGCCTCGACGCACCGACGACTTCCGCTCCGCCTCTCGCCCGCTCCGCCTCCCGCCCACTGCATCGTGTCGCCCCTCCAGCGCAACCTCCCCATCATCCTCGCGGCCGTCCTCTCGGCGCTGCTCCATGTCTTCGTGCTGTTCCCGGCGATCGGGATCCTCGGACTCGGAAGCGCGCGCGAGGACGACGGGCTCGTCCGCTCGGGTTTCGCGGGAGACGAGGGCGATCTCGCGGACGGCGCCGACGACGCCGAGAAGCTCGAGGCGGAGCGGCTCGCGGAGGAGATCCGCGACCGCGAGCGCGCCGCCCTCGCCCGCCGCGCGATGCAGGAGCGCCTCGAGCGCGACCGCGAGCGGCCGCCCGAGGAGCGCGAGGAGAAGGTGCATCTCGGCATCGACCGCTCGACCGCGGTCACGATGAACTGGATCGGCTACGACGAGTACGAGGAGCATCTCGCCGAACGCGCGGAGTTCGAGCAGGCCGCGTTCCGCCTGCAGGCTTCGAGCGGTTCGGAGGGGACGGCGTCGCCACTCCTTCCTCCCGCCGAGCCCGCACCGACGCCCGCCGCCTCGCCGAACCCGAGCGAGCTCCCGCTGCCGGCCGCGAACGCGGGCGCCGCGGGGACGGCGGGCGCCACCTCGATCGCGCGCGCGGCCGCGCCGTCGGAAGTCGAGGCGGAAACTCCCGCGCCCGTCGAGCCGCGTCGGGCGAACCCCTCGAGCGCCGCGACCGACACGAGCGCGCGTCGCGGCGACGACGCCGAATCGACGCGCCCCCTGCCGCCACCCGAGATGCCCGCCCCGCCGAGCGGTGCGACCTCGGAGGGCGCGCCGATTCCCGAGATGACCGAGGAAGGCGTCCTCGGACCCGCGCCGACCTCGACCATCGAGCGACCGTCCGACCGCCCGGGTCCCACCGAGCCTTCGACGGCACCCGTCGAGGCGGATCCCGTCCGGCCCGCGGACGGCGTGCGTCCGACCGCGCCCACCGAGGATCCCACCCGAACCGACCCGAACGCGCCGCCGATCGACGACCCGCTCGTTCGGCCCGATCCCGCGCGCACCGATCCGCTCGAGCCGCGCGATGCGGCGGCGCCAGGCACCGAGACCGACGCGATCCCGCGCGATGTGGCGAACCCCGCGTCGGAGCCGAATCCGAATGCCGAGGAAGCCTCCGAGCCCGCCCCCGCACGCGAAGGAGAGGCGAAGCCCGAAGCTCCCGCGCCGGGGGACACCGAACTCGCCGAAGCCGACGCGACGCAGCGCGCGACGACGGGTGAGGATGGCGGCGACGCACCCGAGAACGCGACCGCGGGCGGCGGCATCGTCGCCCCGCAACCCGTCGACGGTTCCGCCAACTCGAACGCGGCGCCCGCACCCGCGGGCGCGCGCGGCGAATCGACCGCGAAGCCCGGCGAGGTCTCCGACCGCGAGTCGGACGCCACCTCGATCATCGAGGTGCCCGCCGCGATGTGGCGCAATGGCCGGCCGCTCGCCGCGAAGGGCGTCGTCCTCAAGCCCGTGCGCCCGCGCTTCACCGCGCTCGACTATGTCGATGGCATCGCGCGGAACCCGATCGGCGAACTCGTCCTCGGCCGCGACGGCGTTCCGCAGGTCGCGCGCCTCATCCGCTCGACGGGCAACCCCCGCATCGACGAGGCGATCCGCAACGCGCTCTTCAAGTGGCGCGCGACGGGCGAGGCGCTCGACAAGCTGCAGCCGGGGCAGACGGTGACGATCCGGCTGCGGCTGGTGATGTTGCAGGACTAAGTTTGAGCGGTCGCCGCTGCGGCGGCTCCCTCTGGTGCTTGGAAGCGTTGGGGCGGTCGTTGCGTGTTGGAGCGGTCGCCGCGTGTTTGGGCGGTTGCCGCTGCGGCGGCTCCCTTTGGTGCTTGGAAGCTGGGGGCGGTCGCCGTGCGGCGGCTCGCTCCGGTGCTTGGGCCGACTGCGGTGCTTGGGCCGACTGCGGTGGTTGGACCGACTGCGGTGGTTGAAGCGGTGGTCTGGCTCACCGGGGCGCGCGTGGGAAACCGCCGGCGCAGCGACTCCGTCCAACGCACTTCGGCGCCGGCGTGGGTGCCCGACGTCTTCAGACGTCGGAACGCGGATCGCGAGCATGGCGCCGCGTCATCGACGGCCACTCCCCCGCGATCGACACGCCACCCGCCCCGACGCCCTCGCTTCGCTCCGACCTCGGGCACCCACGACCAGCGAACGCCCGCGACCACCGCGCCGCGCGGTCAACGACGGCACGCCGTGCCACTCCGCGCGCGATCGACACGACTTCCACGGAACATGGGTTCCCGACGACTTCCGTCGTCGGAACGCGGGACGCGAGCATGGCGCCGGCCGCCGTCAGCCGCCGAGCCGCGCGCGCCACTGGCCGAGTCGCGCGTCGTCGGTGAGGTCGTAGTGGAGCGGCGTCACGGTGAGGAAGCGATCGTTGAGCGCCTCGACATCGCTGCCTTCCTTCGTGTGGAAGAACTCCATGCCGTTCCCGTTCGGCCAGTAGTAGGTCTGCCCCGCGGGCGAGACGCGCCGTTCGTAGCCGTCGACGCCCGCGGCGGTATTCATGCGGACGACGCGCATCGGCGGCACGGGCGCGTCGGCGGCGTGCGTGCGCGGGACGTTCACATTGATCACGCTGTGCGCGTCGATGGGATGCTCGAGGACGCGGTCGATCGCGTGCCGCGCGATCTCCGCCGCACGCCGCCAGTGCGGCACGCCGCCGCCCATGTGGAGGCTCACCGCGATCGCGGGCACGCCGAGGAAGGCCGCCTCGACCGCCGCGGCGACCGTCCCCGAATAGATCACGTTGATGCCCACGTTCGCACCCGAGTTCATCCCCGAGATGACGACATCGGGCCGAGCGCCCTCGCCGAAGAGATCGGGCCAGATGCGGCGGAGCCCGACCTTCACGCAGTCGGCGGGCCGGCCCGCGACGGCGTAGCCGCGCATCCGGTCGTTCGGCGCGACCTCCTCGACCATGAGCGGCTTGTGGAAGGTGATGCCGTGCCCCGACGCGCTCTGCACATCGGCGGGCGCGATGACGGTGACATCCCCGAGCGTGCGGATCGCGTCGTAGAGCGCCTCGATGCCGGGTGCGTGGATGCCGTCGTCGTTCGTGAGCAGGATGCGCATGGGTCGCCATCCTACGGGGAGCGCGCATCCGATGGACGCGCGCGCGACAGGTACGATGCGCGCGTGTCGCCGCTCGCCGCCATCCTCGCCTCGACCAGCGCCTTCGCCGCGCTCGCGGCGGTGGTCGTGATCGCGCGGATCCTCCTCGCCGACCGGAACGTACCGCGCGCGCGGCACGGCGACATGCTGCCGCCCGCCCCGGGTCTCCTCTCGATCGTGATCCCCGCGCACAACGAGGCGCGCGTCATCGAGGCGAGCGTCCGGGGCCTGCGCGCGCAGACCCGCCGCAACTTCGAGGCGATCTACGTCCTCGACCGCTGCACCGACCGGACGCGCGAACTCCTCGAGTCGGCCGCGGAGGGCGACCCGCGCATCCGCTTCATCGAGAACGACTCGTGTCCCGAGGACTGGGCGGGCAAGTGCAACGCCTGCCGCGTGGGCGCCGCGCAGGCGACGGGCGAGTGGATCCTCTTCACCGACGCCGACTGCCGCTTCGCGCCCGAGCTCGTCGACTCGATGCTCTCGCTCGCCCACGCGCGCGGCACCGCGCTCCTCTCGGCGCTCGGGCGGCTCACCTTCCGTCACCACTTCGAACGGCTGCTGCAGCCCGTCGCCGCGACCGTCCTCTTCCGCGTCTTCCCGACCGACAAGGCGAACCGCGACGACCGCCGCTGGCCCTTCGCGAACGGCCAGTTCCTTCTCTTCCGCCGCGCCGACTACGACGCGTTCGGCGGCCACGAGGCGGTGAAGGACGCGCTCCTCGAGGACCTCGCCTTCGCGTGGCGCATGACCGCGAAGGGGATGCGCATCGGCGTCATCGACGCGACGCGGCGCATGGAGGTCGCGATGTACGACAGCATGGCCGCGATGCGCTCGGGCTGGACGCGCATCTTCATCGAGAGCTTCCACCGCAGCCCACGCCGGCTCCGCCGCGCGGCGGCCGAACTCCTGCTGCTGTCGGTGGTCCTCCCGCTCGCGGTTCTCGCGACGATCGCGGCGGGCGTCGCGGGCGCGCTCGCGGGGAGCGACGAGTGGCTCCTCCTCGCGGGAACGGGATCGGCCGCCTTCGCCGCGGGAATCGCCGCCATCGCGCTCATCCACCAGCGCCAGCGCGCGCCCGCCTCGACGGTCCTCCTGCATCCCGTCGCGGGTGCGATCGTCGCGTGGTGGCTCCTCGACGGCGCGCGCATGCTCGCGCGGAGGATCCCCGTCCGCTGGGGTGGGCGGTCGTATGTCCTTGAAGCCCGCAATTGAGGAGCCTCGGAACTGAGGAACCTCGAAACGGAGAAGCCTCGGAGCTGAGAAGCCGCGAAACGGCGGAGTTTCCACGCGAACGGGCAGGGAAGGGAACGCTGCGCCGCGCGACGCGCGCCGCTCCGCGCCATGCGAACCCGTCGGCTCCCGCGCCCCGCTGCTACCCTGCGGTCCCTTCCGCACGACGCCTCCGTCGATCCTCCGATGTACGCCCCGCTCCTCTCGAACCGCTACCTCACCTCGAAGCTCATTCCGCTCACGGCGGTGGCCGCGGTCGCGCTGTGCGTCGCGCTCGTCATCATCGTCGTCAGCGTGATGACGGGGTTCCTCGACATGGTGCGGACCTCGGGCAAGACGCTCATCGGTGATGTCGTCCTCTCGCGCGACATCACGGGCATCCCCTACTACCCCGACCTCATCGCCGAACTCGAGGCGCTGCCCGAGGCGGAGGCCGCGTGCGCCGTCGTCGAGACCTACGGCCTCCTCCAGATGCCGTACGGAACGAGCGACGGAGGGAGCCGCATCGAGACCGTCCAGGTCTGGGGCATCGAACCCGAATCCTTCGACCGCGTCACGGGCTTCCGCTCGAAGGTCTACTGGCGGAAGCCGTCGGACGACGAGGCCCGCGCGCTCGCCCCCGACGATCCGCGCCTCGATCCCGAGTACCAGCGCGAGACGGACGCCATGGCGATGCGCGACGCGTCGGGTGAACCTGGCCTCGTCCTCGGCATCGAGATCTCGCCGTTCAACCGCCGCACCGGCGACGGCACCTACCGCACGCTCAATACCTTCGGCGAGCAGGATCCCGGCTACTTCATGCCGAACTCGACGGGCGCGCGGCTCACGCTCGTGCCCGTCTCGTCGACCGGCTCGCTCACCGGCGAGAAGAAGCGCCAGTTCGCGATCGTCAACGAGTTCGAGAGCGGCGTCTATCAGATCGACGCGCAGCGCGTCCTCGCGCCGCTCGGCGCGGTGCAGGAGATGCTCCTCCTCGACGAGGCGCCGCTCGTCTCGCGCAGCGAGTTCGACGAGAACGGCCGCCCGAAGACGATCGGAACGAGCCCCGCGCGCGCGACCACGATCCTCGTGCGCGCGGCCGACGGCGTCGCGCCCGTGACCCTGCGCGAGGCGGTCGAGGTCGCCTACGACCGCTTCGCCGAGCGGATCGCCGCCGATCCCGCGCGCACGCTCGCGATGCCGGGCGCCGTCACCATCGCGACCTGGGAGGAGCGCCTGTCGGACCTCATCGGCCCGGTCGAGAAGGAGCGCGAACTCATGCGCACGCTCTTCTCGATCGTCTACGTGGTGTGCGCGATCCTCGTGCTCGCCATCTTCTGGGCGATCGTCCAGGAGAAGACGCGCGACATCGGCATCCTGCGCGCGATCGGCGCGAGCCGCTCGGGCATCCTCTGGATCTTCCTCCGCTACGGACTCCTCATCGGCATCGTCGGATCGGCCGCGGGCGTCCTCGCCGCCTGGGCGACGGTGTCGCGCATCAACGACATCCACGAACTGCTCGGTTCGCCCGCGCCGCTCTGGGTGAAGGGACTCGCGTGGGGCCTCGCCGTCGCGGCGCTCGCGCTCGCGGTGCGCGGCGCGTGGCGCGCGTCGGCGCTCCAGTTCGTCCTCTTCCTCTACCTGACGCTCGGCCTCGCGCTCGTCGCGACGGCGCTCCTCCTCCACCAGGGGTTCCTCATCTGGGACCCGAGCGTCTACTACTTCAGCAGGATCCCGAGCCGCATGGATGTCGGCACCGCGATCGTGACCGCGGTGGGCGGGGTCGTCTTCAGCGTGATCGGCGCGTCGATCCCCGCGGCGCGCGCCGCCGACACCGAGGTCGTCCAGAGCCTGCGCTACGAGTGAGTCCGAACGCCATGCCGACGATCCTCGACGCCACCAGCGTGCGCAAGACCTACCGGCTCGGCCGGCACGAGGTGCCCGTCCTCCGCGACGCGTCGATCTCGGTCGACGAGGGCGAGTGGGTGTCGATCATCGGCAGCTCGGGGTCGGGGAAGTCGACGCTCCTCCACATCCTCGGCGGGCTCGACCGCGCCGACGAGGGATCGGGACCGATCCGCTTCGCGGGCGAGGACCTTCGCACCTTCGGCGCGGCGCGGCAGAACCGCTACCGGAACCGCGATGTCGGCTTCGTCTTCCAGTTCTACCACCTGCTGCCCGAGCTCACCGTTCTCGAGAACGCGATGCTGCCCGCGATGGTCGGCGTCGGGCGGCTCGCGTGGGCGACGCGGCGCGCGGCGATCCGCGCGGAGGCCGCGGGCCTTCTCGAGACCTGCGGACTCGGCCACCGCCTCGGTCACCGTCCCGCCGAACTCTCGGGCGGCGAGCGCCAGCGCGTCGCGATCGCGCGCGCGCTCGTGAACCGTCCGCGCATCCTCCTCGCCGATGAACCGACGGGAAACCTCGACGAGGCGACGGGCGCGGGCATCCTCGACCTCCTCGCGGCGCAGCACGCGCGCGGACTCACGCTCCTGATGGTGACCCACGACGCGGGCGTCGCCGCGCGCGCGGGACGCACCGTGCGGATCGCGAACGGCGCCGTCGAGGCGGATCACTCCACGCGCGCCGCCGCGGGCGCGCCGGACCTCAGTCGTTCGTCGTGAACCACGCCTTCGCGCGCGCGGACGCCTCGGCGGGCGTCATGCCGAAGGCGCGGCGGAACCGTTCGGGCCAGGGCGCGACCGGCGATGGCGCGGGACCCGCGGAGGTCACCGGCTCCGCGAAGGCGATGAGCCGATCGGCGCGGTTCTCGTAGAGCCAGCGGACGAACATGTAGGAGAGGCTCGTCGCGAGCGCGCGATCCCCCTCCCAGGGCGGATCGATGTATTCGGCGCCGAGGAGCGCGGCGAAGTCGCCACCCGCGCGGATCGCCGCGAGCCCGTCGCGACGGAGCGCGAGATCCATCTTCGCCTCGGGAACGGCGAGGTCGGCCATGACGCGCGGAAGGCCCTCGTTGAGCCACGCGGGGCCACGAAGGGGCGAGCCCGCGTAGTGGCAGACCGCGCGCGCGACGCCGAGCGCCGCGGCGAAGCGGCGCCGCGTCGGATCGGCCTCGGGCGCGACGAGGACCATCGCGAGCGGATCGCCGCCCGGTGCGACCGTCGGATACACAGTGACCACGGATCCGAGCCGGTCGGGGTCGCCGCCGAACGCCGCGACGACGAGGAGCCGCCAGCGATCGCGGTCGGCGGGCGCGACGACGACGATCCGCGCCTGCGGCGAGGTCTCGACGCCCGCGCGCTCGAAGCGCTGGATCCAGTCGGCCGCGAAGCGCTCGAGGAACGCGGCGTCCGCGCGCGCGGATTCCTCGTCCCGCTCGACGAGGAGCGCGACCGCGGGCGCCTCGTGGAGCGTCGCGCTCGCCCCCGCCTTCGCAAGCGCCGCGCGCGCGGACTCGACGAGTTCCGCGCTCGTCTTGTCGAAGGCCGGGCGCGCGGGCGCGAGCCATCCCGCGGCGGGAAACGCGGCCGCCTCGGGGCTCGCCGCGACGAGCCGCGCGGCCCGCTCCTTCGCGAGGCGCTCCTCGCGGGCGACGCGCAGCGCCTCGCCGCGCGCGCGCGCCGCGTCGAGCGCGGCGCGATCGAGGCCGCACCGCCTCCCCCACTCGACCGCCGTCGCGACGGCCCGCCCCGGATCGGGATGGGAAACGACGACCGCGATCGCATCGGCGACGGCCGCGGCATCCTCCTTCGGCACGATCGTGCGCAGGATCGCGAGCGCCTCGCCCGCCGTCATCGCGCGCCACGGCACGACGCCGATCGAACCGATCAGGACCTCGCCGTCCCACGCCGAGACCTCGCACCGCGACTCGCCGCCAGCCGACGGGACGCGCACGACGACGGGCGCCGCGAGCGCTCGCTTCGGAATCCCGTCGACCG
>JBJOHC010000252.1:0-4851 GCA_046047955.1 Planctomycetota bacterium
CGCGCGCTCATCGCGACACCTGCACCAGCACCGAGAGGATGCCCTCGTCGCCGACCGTGCCGATGAGGCGGGGCGCCTCGTCGAGCCCCGCGCGCCGCGAGACGAGCGCCGCCGGATCGACCGCGCCCTGCGCGAGAAGGCCGAGCGCGCCCGCGACGGGTCCGAAGCCGGAGCCGTGCACCTCGATCTCATCGAGCGCGAGGCGCGAGAGGTCGACCGCGACGCCGCCGCGCGCGCTCAGTCCCGCGACGACGACATGCCCGCGCGGCCGCGCCATGCGCGCCGCCGCCTCGATCGAGGTGCTGCTTCCGGTGGTGTCGATCACGAGTTCCTGGTCTCCGCGGCGCCCCGTTTCGGCGTTCGCGCGGTGGCGGATTCCCAGCTGTTCGGCGATCCGCAGCGTCGCGGCGCTCGAGGCGACGAGCCGGGCGAGCGGGTTCTCGTCGACCGCGACGAGGGTCGCGAGGATCGCCACGAGGTCGTCGCCGAGGATGCTCGCGAAGCTCCGCCGCGCGACCCCGCCTCGCCGCACCGCCTCGACCGCGCGCGCGAGTGGCGCGGCGAAGACCGCGCGCTCGTCGTCGAGGCCGTCGGGCACGGGAAGGCACGCGCTCGCGGGCACCGCGACGCGTTCGGCGAGGACGCCGGGCGCGTCGATGCCGACGATGCGGCGTTCGGCGCAGTGGATCGAGAGTCCGCCGCGGCAGCGCTCGCAGGATCCGCACGAGAGGACGGGCTGGACGACGACGCGCATGCCCGCGCGGAGCGGCGCCGCGACGCCCGTCGGGGCGCCCGCGGGCGCGCGTTCGACGATGCCCACGCACGCCGAGCCGAGGATCCGCGCCGTCGCTGGGATCTGTGCCGTCGCTGGGATCTGTGCCGCGGCCTGCGGTGCGGCGTCGCGCGATCCGAGTCCGCGCGCGACTTCGCGTTCGAGTGGAGTGAGAAGCGCGAGCAGCGGGCGGACGATCGCCTCGCCCGTGTCCGCGACCGGCATCGCGACCGTGCGGAGCCCGACGCCGCCACCCTCCGCGACCACCGCGCGCATCGCATCACCGCGCGCGGCCGGAGGAAGCGCGCCCGATGCCCCGGACGCGCCCGTCATGGCCGCTCGCCCGGGCCCGCGTCGTCGGCGTTCGCGGAAGTCCGGCTCTCCGCGCCCGGCTCGGCCGTGCGTCCGCCGAACGGCTTCGCGCCCGTCGGCGTGCCGGGCGACTCGAACTCGACGGGCGCCCAGAAGAGGAGGTCGTCCCAGATGTCGAGTCCGCGCGTGAAGACGGGATAGACGTAGGTGCGCTCGCCCGCGAAGGGCGTCGGCGTCGAGACGTAGTACGCGAGCCACGCGCTCTCGTCGATCCCGATCGTCTGTCCCGTGAGCGTCCGCAGCGAATCGACCGCCGCAACGTTCACCGCGAGTTCGCGCTGCGAGAGCGCGGCGACGAGCGCCTGGAAGACCGCGGGCGTCGGATACTGCCCGAGCGCGATCGCGAGCTCGGTGCGCACATCGGGATCCTCCGAGGCGTCGATGAGCCGCGACCAGATCGTGTCGGCGACCGCGGGGTCGTGCAGCCGCTGCAGCGCGCGCGCCGCGGCGAGCCGCACCTGGCGGAAGGGGCTCGCGAGGTTCGTCGCGACGAGCGCCGCGTCGCTCCCCGCTCCATGCCGTCCGAGCGCCTGCAGCGAGGCCGCGCGCACGAGCGGGTCGGTCGCGTCCTCGGCGTAGAGCCGGTACATGCGGAGGTAGGGTTCCGCGCCGCCCCACGGCGCGTTCGCGAGGAGCACCGTGCCGCGGCGCGCGTTCTCGGAGTCGTTCGGATCGGCGGCCCACTGCGCGGCCTCCGCGGGCGTCGGCGGCGTGAAGCTGTCGGCGAGCTGGCTGAAGTCCGACTGGATCGTGTCGCAACCCGCGGCGAGCGCAAGCGCGCCGGCGGCGAGGAGTGCGGACGGATTCCTGCGCGCGTGCCTCCATGCAGCCATGGGCGGAAGGGTACCTGAAGCGGAGGGGGCGCGGAGTCCGCGCGCGCGGCGGTCGGCCCCGCGGCGGCGCGGGAACGCCCGATGAAGCGCGGTCCCCGAAGCGCCGCGCGATTCCGCCGCTCGCCCGCCACTCCTCCGCGCTACCTTCCCCCGATGCCCCTCGAGATCACCCGCTTCGAGCTCGGAGACTTCGCGACGAACTGCTACGTCGTCCGCGACACGCTCGACCCGACCCGCACCTGCTGGATCGTCGACTGCTCCTACGCCCCCGAGGCGATGCTCGACCACATCGAGCGGGAGGGGCTGAAGCCGTCCCTCTGCATCCTCACGCACTGCCACTGCGACCATGTCGCGGGCCTCGCCGCCATGCGGCTCCGACTCGGCCCCGTGAACATCCTCTGCCACCGCGACGAGAAGGCCTTCAACGAGGACCCGAACCTCAACCTGAGCGTCTTCATCCCGCCCGCGGTCTCGGCGCCACCGCCCGACGCCCTCCTGAACGGCGGCGAGATGCTCGAACTCGGAGGCTTCTACTTCCGCGTCCTCCACACGCCGGGCCATTCGCCGGGCGGGATCACCCTCTGGTGCCCCGAGGCGGGCGAGGCGATCGTCGGCGACACGCTCTTCGCCGGCTCGATCGGCCGCCTCGACTTCCCGACGAGCGACCCCGCCCTCATGCGGCGCTCGCTCCACGAGGTGCTGATGACCCTCCCCGACGAGACCCGCGTCCATCCGGGGCACGGCCCGTCGACCACGATCGGCGCCGAGCGCGCGTCCAACCCGTTCCTCCGCCCCGGCGCCTTCTGAGCGCCCGTCCCCGCGACCGCAGCAGCGTGGCGGCGGCGGGGGCGGACGCGCGGGCTTCGACTTATACTCCGCGACCTATGCCGTACACGATCACTCCCGCCGAGGGCTACGGCCTCGACGTCGAGAACCTCGACTACCTGAAGGACCACTTCCAGGCGCCCGACCGCTGGGTGCTCAACTTCGGTCCGCAGCACCCCGCGACGCACACCACGCTGCGTCTCGTGCTCGAGCTCGACGGCGAGCGGGTCGCGCGCTGCACGCCGCACATCGGCTACCTCCACTCGGGCTTCGAGAAGCTCGGCGAGCACCACGACTACAACCAGTACGTCTGCACGATCAGCCGGATGGACTACATCTCGCCGATCGTGAACGACATCGCGTGGCACCACGCGGTCGAGAAGCTGTTCGGGATCGAGCTCACGCCGCGCGCGAAGGTCGTCCGCACGATCATGTGCGAGCTCGGGCGCATCCAGAACCATCTCCTCTGCGTCGGCGCGGCCGCGCTCGACCTCGGCGCGTTCACGGGCTTCCTCTACGGCTTCAACGAGCGCGAGTTCATCTACGACATCATCGAGTACGTCTCGGGGCAGCGCTTCCATCCCGACTGGACGCGCGTCGGCGGCGCCTGGCGCGACCTCCCCGACGACGAGACCTTCCGCCGCATGGTGCGGAGCTTCATCGACGTCCGCCTCCCGAAGGCGATCAAGGACCTCGAGACCCTCTGCAACCGGAACCGCATCTTCGTCGACCGCCTGCAGGGCGTCGGCGCGATCACCGCCGAGGAGGCGATCCAGTGGAGCCTCTCGGGTCCGAACGCGCGCTGCGCGGGCGTGCGCCGCGACCTCCGCAAGGACGAGCCCTACCTCTGCTACGCCGACAACTGGGACGGCGAGGGCGCCGAGCGCGTGAAGTTCAGCGTCGCGGTCGCGAGCGAGGGCGACAGCCTCTCGCGCTACCTCGTCCGCCTCGAGGAGATCCGGCAGTCGGCGCGCATCATCGACCAGCTCATCGACCGCATTCCCGGCGGCTCGATCAACGCCGTCGCCGACGGCAAGATGCAGGTCCCGAACAAGGCCGACGTCTACGGTTCGATCGAGGGCGTCATCCAGCTGTTCGAGCTCTACATGCACAACCGCGGCTTCGACACGCCCGTCGGCGAGGCCTACGGCGCGATCGAGAGCCCCAATGGCGAACTCGGCTACTACCTCGTCGCCGATGGCTCGAAGTACCCGTTCCGCGCGCGCACGCGTCCGCCGTGCTTCATCAACTACCAGATCTTCCCGAAGATGATCGAGGGCCATCAGCTCGCCGACATCGTGGCGATCCTCGGCAGTCTGAACATCATCGCGGCGGAGCTGGATCGGTGATTTGAGCGGTCGAGATTTGAGCGGTCGCGGCTGCGGCCGCTCTCGTAGTTTGAGCGGTCGCGGCTGCGGCCGCTCCCTCTGGTGAGAGTGACGATTCGTGTGATCGCGGCTGCGGTCGAAAATTGAGCGGTCGCGGCTGCGGTCGCTCCCTCTGGTGAGGATGACGGTTGACGTGATCGTGGCTGCTGCTGCGACCCTCTGGCGCGAGGGATGTCGGGAAATGCGCGTGCGAGACGAAGCGAAGCGAGAACGAACATGAGCTGGACCACCAAGCCCTCCGCCACGACCAAGATCCCGACCCGCGCCGAGCCGTACTGCACGCAGGCGATGAAGGACCGCTGGACGGCGGAGATCCTGCCGCGCTACGCGACCAAGCAGGGCGCGCTTCTCCCGATCCTCCACGAGATCCAGCACGCCTACCGCCACATCCCGTACCAGGCGATGGTCGAGATCGCGTCGTTCCTCTCGATCAAGCCCGCCGATGTGATGGACACGGTGACCTTCTACGAGGAGTTCCACACCGAGCCCGTCGGGAAGTGCGTGATCGGCATCTGCCAGTCGATCGCCTGCGAGGTGTGCGGCCACCAGAAGCTCCTCGACCATGTGCGCAACCGCCTCGGCATCGAGCCCCACGAGACGACCGACGACGGACGCTTCACGCTCCTCGCCCTCGAGTGCCTCGGCTCCTGCGACACGGCGC
>JBJOHC010000253.1:0-13866 GCA_046047955.1 Planctomycetota bacterium
CCCGCGATCGAGCTCGTGTCGAAGGAGAGGAGCGTGGCGGCGCTGCAGTTCACGAACGCGTCGTTCGCGAGCGGCGTCACGGTCGCCCCGACGCCCTCGAGGGTCGAGACCGCGTCGTCGACGGCGGTCGAGCCCGCATCGCTGCAGCCCACGCCTCCGAGGTGTCCCTGCATCGACGCGATCGAGTACGGATGGAAGGCGAGCGAGACGTTCGACATGCCGCCGTCGCAGATGTGGCAGTACGACATGATCGTGCCCGACCACGCCTGCGAGCAGTCGTTCGTGCCGCAGCCGTCGGCCTGCGGCGAATGGTCGTGGGTGTGCGGCGCGCCGAAGTTGTGGCCGATCTCGTGGTTCACGACCATCGGCTCCCAGTTGCCGTGATCGTGGTCGACCAGCGGATAGGGGAAGCCGTAGCCGATCCCCGAGCTCAGCGCGTACGACCAGTCGTTCCCCGTGCAGACGACGCCGAGCCAGGCGACGCCGCCGCCGAGTCCGCGGCCCGCGAGATAGTGGCCGAGGTCGCGCGGGACGGCGCCCATGTTCGCCGCCCAGTGGTCGCGGTACTGGGTCAGCTGCTCGAACATGTCGGCGCCCGTCCAGATGTCCTCGCCGGTCCAGAGGCGCAGGTAGCGGACGGGAAGCTTCGCGTCGAGGTCGCGGTCGTAGACCTGGCTCGCGGCGCCGAGGAGAAGGAGCGCGTACTGGCTCGCGGCGACCGCGTTCCCCCCGTGCGCGGCCATCGTGAACTCGGTGTCGGTGTCGATCGCGAGGCGGAACTCGCGGCAGGCCGTCCCGCCCGCGACGCCGCCCTCGCCCGCGGCGCCCGCGTCGGGGCCGCCCGCGAGCGCGCCCGCCGCGCAGGCGAGGCCGTCGACCGACTGGCCCGCGAGTCCGCGCGCGTGCGCGATCATCGGCGGAAGCCCGGCGCGGCGCGCGGCGAGCGGACCGCTCGAGATCCACCAGGTGTCGGTGGCCGCGGCCTCCGTCGAATCGGGATCGAGCGCGATCGTGCCCGCGACGATTCCCGCGCCGTCACCCGTGCCGATGCCGAGGTAGACGCGGCTCTCGGGGAAGCCCGCGATGCGCCCGGCGTACGCGATCGGAAGGACGGGCTCCGCGGTCGTGCGGATCGTCTCGCCCTTCTCGATGCGCGCGAGTTCGAGGACGAAGTCGTCGGTCGTGGTCGCGGTGCGCGCGAGTTCAAGCGTCACCACGCCGAGGCGGGGAAGGTCGATCGCGATCGTCTGCGAGGCGGCGCCCGAGCGGAGCGCCTCGAGGACGCGCGCCTCGAGCGGCCACCAGTCGCGGGTCGCGAGCGGGCGCGCGGCGTCGGGTGCGGTCGCCGAGGCCACCGTCGTCGCGGCGCGCCGCGCGGGCGGCGCGGCGTCGGCCGTCGTCACCGCGAGGGGCGCGGTGAGGCAGGTGACGAGGGCCGTCGCGACGGTCGTCGCGAGGCGTGGGAGCGGCGAGACGGATGTCCCGGGGCGGGCGGCGTGGTGGTTCGGGTGCATGGGGCGAGGTGGATCGGTGGAGGTCGGTCGGTGGGGCGGTGACGCGGCGGTTCGGTGAATTCAGGCGTGACTTCAGGCGTGGCTTCGGGCGTGACTTCGGGCGTGGCTTCGGGCGTGCCTTCGGGCGTGGCTCACGGCGGGGGGCTTGCGACGGGATCCGGGCGTCCGGCGCCGCGACGGACCCGCGTCGAGCGACCGCGGGTCGGCAGAGTGTGGCGTCCGATTCGGCGCGCGTGGGGATCGGGTCCGCGATTCGCGCGAGATTCCACGCGGCGGGCCGTACCGCCGGCGGTCGCGTCAGCCGCGGTCCGCGAGTGCGAGCGCCACCATCGCCTCGATGCCGTGGGCGATGGCGGCGTCGTTGAAGTCGAAGGTCGGCTGGTGCAGGTTCGCGGTCCTCCAGACGCCGTCCTCGACGCCGAGCAGGAAGAAGCACGCGGGGACCTCCTCGGCGTAGAACGCGAAGTCCTCGCCTCCCATCACCGGCGCGCGCATCTCCTCGAGCCGGAGGTTCGCGAGCGCGCCCGCGGCGATCCGGCGGAACTCGTCGACGCTCGCGTCGTCGTTCGAGGTGACGGGGTAGCCGCGGAGGTAGCGGGCGTCGGAGTCGCAGCGGTGGGCGCGCGCGACATCGCGCGCGACCTCGCCGATCCGGCGCTCGATGTGGTCGCGGGTCGCGGCCGAGAGGGCGCGCGCGGTTCCCTCGAGGCGCGCCGACGCCGCGATCTGGTTCATCGCCGTTCCCGCGCGGAAGATCGTCGTACTCACGACGCCCGCGTCGAGCGGATCGAGCTCGCGCGCGACGATCGCCTGCAGCGCGAGAACGATCGCGCTCGCCGCGACGATCGGATCGCGCGACTGGTGCGGCCACGCCGCGTGCGAGGCCTGTCCGTGGACCTCGATCTCGAAGCGGTCGCTCGAGGCGAAGAGGGCGCCGCGCTTCGTCGAGATCGCGCCGAGCGCGAGGCCCGGCATGTTGTGGAGACCGTAGATCCGCCGCACCTCGGGCCCCTCGGCGCGGGCCGCGAGCGCGCCGTCGGCGACCATGCGGCGCGCGCCCGCGCCGCCCTCCTCGGCGGGCTGGAAGAGGAGGCGGACGGCGTTCGGAAGCGGGCCCTCGGCCGCGAGGCGCGCGAGGACGCGCGCGGTGCCGACGAGGATCGCCGTGTGACCGTCGTGCCCGCAGGCGTGCATGCGGCCCGGCGTCCGCGAGGCCCACGCGACGCCCGATTCCTCGACGATCGGAAGCCCGTCGATGTCGGCACGCAGCGCGACGGCGCGGTCGGATCGCCCCGGGAGGAAGCCGAGCGTGCCCGTGCCGCCCGCGAGTCCGTCGGCGCGGGCGATGCCCGCGGCCTCGAGCTCGGCGCGGATGCGGGCGCTCGTCCGCACCTCCTCGTAGCAGATCTCGGGATGCGTATGCAGTTCGCGGCGCAGCTCGACCGCGCGCGGCGCCTCCTCCGCGACGAGTTCGCGCATGCGGGCGAGAAGCGGAGCGTGCGCGTCGTGCGTGGAGACCATGGTGCCGATGGTAGCGGTCAGGAGCGCAGGCGCGCGAGTCCGCACGCCTCGCGTCCCTCGTTGACGCGGGCGAAGGCGTGGCGCTCGTGGCGGATCAGGCGCGTGAGCTGGCTCATCGTGATGCCGAGGATGCCCGCGGCGCCCGCCACATCGAACCGCCGCGCGACGACGACATCGAGCGCCTCGGCGAGGAGCGCGGGATAGTCGGGATGCTCGGGATTCACCGGGAGCTTCTCGCCCTGCCGGCGCTGCCGCCAGAGTTCGCTCGGCTTGTGGCCGTCGCGGCTCGTGACGGTGCGCACGCTGCAGGCGAGCTTGAGGCGCAGTCGGAAGATCGCCTTCGAGCGGTTCTGCAGCAGGCTCCTGCGCTCGGTCGCGTGCGTCTCGACGCCCGTCGGCACATGGCGGATCCAGACCGCCGTGTCGACCTTGTTCCGGTGCTGGCCGCCCGGGCCCGACACGCGCCCCGACTCGAGCTCGCACTGGAGAAGGAGCGCCTCGGGCTCGAGCGTCGCGGGGTGCGGACCTTCGATCGTGATGGAGCGTTCGTCGATGTAGGGGGGGCGGTAGGCCATGCGGTGGTCGCGCATTCTCTACCATCTCGCGCGATGGAGCGCATCCTCGCCATCGAGAGTTCCTGCGACGAGACCGCGGCGGCGGTCGTCGAGTGCGGCGTCCCGACGCCCGGCGACGGGGCGGGCGGCCACTCGCCATCCATCCGTCCGGTCGTCCGCTCGAGCGTGGTGGCGTCGCAGTACGACCTGCACGCGGAGTACGGCGGCGTCGTTCCCGAGATCGCGAGCCGCGCGCACCTCGAGCGGCTCGCCCCCGTCGTCCGCGCCGCGCTCGATCGGGCGGGCGTCGGCTTCGGCGACCTCACCGCGGTCGCCGCGGGCATCCGTCCGGGGCTCATCGGAAGCCTCCTCGTCGGAACGAGCGCCGCGAAGGCGATCGCCTTCGCCCGCGGACTCCCGTTCCTCGCGGTCGACCATGTCGTCGCGCACCTCTTCGCGGGGCTTCTCGATGCGGAGGGTGGCGGCTCCGACGGGACCGCGCGCGACGAGGCCGCCTCGGCGCATCCCGCCGGGGCGCCGCTCTTCCCCGCCCTCGGCCTCGTCGTCTCGGGCGGTCACACGAGCCTCTTCCGCCTCGACTCGCCCACCGCGATCGAACTCGTCGGCCGCACGATCGACGACGCGGTCGGCGAGGCCCTCGACAAGGCGGCGGCGATGCTCGGGCTTCCGCATCCGGGTGGTCCGAACCTCGAGCGCCTCGCGGCGGGCGGCGACGCGGGCGCGCTGCGCTTCCCCGTCCCGAGGCTTCCCAATCCCCTCGACTTCTCGCTCTCGGGGCTCAAGACGAAGCTCCTCTACGAGATCCGCGGCGTGCCCATCGGCCGCGGCGCGGCGAGCCGCTTCGAGCGCTCCGCCGCCGACCTCGCGCCCGCGCGCCGCGCCGATCTCGCCGCGAGCTTCCAGCGCGCCGCCTTCGCGCAGGTGACCGATCGGCTCGCGCGCGCGGCCGAGGCGGCGGCGCCGCGCGCGCTCCTCGTCGGCGGCGGCGTCGTCGCGAACCGCGCGCTGCGCGCCGCGCTCGCCGAGTGGTGCGGCGCGCGCGGGATCGCGCTCGTCCTTCCGCGCCCCGAACACTGCGTCGACAACGCGGCGATGATCGGCGGGCTCGCCGTCCTCCGCCGGCTCGCGGGCGACGCGGGCGACCCGCTCGCGACGCCCGCCGAACCCGTGTCCCTCCTCGCCCGTGGCCTGCCGCGCGCGCGTACATTGACGCGATGAACACGAACCCCCGCGAAGGGATCGCCGTCGAAGCGGAACCCGCCGTCCTCGTGGGCGTGCGCCTGCCCGGTTCCCGCATGGACTGGCGCGATCCGCTCGGCGAGCTCCGGTCGCTCTCCGAGACCGCGGGGGCGAAGGTCATCGGCGAACTCCTGCAGAACCGCGAGGCGCCGCGCGGCCGGACCTACATCGGGAAGGGGAAGGTCGAGGAGCTCAAGGGCATGGTCGGAGAGCTCGGCGCGCGCGTCGTCGTCTTCGACAACGAGCTCAGCCCGTCGCAGATCCAGGAGCTCGAGAAGGAGCTCAAGGTGAAGGTGATCGACCGGAGCGAGCTCATCCTCGACATCTTCGCGACGCGCGCCTCGACGCGCGAGGCGCAGCTCCAGGTCGAGATCGCGCAGCTCGAGTACACGGCGCCGCGCCTCCGCGCGATGTGGTCGCACCTCGGGCAGGTGACGGGCGGCGCGCCCGTCGGCGTCGGCACGCGCGGCCCCGGCGAGCAGCAGCTCGAGATCGATCGCCGCATCGTGTCGCGGCGGCTCGCGGCGCTCCGGCGCGAGCTCGAGGAGGTGCAGGCGCGGAAGTCGCGCGAGGTCGCCGAGCGGACGGGCGAGCACTTCACCGTCGGACTCGTCGGCTACACGAACGCGGGCAAGAGCACGCTCTTCAACGCCCTCACCAGGGGCGGCGCCTACGCCGCCGACCAGCTCTTCGCGACGCTCGCGACGCGCGTCGAGCGGTGGAATGTCGGCGGCGCGAACGCGGTGCTTCTCTCGGACACCGTCGGCTTCATCCGCGACCTTCCGCACCACCTCGTCGCGAGCTTCCGCTCGACGCTCGAGGACGCGATCCACGCGCACGTCCTCCTCATCGTCCTCGACGCGAGCGACCGCGAGGCGCCGATGCAGCTCGAGACGGTGCGCAAGGTGCTCGACGAGATCGGCGCGACCTCGCAGCCGCGCCTCCTTCTCCTCAACAAGACCGACCGGATCGCGGAGCTTCCCTACGACGAGCGCTCGGCGCTGCGCACGCTCGACGAGTGGCTCGAGCGCGAGGAGGACGCGATCGCGATCAGCGCGACGACGGGCGCGGGGCTCGAGGAGCTGCGCGCGCGCGTCCTCGCGCGCTACACGGGCGGCGTGCGCGTGCGGCGGCTCCGCACGGCGATCTCGAGCGTGCGGCTCGTCGATCTCGTCGAGAAGCGCTGCCGCGTCCTCGACCGCTCGTATCCCGAGGAGCCGTTCGAGGGCACGCAGGCGGTCGAGCTCGAGGTCGAGATCGGCGACAGGCAGGTCGAGCAGTTCCTTCCACTCGGCGAGGCGTTCCTCCTCGATGGCGAGGATCCGCGGCCGCGGAAGTCCTCCTGGAGCGGGAGGGGGAAGCGGCGCAGCCCGCATCTCGTCGAGTTCGCCGAGGACGCCGACGCGGGTGGCGCGGCGGGCGGCGAGGACGACGGCCTCTAGTTCGCGCCTGCGTTCCTACGCGAAGATCTCCCGCGCGAGCGCGATCGCGCGGGCGTTGCCCGCGCGCGCGGCGAGCCCCTCGCGCAGGAAGAGCAGCGGTTCCGCGTCGTCCGCGAGCGTCCACCACGCGGCGAGCCGCGACTGGTTGCGCCGCATGCCCGACCAGAATCCATCGCCCGCGCGCCCGTAGGCGACGAGCTCCCCGACGCGCGGGCGCCGGTCCCATCGCTCGATGTGCGAGCCGAGGAGCGCCGTCGCGAACGGGTCGATTCCGCCCGCGCTGCCGCAGACGACGATGATGTTCTCGCTGCGCGGCATGAACTGGGCGAAGGCCTTGCGCAGCGTCGACTGGAATCGCGGCACATGGTCGTCGAAGGACGCCGAGAGGTCGGGGACGAGCTCGACCGTCGCGCGCGCCGCGGGCGCGACGATCCGCAGGCGCACCGCGACCGCGCGCTCGGCGTCCGCGATCGCGAGCTCCTCGCCGAGCGAGGCCTGCATCAGGAAGTCGCGCGATTCGTCGAGCGCGGCCCCGAGCGTCCGGCCGCGCAGCGGGCGGGCGACGGCGAGCGTCGCGATCACCGCGCGCGGTACCTTCTCGAGGACGCGGAAGGCGGACGGGATTTCGGTGCGGCGGTCGCGGAGCGTCGGCTGCGGCGCGCGCTTCACATGGACATCGAGGGTGGCGCCGTCGCGGCGCGCGCGGAAGTCGACGCGGCGACCGCTCGGCGTCGCGACCTCGTGCTCGATCGCGCACCCGTGGGCGAGGAGGCGCGTGGCGACGAGCGCCTCGGCGAGCACCGAACGCGTGCGGTCGGCGGCGGGGGCGTCGGCGGCGAGGCCTTCGAGCGCGGCGCCCGCGGTCTCGAGCGTGCGCGCGAACCGGCGCAGGAGCGGCGCGCCCGCGAGCGGTTCCCACGAGGCGCCGTGCTCGTCGACGATCGCGGCGAGTCGTCGGGCGAGGGGAGCGAGTCGGGTGCGGTCGGTGGGGGCGCGCGCCATGCGGGGAGGTCGTCCGACGGTCTTATCGGTAGGGCGGGGCGCGGGCGCAAGTCGGCCGCCGCGCGCGGGCGCGCCGTCGGGACCTGTCGCGCGGTCTGGGAGGGCGTCGCGCCCCGTGATTCGCGCCCCGCCGCGCGACCGACGCACGGCGGCCCCGTCGCGGAGCCGAAGGATGCATCCGAAGGAGATCACACGATGCGGATCGGAGAAATGCTCGTCCGTATGGGCGTCCTCAACCGCGTGCAGGTCGACGAGATCCTCGCCGAGCAGGAATCGACCAGCGAACCCTTCGGCGCCATCGCCGAGCGGCTCTTCGGCGTCGCGCCCGAAGCGATCGAGAACGCCTGGATCGAACAGAGCCAGGACCGCGCCACGCTGTTCGATCCCGCCAACGGGATCGACGACGACGCGCGCGACCTCGTCATCCGGCGCCAGGCGTGGCAGTTCGGAATCGTGCCGCTGCGGCTCGACGACGGCTACCTCGTCGCCGCGACGAGCCGTCGGCAGCTGCCGCGCGCGGTCCGCTTCGCGACGCGCGTCCTCGGCATGCCCGTCCAGTTCGAGGTCGCCGAGGACGAGACCCTCGCCCAGCTTCTCGTCCACCAGTACCCCATGAAGGGCGTGGCGAAGGAGGAGGGCTCGGGGATCCTCGACGGCAGCGTCTTCGGGGCGCTCTTCGGGCGGAAGGCCGCGTAGCGCGGAGCTTCATCGGGCCGCTCTCGGCCGCCGCGTTCGATCGCCTCGGGACCGTTGGCCCCGCGGGGAGCGCGGGGCGCCTGTGGCGCCGCGCCCCGGGTGGTTCGCGCAGGGTGCGATCGACTTGACAGCCGACGCGCTTCGGCTACCCTTCGCGACCTGCCGCAAGGTGACCGCCACCTTAGCTCAGTTGGTAGAGCACCGCATTGAAAATGCGGGTGTCCCCGGTTCAAGTCCGGGAGGTGGCATGAAGCGACGAACCCGCCCGAAAGGGCGGGTTCGTCGCTTTTCGTGTTCGTTCCCGGCGTCGTGCCTCGTTCTTGGCGTCGTGCCTTCGACGTCTCCCGTCCGACGGCCTCCCGACGGCGCTCCGTCCTGAAACGGCGGGCGCAGGAAATCGCCTCGGCGATCGAGGAGCACCCCCCGCGACGCGGAGGGCAGCGGTGACGATCCGACCGCCGTTCGGACGCCGGACTTCGCTCAGGCGAGCAGCTCGCCGACGAGCCGCAGCGGCAGGGGGCGGCCGATGTGGTCGCGGCGGATCTCGAGACGACCCGCGGCGCGCTCCTCCTCGAGGCGCGCGAGCAGCTGCTCGACGAGCCAGAGCCGGATCGGGCGCAGTCCGTCGAAGCGGACGAGCCCGCCCGTGCCTGCGCGCGACTCGCGCTCGATCTCGGTCCAGGCCCGGCGCGTCCAGGTGAGGGCGAGCGTTTCGGGAAGGCGCGAGAAGGCCGCGCGCGTCATCGACGGTTCCGCGAAGACCCAGAGCTCGTTCCACGCGTTCGCCCGGCCGAGGCAGCAGGCCGTCGCGACGGTGAAGTCGCCGATGCATGCCACGGGCTTGAGGAGCGTGCCCTGCGCGATCGAGGTCGCGGCGAGCGCGTGCGCGCGTGCGAGGACATCGTCGGCCGAGACGCGGTAGCGCGCCGCGAGCGGCGCGGCCTCGCGGAAGAAGGACCGCAGCAGACGCTCGCGGTAGACCTCCCAGTCGCGCGTGGGATTCGCCTGGTTTCCGCGCGTCTGCCGCGCGTGCGCGCCTCGCGTGGGGCGCGCATCCGATGTATCGACGCGTGCGCCAACCTCCCGCGCGCACGACTCTCCGTGTCGATCGTTGTTCATCAATCGGTGCCCTCGACCGGTCTCCGACCGGCGTGGGCGCAATGTAGCGCGCGATGCGTGGCGCAACGCGCCGACGCGCGCATTCACGATGTTTTCCGAAGATCGGCTTCTCAGACGCGCTCGACCTTCGTCGCGCCGAGAAGCGACGGCCGAAGATCGCGAAGCGCGTCGAAGCCCGCGCGCCATTCGTCGAGCGACGCGCGGTCGAATGGCGTCGAGAGCGCGGAGACGGCGGCCTCCGCCTCGGCGCGTCGACCGCCGCGTTCGTCGAGGATCGCCGAGCATCCGCCGTACTCGAGCTTCGGGTCGCGCCCGCAGCGGTTGCTCGCGACGACCCACGCCTGGTTCTCGATCGCGCGCGCGGCGAGGAGCGTCCGCCAGTGTCCGATGCGCGGCGTCGGCCACGCGCTCGAGACCGTGAAGACCTCAGCGCCCGCAAGTGCCGCGAGACGCCACAGTTCGGGGAAGCGCAGGTCGTAGCAGACGAGCGGGCAGACGATCGCGGTTCCCGTGTCGATGAGGACGAGCCCGTCGCCCGCGGCGAAGGCGTCGCGCTCGACGGGGAAGAGGAAGTTCTTCCGATAGGTCGCGCGCCTCGAGCCGTCGGGGGCGAGAACGACGGCGGCGTTCGCGATGCGCCCGTGTTCGACCGGAAGCCCGACACCCGCCTGCAGCCAGATCCCGTGCCGCGCGGCGAGCGCGCCGAGCCGTTCGACGGTCGCGTGACCGTCGAGGTGCACGGAGGGCTCGGTCGTCCACGCCGTCGCGCACATCTCGGGCAGGACGACGAAGTCGCCCGCCGCCGGCGCGAGGTCCGAGAGCGTCGTCGCGATCGCCGCGAGGTTCGCCTCGCGGTCCTGCCAGACGGGATCGGTCTGCACGGCGTGAAGTCGCATGCCGCGCACGGTACCCGACCATCCCGCGCACGGATCGCGCGATCGCGCCAGAGGCCTCGTCGGTCGAACGCGCCGAGGCCGGGCGTCACGACCCTTCCGACCATCGCATCGCCGCGCGCGGAGTCCCCATGCCCGCGTCCTGCGTTCCGACGTCTGAAGACGTCGGGCACCCACGCCGCGCGCCGAAGTCGCCCCGGGAAGTCGGCACCGCCGCGCGCACTCGTCGCGACCCACCCAAGCACCACCTGGCGCAAAGCGAAAGAGGCCCGTCCAGGGCCTCTCGCGAAGTTCGCGACCGCTGGAAGAACGGCGCGCCAAGCACCAGAGGGAGCAAAGAGAAAAAGGCCCGTTCAGGGCCTTTTTCGACCGTTGCGACCGCTCAAATCACGGCCCGTTCAGGGCCTTTTTCGACAGTTGCGACCGCTCAAGTTCAGCGCCCCCAAGCACCAGAGGGAGCAAAGAGAAAAAGGCCCGTTCAGGGCCTTTTTCGAAAGTTGCGACCGCTCAAATCAAGGGAGACCAACGGGGATCGAACCCGCGACAGCCGAAACCACAATCCGGTGCTCTACCAACTGAGCTATGGCCTCCGTGTGGGTCGGGGAGAATATCGGGGGGCGGTTGCGCAGTCAATAGAGCGGCCGGCGATCGGACCTGCGAAGGGGCCGCCCATTCGGGGGAGGTGCTAGACTCCGCCCCTTCGCCCAAGGGCCCCGGCGCACTGCCTCGGGGTCGGGCCGTTCCCAGGGAATCCAACGATGTCGCTCAGCACCCTTCCGGTCGATCTCGGCACCACCACCGTTCACGCGAACCTCGCCGTCCCCATGCTCGTCGAGATGGCCCTGCGCCGCGGCGAGGGCATCCTCGCCTCGAACGGCGCGCTCCAGTGCGACACGGGCGAGCGCACGGGCCGCAGCCCCGACGACAAGTTCCTCGAGGACACCGCGGGCATCCACGGCAACATCGCGTGGGGCAAGGTCAACCAGCCGATCTCGCCCGACCACTTCGAGAAGCTGAAGGCCGCCGCGCTCGCGCACCTCGCCGCGAAGGGCGAGGTCTTCCGCTTCGACGGCTACGCGGGCGCCGATCCCGCGTACCGCCTCCGCGTGAGCGTCTTCACCGAGAAGGCCTGGCACTCGCTCTTCGCGAAGACCCTCTTCATCAACGTGCCCGAGGCCGAGATGAACGGCTTCGAGGCCGACTGGACCATCATCAACGCCTGCGGCCTCGTCCTCGACGCGCCCGCCGAGTACGGCCTCAAGTCGCACATCGGCATCGTGCAGAGCCTCGAGAAGAAGACCGTCGTGATCGTCGGCACGCAGTACGCGGGCGAGATCAAGAAGTCGATCTTCTACGCGATGAACTACGACCTCCCCGACATGGGGGTCTTCCCGATGCACTGCTCGTGCAACGTGGACCGCGCCGATCCGTCGAACGTGGCGCTCTTCTTCGGCCTCTCGGGCACGGGCAAGACGACGCTCTCGGCCGATCCGAACCGCGATCTCGTCGGCGACGACGAGCACGGCTGGTCGGACGCGGGCGTCTTCAACGTCGAGGGCGGCTGCTACGCGAAGTGCATCAAGCTCTCGAAGGAGGGCGAGCCCGAGATCTGGAACGCGATCCGCTTCGGGTCGGTGCTCGAGAACGTGGTGCTCGACGCCGAGACGCGCGTTCCCGACTACGACAGCGCCGCCAAGGCGGAGAACACGCGCGTCACCTATCCCGTCCACTTCATCGACAACGCGCGGATTCCCTCGGTCGCGGGTCATCCGAAGAACGTGGTCTTCCTCTCGGCCGACGCGTTCGGCGTGCTGCCGCCCGTCTCGAAGCTCACGCCCGAGCAGGCGATGTACTACTTCCTGAACGGCTACACCTCGAAGCTCGCGGGCACCGAGGCGGGCGTGAAGGAGCCGCAGCCGAACTTCTCGCCCTGCTTCGGCGGGCCGTTCCTCCCGCGCGAGCCGATGGTCTACGCCGAGATGCTCGCCGAGCGGATCCGCCGCCACGGCGCGAACGTGTGGCTCCTCAACACCGGCTGGACCGGCGGACCGTACGGCGTGGGCAACCGCTTCAAGCTCGCGTGGACGCGCACCTTCGTGACGCGCATCCTCGACGGCTCGCTCGCGTCGGCGAAGTTCGAGACCCATCCGATTTTCGGGCTCTCGATGCCCGTTTCGGTGGCGGGGGTGCCCGACGAGGTGCTGAATCCGCGCAACACCTGGGCCGACAAGGCCGCGTACGACGCGAAGGCGACCGATCTCGCGAAGCGGTTCCGCGAGAACGAGAAGCGCTTCGCGATCACCGACGCGGTGCGCGCGGCCGGCCCGCTGGTCTGACGCCCGACCGCTCGGGCGTTCACCTCCGCGTTCGAAACCCCACTCCGACCTTCGAATCACCCGTCGAACGAACCATGGCGATCCTCCACTTCCAGCTCGACTCCTACGGTCACCCTGCGAACCTCGGCCGCACGCTGCGCGAGTTCGGCCAGCAGATCCATCTCGCCGTCGCGAGCGAGGCCGCGACCATGCCTGTCGATCTCGACGAGACGCACGGCGTGATCGTGTCGGGTGGCGGGGTGTCGACCGGCGCCTCGACCGCGGCGATCGAGGCGTGGGTGCGCGACGCGGCGGCCGCCGAGATCCCGATTCTCGGGATCGGCGCGGGCTCGCGGCTCGTGGCGCGGGCGCTTGGCGGCGAGGTCGCGGTCGCATCCGAACGCGGACTCGTGAAGGTGACGCTCAACGGGATCGGCCGCGAGGAGCCGCTCTTCGCGGGGCAGCGCTGGTCGATCGAGCAGCCCGTCATGAACGACGAGGTCGTCGTGAAGCTTCCCGTGGGCGGGCGCGGCTTCGGCTCGACCGTCGGCTCGAAGTTCGCCGCGTGGGGCCTTGGTCCGTGGGTCGTCGGCATCGACTGGCACCCCGAGTGGGATGCGCCGACGATCGCCGAGTGCGCACGCACGACGGGCGGCGCGTCGGACGCCGCGGTCCAGGACATCCTCCGCCTCGGCCGCCTCTTCGCCGAGCGGACGAGCCTGATCCTCATGCCGGTCGACCGGATGGTGGCGGGGCGGGCGAAGGATGTGCGGCACTGAATTTGAGCGGTCGCCGCTGCGGCGGCTCCCTCTGGTGCTTGGGCGCTGTGGGTGATCGATGGTGGCGGTTGCGGCGGTTCGCGTGGTCTGGGCGGTCGCGGCTGCGGTCTCTCGCGTGGATTGAGCGGTCGCCGCTGCGGCGGCTCCCTCTGGTGCTTGGGCGCTGTGGGTGATCGAGGGTGGCGGTTGCGGCGGTTCGCGTGGTCTGAGCGGTCGCGGCTGAGGTCGCTCGCGTGGATTGAGCGGTCGCGGCTGCGGTCGCTCGCGTGGATTGAGCGGTCGCGGCTGCGGCCGCTTCCTCTGGTGCTTCGGTCCCTGAGGTGATCGATGATTGCGGCTGCGTCGGCGCCCTCTGATGCTGGGGCGGTGGGGGGACGATGAGATCGCCGCGGACGCATCGAGGCGACCATGGCGGCGGCTGATCGCCGCGTTCGCCGAACGGGAGCGTTTGCCGAAGACGGGGCGGAGACGGGGCGGAGACGGGGCGGAGACGGGGCTTAGAGCGGGCGGTCAGGACGCGCCGACGGTGGGCTTCGCTCCGCGTGGCGCGGACTCGCGCAGCGCGACTTCGCGCGCCGTGCGGGCGATGCCCGCGGCGTCGAGGCCGGTCTCGGCGAGCTGTTCGGCGCGTTCGCCCTGGTAGACCCAGCCGTCGGGCATCGCGAGGCGGGTGATGCCGCGGGTGTCGATGCGCGCCTCGTTCGCCGCCTCGAGGACGCAGCTTCCGAATCCACCGCGGATCGAGTGGTCCTCGATCGTCACGATCGGCAC
>JBJOHC010000254.1:0-6116 GCA_046047955.1 Planctomycetota bacterium
GGTCCGGCGTAGCCGATGCGGGCGTCGTCCTCGAGGACGCGCACGAGCGCGTCGAGCGAGCCCTCATGGCTGACCGTGTCGGGGTTCAGGCAGTAGACGAACCGCCCGCGCGCGCGCCGGAAGGCGAGGTTGTTCGCCCCCGCGAACCCGAGGTTCCGCTCCGCGCGCACGACGGTCGCCCCGGGAAACTCGCGCTCGACCATCTCGGCCGAACCGTCCTGTGACCGGTTGTCGACGACGATCGTCTCGAAGGAGCGTCCCGCGGCCGCCGCCGGGAGCGACGCGATCGCCTCGCGCAGCAGGTCGCGCGTGTTGAAGCTGACGATCACGACCGACACCTCGGGATCGCGCGGGCGATCGCCGGTGGCGGAAGGGGCGTTGGGCCGCGTCTCGTCGTGGGCCACGGGAGGGGAGATGATCGGAGCGATCGGTCGGTCGGGCGCAAGGAATGGCTGCGAATATTGCTGGAAATATGGACGGCAATCGGCGGGGGCATGCCACGCAGGCGACCGCTACCCGGGGCGCGAGGGGCAGGGCGGTCGATCCCGAATCCCATCGCCCACCACGGGCGCCGCCGCCGCCCGCCCCCGCGCCTGACACGGGGAATCTTCCCTGAGGAAGCCGACCCGATCGCGGCGGTTCTCGCGCACGACGTGCGAGATCGTGCGTGATCGGTGTTCCACTTCCGTAGGGGGCGTAAGAACATCTCATCTGTCCGACGGCTCGATCCTGGGTCTGTTCGGACTTCCACCCCGTTGCCCCGCCATTCCGAATTCACCCGCGAACGCCACCTTGTGCGCGCGCCGCATGCGCTGTCGATGCCGACGCCGAACCTCCATCCCCCCGACGCAGCCCCCGATGCGGACCTCGACGCGGCCCACAACGCTGCCCTCGACGCAGCCCACGACGCTGCCCTCGACGCGGCCCACAACGCTGTCCCCGACGGCCGTCCGTCGACGATCGAACCGATCGGAGGAGGCGTGGGTCCCCGACCCTGCATGCACGGGGCGTCCGACGCGCGGATGGGAGGCGCCCTCTCGATCCACCTCGGGCAGCCTGACCTCGGCGGGCGCGACGCCACGCTCGAGCAGCTCGCGCTCGTCGCGCGCCTCACGACGAATCTCGTCGTCATCACCGACCTCGAGCGCCGCATCGTCTGGGCGAACGAGGCCTTCGAGCGGACGAGCGGCTATTCCCTCGAGGAGGTCCGCGGTCGCGTGCCCGGCGACTTCCTGCAGGGGCCGCGCACCGACCGCGCGACGATCGCCCGGATGCGCGCGTCCCTCGCCCGCCACGAGGCCTGCCGCGTCGAGATCCTCAATGTCGCGAGGGATGGCCGCGAGTACTGGCTCGATGTCGAGATCCAGCCGGTGCGCGGCGCCGACGGTCGCCCGACCGGGTTCATCGCCATCGAGACCGACATCACCGACGCCGTCCTCGCGCGCGAGGCGCTGGTCGAGGCCGAACGCAAGCGTCGGCTCGTCGTCGAGGGCGCCGAGGCGGGCACCTGGGACTGGCACATTCCGTCGGGCGCGGTCACCTTCAACGAGCAGTGGTGCCGCATGCTCGGATACGAGCCCGGCGAGATCGAGCCCCATGTCCGTTCGTGGGAGCGGGTCGCCGTTCCCGACGATCTCGCGGTCGCGCGGCGCATGCTCGCCGAGCACTTCGAGGGGCGGAGCGAGCGGTACCGCCTCGAGCACCGCCTCCGTGCGAAGGACGGCTCCATCGTGTGGGTGCTCGATGCGGGGCGCGTCTACGAGCGCGATCATCTCGGCCGTCCCGTGCGGATGGCGGGCATCCACCTCGACATCACCGAGCGCCGCGAGGCCGAGGAGTTGCGCCGGCTCGTGGTCGCGGGCGCGGCGTCGGGGATCTGGGACTGGCGCGTCGAGCGCGACCTGATCGAGGTGTCGCCGCGCCTCGCGGCGATGGTCGGTGAACCGGAGGCGCTTCCCGCCGCGCCGCTCGCGCGATGGATCGCACGCGTCCATCCCGACGATCAGGCCATCGTCACGCGCGCGCTCGAGGCGCATCTCCGCCGGCGCGAACCCTACTCGGTCGAGGTCCGCGTCCGCCTCGCCTCGGGCGGGTACCGCTGGTTCCACATCTCGGGGCAGGCCGTCTGGAACGAGGAGGGAGCGCCCGTCCGCGTCGCGGGCTCGCTCGACGACATCCACGACCGCCGCATCCTCGAGCGCTCCCGCGCGCGGCTCGCGGCCATCGTCGAGCACTCGCCCGACGCGGTGGTGGGCGTCGATCTCGACGGCCGGGTCGCGACCATGAACAAGGCCGCGTGGACGCTGTACGGCGAGTCGTTCGCGATCGGCTGCGACGAGCGCCAGGTCGTTCCCGCGCCCGACGCGGCGCGCGAGCACGAGGCGACGGCGCGCGTCGTCGCCTCGCGCGCGGCCGAGACGATGGAGTCGCGCCGCCGCCACGCCGATGGACGCGAGGTGCCCGTGTCGCTCGCGATCTCGCCCGTCTTCGGCGAGGACGGAGCGGTGACGGGCGTCTCGAAGGTCGCGCGCGACCTCAGCGCGCTGCGCGACAAGCGGGAGCTCGAGACGCTCAACGCGCGGCTCTCCGAGCTGAACGCGCTGCTCGAGTCGCAGAACCGCCGTCTCGCCGAGATGACCGAGCGCGCGCACCGGTTCGTCGACGAGGTCTCGCACGACTTCCGCACGCCGCTCACGGTGATCCGCGAGTACGCGGCGCTCGTCGCCGACGGAGTCGGTGGCGAGGTGACGCCCGTCCAGGAGTCGTGGCTGCGCACGGTCGAGGATGCGGCGAACGACCTCTCGCACATGGTCGAGGACTTCCTCGACTCGAGCCGGTTGCGGGCGGGGCGCCTGCGCGTCGACCGCCGTCCCGTGCGCCCCGAGGCGATCGTCGGCGGCGTGCTCGACATGCTGTCGGTGAAGGCGCGCGCGAACGGGATCCGCCTGCACTCGAGGTTCGAGTCGGCGGGCGGCACGCCGCTTCCCGACGCCTTCGCCGATCCGGACAAGGCGCGGCGCATCCTCGCGAATCTCCTGACGAACGCGATCAAGTTCTCTCCCGAGGACGGGGAGGTGCGGGTCATCGTCGCGCGCCACCCCGACGGGGACCTCGAGTTCCGCGTCGAGGACGATGGTCCCGGTCTCGCGGCCGACGAGGTCGCGCACCTCTTCGAGCGCTTCCGTCAGGGACCGGCGGCGGTGGCGGCTTCGGCGAAGGGGTTCGGACTCGGACTCAGCATCGCGCGGCAGCTCGTGTGGCTCAATCTCGGATCGATCCGCGCCGAGAGCGAAGCGGGGCATGGCGCCCGCTTCAGCTTCACGCTGCCCGCGAACGATCCCGCGCTCGTCGTCCGGCGCGCGTTCGAGCGCTTCGCCGAGCGCGAAGAGCCCGTGCGGACGCTCGCACTCCTCGAGGTCGTGCCTCCCGCGCCGCGCGCGCGCGATCCCCTGTGTGGAAGTGAAGCGGCTTCCGCGGTGAACGGTCGCGAGACCGCCGACGCGTGGCGCATGCGCCTCGCCGAGGGATCGGATGCCGTCGATGTCTTGCTTCCCTCCCGTCGCGGCTTCCTCCTCTTCGGTCCGACGGAGGATGCGGCCGCGTGGCGCGCGTGCCTCGCGGGGAGGCTTGCCTCGTCGGGTGCCTCGTCGGGAACCTCATCGGGAGCCTCATCGGGAGCCTCGTCGGGAACCTCATCGGAAGCCTCGGCTCCCGCATCGGTCGAACTCGTCGGCGCGTGGCCGCTGCCCGAAGGCGCCGAGGCCGCGCGCGCGGCCATCCTCGCCCGCGCGGCGGGAGGTGCCGCATGAGCCGGCGCGTCCTCGTCATCGACGACGAGCGCGCGATCGCGCGCGCCGTCGCCGCGCGGCTCGAGGCGGCGGGGCACGCGGTCGCGTGCGCGTTCACGGCGCACGAGGGTCTCCGGCTCGCGCGGGAAGGCGCGTTCCACGCGATGGTTCTCGACCTGCGGCTGCCCGATCTCGACGGGATCGCGCTGCTCGCGCTGCTGCGGGACGACGAGCGCACGCGCGCGACCCCTGCGGTCCTCGTCTCGGCGAGCCTCTCGCCCGAGTCGCGCGACGCGGCGCAACGGCTCGGGGCGTCCGCATCGATCGCGAAGCCGTTCAACTGGCGGGAGCTCGTCGCGGTCATCGAGGCCGCGATGGAGGCCCGCGCCCGGGAGGCCGCGAATCCGAAGCGTCCGTCGGCGGAGGAGGCGCCGCATGACTGACGACGCGACCGGAACCCCCAGCTCCCCAGCGCCGCCCAGCTCCTCGCCGCCGCGCGCCGACATCCTCGTGGTCGACAACGACCGCAACCTCCGTCGCCTCGTCGCGATCCGCCTCGAGGAGGCGGGGCACCGCGCCGTCATGGCCGAGAGCGGCGCGCAGGCGCTCGCCGAGTGGAACCGCCGCCACTTCGATCTCGTGATCAGCGACATCCGCATGCCGAATGGCGACGGGCTCGCCCTCGCCGAGGCGGTGCAGCGCGCGCGCTCGGTGCCGATCATCCTCATGACGGGCTTCCGCGACCGCTACGAGCCGCGCCTCGCGCTCGCGCGCGATGTCGTCGTCATCGAGAAGCCGTTCGAGGCCGCGGCGCTGGTCTCGCTCGTCGAGGCGCTTCTCCACGGCCGACCGCTCGGTCGCGGCGACGCGTAGGCGGCGCGGCGGCGCTTGAGCCCCGCGCCCGCGCCGCCCATGATGCGCGCATGGAGACCGCCGACTTCCTCGCCCGCGCGCGCGCCCTCGTCCGACGCCACGAGATCCGCGACGGCGCGCGCTTCCGCCTCGCCGACCACGACCCGCGCGACACGGGTCCCTTCGACGGCGACGACCCGCGCGAGGCGAAGGAGGACGCCCGCGAGATGCTCGAGGACAGCGTGCGCGTCCTCCGCGAGATGCAGGACATGCTCTACGCGCAGGACCGTCGCTCGCTCCTCCTCGTCCTGCAGGCGATGGACGCCGCGGGCAAGGACGGCGCGATCAAGCACGCGATGAGCGGCATCAACCCGCAGGGCTGCAGCGTCCACTCGTTCAAGGCGCCGAGCGCGGAGGAGCTCGATCACGACTTCCTCTGGCGCTGCGCGGTGCGCCTTCCCGCGCGCGGCATGATCGGCATCTTCAACCGTTCGTACTACGAGGAGGTCCTCGTCGTGCGCGTCCATCCCGAGCTCCTCGCGAAGCAGCGGCTGCCGCAGGAGATCGCGGGCGACGGCGCGTGGGACGCCGCGATCTGGACCGAGCGCTTCGCGAGCATCCGCCGCTTCGAGCGCCACCTCGCGCGCAACGGCACGGTCGTCCGCAAGGTCTTCCTGCATCTCTCGCGCGAGGAGCAGCGCCGCCGCTTCCTCGACCGGATCGACGACCCCGCGAAGAACTGGAAGTTCTCCGAGTCGGATGTCTCCGAGCGCGCGCACTGGGACGCGTACATGCGCGCCTACGAGGACGCGATCCGCGAGACCGCGCGCGACGAGTCGCCGTGGTTCGTCGTGCCCGCCGACCGCAAGTGGTACGCGCGGCTCGTGGTGGCGTCGATCCTCGTCGACGCGATGGCGTCGGTCGACCTCCACTATCCCGCGGTCGACGGTGCGCAGCGCGCGCGGCTCGCGGAGTACCGCGCGCGACTCGCGGCGGAAGGGGGGTGAGGCCGCGCCGCCGCGCCGCCGCGCGCGCGAAGATCCGCGCGTGATTCTCCGTACGCCGCGGGTGACGCGCGCGGGGGTGGCGCGCGAGAGCGGTCACGAGGCGTGTTCGGCGCGCGTGCGTGGGTGCGCGCTTCACCTTCGCCCTTCGCCCTTCGCTCTCGCCATTCACGCTCGCCCCCCGAGTTCGGTCTGTGCGGGCAGGTCCGCATTTCATACGCACGGGAAGCGCGCGCGCGGCCTCGCGTGCGCCTCGCCACGGGTCGATTCCTCCGTTGCGCCTTTGGCGCGGAGGAGATCCCATGCGTCCGACCAGCCGTCGCAGTAGCCGTCCCACCCGTCGTTCCACCCTCCGCGGTTCGCTCGCGGCGCTCGCGCTTCTCGCGGCCGCCCCGTCGGGCGCGCTCGCGGACGACACGCGCCTCGCCGACCGGTTCACCGCGCTCTCCACGCGCGCGGCGGCTGGCGACGC
>JBJOHC010000255.1:0-6584 GCA_046047955.1 Planctomycetota bacterium
CACTCGTCGTCGCCGCCGACCCCGACCGCGACGCGCTTCGCGCCCCACTGCTGCCGCTTGCGCCGCTCGGGCAGCCAGCCGCCCTTCACGCGCACGCGGCCCGCGCCGACGAGCCGCCGCAACGCCTCGAGAAACTCGCGATCGGGCACCACGCGCAGCCGATGCGACGCGAGCGTCGTCCGCCGCGACTCGCCGTCAAGATGGACGACGACATCGACCGCACGGCCGACCGAAGTCGCCGCGGCCGCGCTCGCCTGCTTGAGGTAGCCCGCGAGCATCTCGATCGTGCCCGCGGCCGCCTCGGCGTCGGCACCCGCGCACTCGACCGCAACCTCGAGCCGCGTGCCGAGGAACCGCGCCGCGTCCTCGATCGCGAGCACCTGCTCGACGATCAGGTTCGGCTCGCCGCGCGCATGATCGACGGTGCCGACGAGGACGACGGGCCGGTCGTTCGCGATGAGGTCGCCGTACTTCGCGAAGGCGTCGGTGAAGAGGACGGCGTCGATCGTCGCGTGCTTGTCGGCGAGACCCATCACCATCATCTTCGAACCGGGGTTCTTCCCCTTCTGCGTGACGACGACCCGCGACCGCGCGACGAGCCCCGCGACCACGCACGGCGCGTCCTGCGCCGACGCGATCGCCCGGCGCACATCGGCCGAGCAGAGCGCGGCGATCTCCTCGCGCCACGCGTCGAGCGGATGCCCCGAGACATGGAAGCCGAGCGCCTCCTTCTCGTAGCGCAGCGCCTCCATCCGGTCCCACGGATCGACCTTCCGGAGCGCCGCCGCCACCGACGCCTGCTTCGGCGCCGCCGCCTCGAACATGCCGAAGAAGTTCTCCTGCCCACCCGCGCGGTCGCGCGCGAGGCTCTGCCCCGCGCTGATCGCGCTCTCGAGGCTCGCGACCACCGACGCGCGCCCCTCGGTCCCGTGCAGGCTGTCGAAGCAGCCCGCCTTCACGAGCCCCTCGAGGCCGGCGCGGTTGATCGCGCGCGAGTCGACCCGCTCGCAGAAGTCGAAGATCGACTTGAACGGCCCGCTCTTCCTGCGCTCCTCGATGATCGCGCGGATCGCGCCCGCGCCGATCCCCTTGATCGCCTTCAGGCCGAAGCGGATGTGCCCGCCCCACGCCGAGCGCGCCTCGCCGGGCCCGTACACGACCGCGAAGTCCTCCTCGGAGAGGTTCACGTCGGGCGGCCGCACCTCGACGCCGACATGCGGCTTCTTCTCGGTCGAATCGGGGTAGAGCAGGCGCTTGCAGTCGTCGAGGTAGACCGACCACTCCTCGATCTTGCGCGCCTGGCTTTCGAACGAGAGCACCGCCGACATGTAGTGCGCGGGAAAGTAGGTCTTCAGGTACGCGGTCTGGTACGCGATGATCGCGTAGCCCGTCGAATGGCTCTTGTTGAAGCCGTAGCCCGCGAACTTGAGGATGAGCTCGAAGAGCTCCTGCGACTTCGCCTCCGCGAGCCCGCGCTCGGCGGCGCCCGCGACGAAGTCGGCGCGCGCCGAGTCGATCACGTCGATCTTCTTCTTCGAGATCGCCTTGATGACCGAGTACGCGGCGCGCAGCGGGATGCCGCCGAGGTGGTGCAGCACCTGCATCACCTGCTCCTGGTAGACCATGATCGCGTAGGTCTCGTCGGTGAAGCGGTCGACGATCTCGTGGATCTTCGGCACCTCCTGACGGCCGTGCTTGCGCGCGTTGTAGTCGGGGATCAGGTCCATCGGACCCGGCCGGAAGAGCGCGTTCGCCGCGATGAGGTCCTCGAGGCGGTCGGGCTGCATGCCCGCGAGGAGCTTCTTCATGCCGCCCGATTCGAACTGGAAGACGCCGTTCGTGTCGGCGCGGCGGAAGAGCCCGAGGACCTTCTGGTCGTCGAGCGGGATGCGGTCGAGGTCGAGCGGATCGTCGGCGACCTCGCCCTTCCTCGGAAGCGTGCGCCCGACCGCGCGGTGGATCTCCTCCTCGGAGAGCGTCTCGCGGATGAGCTTCTTCGCGAACTCGATCGTCGAGAGCGTGCGGAGCCCGAGGAAGTCCATCTTGAGGAGGCCGACCTTCTCGCAGGTCGGACCGTCCCACTGCGTGACCGCCTCCTCGGCGCCGCCCGCCGCGCGGCAGAGCGGCACGATGTCGTCGAGCGGCCGCGTCGCCACGATGACGCCCGCCGCGTGCACGCCCTGGTTGCGCGCGTGGTCCTCGAGGCCGCGCGCATGGTCGATCACCCGCGCGATGCGCGCGTCCGACGAGACGAGCCGCGCGAGCTCGGGCTCCTTCGCGAGCGCCTCGTCGATCGTGATCTTGAGCTCGGCGGGCACGAGGTTCGCGAGGTGCTGCCCCTCCTGCGGCGAGAGGCCCATCACGCGCGCGACGTCCTTCACCGCCGCCTTCGCCTTGAGCCGGCCGAAGGTGATGATCTGCGCGACATGCCCGTACTTCCGCCGCACGTAGTCGATGACCGCGGCGCGACCGTCCTGGCAGATGTCGATGTCGATGTCGGGGTACTCCGAGCGGTCGGGATCGGTGAAGCGCTCGAAGAGGAGGCCGTACTTCTCGGGGCAGGCGTTCGAGAGGCCGAGCACGTAGCCCGCCATCGTGCCGACGCCCGAACCGCGCGCGCACGCGGGAATCCCGCGCTGCCGCGCCCAGTTCACGAAGTCCCACACGATGAGGAAGTACGCGCTGATCGACTTGTCGGCGAGGATCTGGAGCTCGCGCTCGAGGCGCGCGCGGATCGCGGGCGTGATGCCGTCGGGCCCGTAGCGCCAGATCGCGCCCGCCTCGCAGAGGTCGCGCAGCGCGCGGTCGCAGCTCGCCTTCAGGTCGTCGGCGCTCTCGGAGTCCTTCGTCGCATCGAAGGGCAGCGTCTCGAATCCGCGGCAGTACGCCTTGAACCAGCTCGTGAGGTCGCCGTCCCTGCGCGGGTCGTACGTCGGCCCCTTCCCGGGATGGACGACCTTCACGACGGGCGCGTGATTCTCGCCCTTCGGAAGCGACACGCTGCAGCGCGCCGCGATCCGCCCCGCGTTCGCGACCGCCTCGGGCGCCTCGGGGAAGAGCGCCGCCATGTCGGCGGGGCTCTTCACGTAGACGTCCTCGGGGTACTTGAGCCGCGACGGATCGTCCTTCGTCCGCTGCATCGAGATGCAGCAGAGCGTGTCGTGGATGTCGTGATCCTCCTTCAGGAGGAAATGCGCGTCGTTGTCGGCGACGAGCGGCGCGCCCACCTCGGCCGCGAGCTTCACAAGCCAGGGGTTGAGCTCCTCCTGCTCGGGCACATGCCGCTGCAGCTCGACGAAGAACCGCGGCTCGCCCTTCTCGTTCGGGCGGAAGCATTCCATGTGCCAGCGCGCCTCGTCGACCGCGCGCCTCCAGTGGAGCGGATCCTGCCCCGACCGCACGAACGCCTCGAGGTGCGACGCGAGCGACGACCCGAGGTGCCCGTTGATCGCGATGATGCCGTCCGACCACTGCGAGAGGGTCGACTTGTCCATCCTCGGCTTGTAGTAGAAGCCGTTCAGGAAGGCGTCCGACGAGAGCTTGAGGAGGTTGCGCCAGCCCGCGAGGTTCTCGGCGAGGAGCACGAGGTGCCAGCCGCCGTCCTTCTCGCCCGTGTGGGTCTTGTCGCGGCGGTCGCCCTCCTTCCCGTCGCGGTCGACGGCGACGTACGCCTCGATCCCGAGAATGGGCTTGACGCCCATCTCCTTCGCCTTCCAGTAGAACTCCATCGCGCCGAACATGTTGCCGTGGTCGGTGACCGCGACGGCGTCCATGCCGAGTTCCTTCACGCGCTTGAGGAGACGGCCGATCTTGTTGCCGCCATCGAGGAGCGAGTACTCGCTGTGGAGGTGGAGGTGGGCGAACACGGGATCGCCGCTCGCAGCCGTTGCCGTTCCTTCAGCCATCGTTCATCCTTGCTCCGGGCCGCGCGTGCGGCGGGACCGCATCGTACGGGGTTCGCGCGCGGCGTCGAGCGGCAGCGGGCGAATCGCGAGAACGACGCGCAGGCCGCGAAATCAGCCCAATTCAGCCGAACGGGTCTTGACGGCGGATGACGCGCACGTTCTCGCGGCCGTCATCGTCGGGATCTCCGCGGACGGCGCGGCCACCGCCGACGAACATGCGCACGAGCCGCCCCGCGATCGCGAGCGCGACGAAGACCGCCGCGCATCCGAGGAACGCGACGAGCGCGACCGCGCCGAGCGCGAGCAGGACGACCGCGATCGGAATCGCGAGGAGGAAGGCGAGCGCGCCCACGAGCACGCGCTCGAACGCGCCCGCACCCTCGCGCACGCGGAACGCGGGGCGGAAGCGGAAGTTCCGCGCCGCGTCGCGACCGACGGTGAAGACGCGGAAGCCGCCGAACGGCGAACCCGCGGGCCCGCCTCCGCCACCGAACGGACCCCCGCCCGCTGGTCCCGCGCCGTTCACGAGAGCCACTTCTCCCGCATCGCCCGCGCGACGGGGCCGGGGCGTCCGCCGCCGACCTCGTGACGCTCGACGCGCACGACGGGCATCATGCCCCAGCTCGAGTTCGTCAGGAACACCTCGTCGGCGGCGAGGACATCGTCGATCGTGAGCGCCGCGCGCTCGACCGCGACCGAACGCGCCTCGGCCCACATGAGGACCGCGGCGCGCGTACAGCCGGGAAGGACGGGCGCCCGCCGCGCGCCCGCGGGTTCCTCGCCGTGCGCGAACGGGACGCGGATCGCGCCATCCTTCACGAGGAAGACGCTCGACACGCTGCCCGATGCGAGCTTCCCGTCGACGGTGAACCAGAGGCTCTCGGCGCAACCCGCCTCGCCCGCGCGCTGCACCGCCGCGATGCGCGGCCAGTACATGAGCGTCTTGTGCCCCGCGAAGCGGTCCATCGCCTGCACGCGGTCCTCGCACACCGTCACCGCGACGCCCTGCTCGAAGAGTTCGGCGGGATACCGCGTCGGTGGCTGGACATGGACGGCGACCGTCGGCATCGGCGCGGGCGGCGCGTCGCCCGACGCGTTCGCTCCCGCGAACGGGCGACCCATGTCGCCCGCGGTCAGCGTGATGCGGACGCGCGCGTCGCGCATGCCATTCGCCGCGAGCGTCGCATGCACCGCCTCGGCGAGCGGCTCGATGCGGAGCGGATCGAAGAGCCGGAGTTCGCGCGCGCTCGCCGCGAGACGCTCGAGATGCGCCTCGAGGCGCAGCACCGCGCCGTCGCGCGCGAGCATCGTCTCGAAGAGCCCGATCCCGTGCTGGAACCCCGCGTCGAAGAAGCCGACGCGCGCGTCGCCGCCTTCGACGAACCTGCCGTCGAGCCAGACCTTCATCGCGAACCCTCCGCATCCTGCGCGCCGTCGCCCGCGAGCGCGGGCGCTCCACCGTCGCCGAGTGCGCGCGTCGTCACCCGCGACACGCCCACGACCTCGGGCTTTCCCGCGAGGATCGAGATCGAGATCCCGACCGCCTCGCCGCCCGGTGCCGTCACGACGACCGACTGGATCCACGGCATCGTCCCATCGAGCTGCGCGGGCCCGACGACCTCGTACGCGAGCGAGCCGCCGTCCGCGCGCCGCACCGCCTCGGGCGCGAGCGCCTCGAAGACGCGCTCGACCGCGGGATCGACCGCCGCGGGGATCGGTCGCCCCGCGCGCACCTCGGCCATCACCTGTCGCGCGAATCGCTCGTACTCGAGCGGTCCCGCGGGCGCCTCGGTCGCGATCCGCCCCTTGAGGAAGTACGACAGGCCGAGCGCGACCACCAGCGTGAAGAGCGGGTAGCCGAGGCGGCGGCGAAGAATGCCCACGCGCGAGGTCCTTGGTGTGAACGAGAGCATGGAGGGGACGGTCGGCTCGGGGAAGGACGGCTTGGGGAAGGACGGCTTGGGGAAGGACGGCTTGGGGAAGGACGGGCGATCCGCAGGCATGGACGGCGATGCGGGCGAGTTGCGCGAAGGACGACGCGAGATGAAGTCGGAAGGAAGACCGCGGAAGCGTCCGCGCAGCCGCCCCGCACGCCTCCGCGGACGATGCCACCCGCGGCTGCCCCGCTTCCGCCCCGCGACGCACGCCGGGCGGGAGGCGCAGTGTACGACGCGCGTCCCCCGCGACGGCGCCGATATCCTCCCCGCATGATCTCGCACGCCTGCGCCTCGTGTGGCAAGCCGCTCGGCGCGGCGTCGCGGCGGTTCGCGCCCGCGCTCGGGATGTGGGTGGCGACCTGCCCGCGCTGCGGGTTCGCCGCGCGCTGGTCGCTCACCGAGGCCCGCGCGGGCGTGCGCGCATGGGCGCGGCTTCGCGCGCTCAATCTGCGGCTCGGGATCGCCCTCACCTTCGGGCAGGCGGCGGGGCTCCTCCTCTTCATCACGATCCTCCTCCTCGTGAACGGCGAATGGCGCATGCGCGCGAACGGCGACGGCCCCTGGATCTGGCTCGCGACGCCGTTCGCGACGGCGGTCGCGATCGCGGCGGTCGGCGCGGGAATCTCGGCGTCGGCACTCGCCCCCGGGCGCGGCGTGTTCGCGCGGGTCGCCGTCGCGTGGATGGTCGGCCTCGCGCCGGTCCTCCTCCTCCTCGCGGGGCTCGTCGGCGGCGCCGAACTCA
>JBJOHC010000256.1:0-12984 GCA_046047955.1 Planctomycetota bacterium
CGCGGCTTGATCGCCTCCTCGAGCGCGAGCACCGCGTAGATCGTCGCGAGGTCCGCGTCGGACTCCTCCCAGCGCGCGACCTCGTTCGCCCAGCCGCCGTCCGCGCGCTGCCGCGCGACGAGCGCCTCGACGAGTTCGCGCCGCCAGTCGTGCGCGACACCCTTCGCGTCGACGACCTCGCCCATGCCCGACGCGAAGAGCGCGCGCGACATCGCGTGCAGGTAGTAGAAGTAGCCCTGCTGGCCGAGTCCCGGATTCTCGTCGAAGGTGAAGTGGTTCGCGATCCAGCCGAGCGCATCGCGCACCCGCGGATCATCGGGCGAAAGTCCCGCGTAGAGCAGGCTCTTGAAGCCCGCGTAGGTCATCGATCCGTAGCTGCGCAGGCTCCGCACCGCGAGCTTCTCGCCGTGGCGCCCCTCGCCCGCCGCCTCGCTCGCCATGCTCTCGCCGCCGTTCGCGGGCGAGTAGACGAATCCGCCGTCGCCCGATCCCGACTGCGCCCACTCCGCGGGGTTCGACGCCTTCCGGTTCTGCGTCCTCGCGACGAACGCGAGCGCGCGCGCGACCGCGGGATCGTCGGCCGACACGCCCGCGTCGTGCAGGGCGTCGAGCATCATCTGCGTGTTCGAGAGATCGGGCCGCTTGCCGTTGCCGTACCCCGCGCCACCATGCCAGTCGAGCTCGGCGGTCACGCCCTCGCCCTCGTCCCACTGGCCTTCCTTCAGCCATCGGACCGCGCCCGCCGCACCCGCGCGCGCGTCCGCGTCGCCCGCCGCCGAGAGCCCGCTCGCGACGGCACTCATCACATAGTTCCCGATACCGCCCTCGGTGACGAGCGCGCGCGTCTTCGCATCGCCGACCGCCTCGAGGACCGCGAGCCGCGCGCGCGCGCACGCCTCGCCCTCGCCGATGGCGCCCGCCTGCGCGAACGCCTTGAGTCCCATCGCCGTCACCGCCAGCGCGGCGGCGCGCTTCCGCGGCTCCATGTCGGTCGGCGTCACCTCAACCGACTCGAACCAGGTGCCGCGCGGCGTCTGCGTGCGCGCGAGCCGTTCAAGCCCGCGACGGATCGCCTCGTTCGCCTTCGCGAAGGTCGCCTCGTCGAGCGGCACGGCCGCCGCGCGCGCGGCCACGCGAAGAACGGGTGCGAGCACGGGGCGTCGGACCTGGTCGGCCGTCGAGCGCTCGGCGGGATCGCCGAGTCTCGTCACGCGCGTCGCATCGATGCGCGGGTCGAGCGGAGGCTCGACCGAAGCGCCCATCCCGAGCAGCGAGGCCAGACATGCGGAAACGGCCGAAAGCGGATGGTGCATGCGACGCATGGCCGCATCGTACGGCTGTGCGTCGCGCCCATCGAATGGACCACGCTCGACCGCGTCATCCAAAGCAAACCGACAGCAGACTCCCTTGCGGAATCCGCAGTCGAGAAGTGAACGGAGGTTCCCCGGAAAGGCTCGGAAGTGGAAAGGCTCGGAAGTGCGGATTGCGCGTGATTCACGCGCGGGCAGCGGCCATCGCCGGCTGTGCGGCAGGCATCGCCGTCTGACCGCCGTTCGACGCGCGCACCGCGTCCCCCGCCTGGGAGAACGCGCCCGCCGCCGCCGCAACCGTCTCGGCCGAACCGCGCGCGACCGCGAGGAGGGCACCCGTCGGCAGCGCCGACACGAGCTCGGGCGCCCGCGCGATCAGGATCTGCAGCAGGACCTCGTTCGTGATGTCGGCCTCGGTGCGGCTGTCCGAGATCTGGACGCGCAGCCCGCGGCGCACGATCGCAAGCACCTCGTCGTGGGTGAGGTGGGTCGACCGACTCGTGTCGTAGAGACGACGGTTCGGGTACTTGCGGATCCGGATGACGTCTTGAGCGGTGGCCGGAAGAATCATGGTGCGCGGGCTTCGCGGAGCCTGCGCCTCGGATTCGGCGTTTGCGTCGAAAGCCGCGGATTGGTCGTTCGCGTTCACGCAGGGTCAGCCGCCGCCCGCACGCACGGTCCCGTAAAGCCAGAAATCCGCCGCCTTGGGCTGCCCGCCCGACCCACCCGTCGAGGTGAATCGGCAGGGGAAGAGGAAGGTCCCCGCGGGCAGGCCGAGATCGTCGACCTTCACGATCGCGACCACCGAGTCGCCGTCCGCACGCTGGCCGACGAGCTCCGTCTTCGCGCGCGGGTCGAGGCTCTCGACCATCGCGACGCGATCCGCGCCCGCATGCTTGATCTCGAGTTCGAAGGTCGCGCTCGACTTCGGCGCCAGCGCGCCGAGGTTCGCGCGGTACTCGGCGAATCCGAGCGCGGGCGCGATGCGCGTCGTCTCGTGGCGGACGCGGAGATCGAACACGGGACACTCGGGGTGATCGGTCTCGACGATGAGGAAGGGGGGCACGGCGCCACCCGCCGTGAAGTCGTAGGCCACGACCTGCCGCTGCGCGGGCTTCTGCGGCGAGCCGTCGGCCGTCCGCGCGGGGCGCCCCGCGACGGCCGTCACGGTGAACGGCTTTCCGTCGGTCGAGAGCACCTCGAAGAACCCCTTCATCCGCTCGGGCGCGAGCGCGTCGACATACGGCGGATTCGCGCGCACGGCGTAGGCGGTCTCGGCCTCGAGCCGCACGGCGAGCAGCTGGTTCAGCCCCTCGAACACCATGTTCACCTGCGCGGTCTTCTTGCCGACCGACTGCGGCGTCTTCATCGACATCGGCATCTCGAGGAAGCCGCGCGCGGGAATCGTCTTCCCCGTCATGTCGACGGTCGTGCAGGTGCAGCTCGGCTTCGCGAGCCGGATCTTCACGGGGCGGTCGAGGGGATTCACGATGCGGATCGTCTTCGCGACGGTCGTGCCCGGGCGGACGATGCCGAAGTCGGCGATGGGCGGATCGGCGACGATCGGGCCGTTCGACTCCTGGTACTGCGGTTGTCCCTGGGGCTGTCCCTGGGGCTGCCCCTGCGGCGACGCAGGACGAGCCGGCTGCGCCTGCGGAGCGGCGGCGAGGGCGACGAACGCGAGCGCGAGCGCGACGACGGTCTGCGGAATCGGCATGGGGGCGATCATACGGAGAACCGCCGACGCGGCTGCGCATCGCGCGATTCCCTACACTCGCCGCCATGCGCGCGATCGTCATCGAACGGCAGGGTTCTCCGGTCCTTCCCCATGTGCGGCTCGTCGAGGATCACCCCGATCCCGTGGCGAACGCGGGCGAAGCCGTCGTCCGCACCGAGGCCGCCGCGCTCAATCACCTCGACCTCTGGGTCGGTCGCGGCCTTCCCGGGATCGACATCCGCTATCCCGCGATCTCGGGTTCCGACGGCGCGGGCGTCGTCGAGTCCGTGGGCGCGGGGGTCGATCCCGCGTGGGTCGGCCGCCGCGTCCTGCTGAACGCCGCCGTTCCGAAGCCCGATCCCGCGCATCCCGATCTCCGCCCCGCGCCGAGCGACATCTTCATGATCGGCGAGCACGGCGCGGGATGCCTCGCCGAACGCTTCGCGGCGCCCGTCGCGAACCTCCTGCCGATCGGCGACGCGGACCCCGTCGAGGCCGCGGCCTTCGGGCTCACGCACCTCACCGCATGGCGCATGATGGTGACGCAGGCGGGTCTCCGCGCGGGCATGAGCGTCCTGGTCACGGGAATCGGCGGCGGCGTCGCCCTCGCCGCGCTCGCGATCGCGCGCCATTTCGGGTGCGAGGTGCTCGTCACCAGCCGCCATGCGGCGAAGCTCGAGCGCGCGAAGGCGCTCGGCGCCGCGCACGGCATCCTCGACGAAGGACAGGACTGGTCGAAGGAGGTCCGTCGCCTCACGGGGCGTCGCGGCGTCGATCTCTGCGTCGACAGCGTCGGCAAGGCGATCCACGGGCCGTGCATCCGCAGCCTCGCGCGCGGCGGCACCTTCGCGACCTGCGGCGCGACCACGGGGCCCGACGCGACGACCGATCTCACGCGCATCTTCTGGAACCAGCTCCGCCTCGTCGGCTCGACGATGGGCGACATGCGCGAGTTCCGCGAGGTCGTCGCGCTCTTCCGCTCGGGGGCGATCCGTCCCGTCGTCGATCGCGTCTTCGCGCCCGCGGAGGGCCGGGACGCCTTCGCGCGGCTCGAAGCGGGCGAGCAGTTCGGAAAGCTCGTCGTCGACTGGCGCCGATAGCATGGGCGACCGCCGCGGCAAGCCGCGGTTTTTCCGAACTTCCTGCAGATGCGCGGATGCGCGCCCGCGACGCACCTATACTCGCCCCCCGAGGTGCATTCCGAACGATGAGTCAGTCCGCCACCGCTCCCACCCGTCCGACGCCCGCGCCGATCTCCCCGGTCGATGCGCTGCCGCCGTGGAATGTGATCCTCCACAACGACGATGTGAACGACATGGGATTCGTGGTCGAGTCGCTCTGCCGCTTCGTGCGCCTCAGCCTGCCGATCGCGACGCGCTGCACGATGGAGGCCCACAAGAAGGGCGTTTCCGTCGTCCTCTCGACCCACCGCGAGCACGCCGAACTCGTGGCCGAGCAGCTGACCTCGCTGAAGCTGACGGTCACCATCGAGCGCGTGGGCTGACGCCGCGGCGGGCGGTCGCCTCCAGACCCCATTCGGGTCTCGACACAACTCTTTCGACACCACTCGGGTTTCGACACAACTCGGGTTTCGACACAACTCGGGTTTCAACGGTGTTCCTTGGCCGCAGGGGCATGACTGGTCATCGGGTTCGTCCCGCGCCACGGGGGTCGCGCTTCCGCAAGGGACGCGGGTTCGTGCGTGGGTTGGAGCGACCCTCGCCGCCGCTGGGCGGCACGCTCGGCGACTCAGTTCGGACCCATTTCGCGATCGCGATTTTCCAGAGACCTGTGACGGGCTGGTCCGAACGCGCGTCTCGGGAGGCCGCGGCTCGTCGCGGCGCGAACGATTCTGCGTTATCGGCACCAGCTTCCCGCGCACCCTTGCGACCTAAGTCACTGTCGGGAAGGGGTTCCCGATTCGAGCGCTCGCGCGCCTCTGAAGGCGATTCACCGATTCCCGCGGAAATGGCGGAAGGCCCCAAGATTCCGTTTGGATCGTCCGATCATCGGATTAGATTGTTTGATTGCGCCCGCGCGCGCATCCCTCAAAAGGGGTGTCCGTGCGGTTGCAAGCGGCGAACCCGGCTGTTTCGGGCGTCGTGTGAGAGTCCCCCGGAGCGGCGCGAGCCCCTCCAGTCATCAGGCAAGGTCCCCGAACAGGACCGATTCAAGGAGCGATGCGATGAAGACTGTCAACGGTACGAGCCTCCTCGTGACCGCCGTCCTCGCGGCGTGCGGCTTCACGGCGACGGCGATGGGCCAGGACGAGTGCGCCACGGCGACTCTCGCGAACCTCGGCCCGAACGCGTATAGCCTCGACGCGGCGACCCCCAGCGCGGACGCTGTCGACGACACCCAGTGCGCCGGCACCTACCTCGACTGGAACAACAGCCCCGACGTGTGGTTCACCTACACCTCGCAGACCTCGGGCACGATCGACCTGAACACCTGCGATGCCGCCGGTGGCCACGACTCGTCGCTCCTCGTCTACTCGGGCTCGTGCGGCGCGCTCGTCCAGGTCGCCTGCAACGGCGACGGCGCGGGCCTCACCGGCTGCCAGGGCTTCTACTCGAACATCACCGGCGTCGGCATCGGCGCGGGCGAGACCTTCTTCTTCCGCATCGGTAGCTGGAACGGCGCCGCGGGCGGCGCGGGCACGCTGAACGTCGCCTTCACCGCGGTCGACGAGGGTTGCCTCGGCGCGACCGGCTCGTGCGCCGAAGCGCACGGCGGCCCCGGCTGCGACGATCCCGCCTGCTGCTCGGCGGTCTGCGCGATCGACCCGCTCTGCTGCATCATCGGCTGGGACACCACCTGCCTCGGCTACGCGGTCGATGCCTGCGGCATCTTCATCTACAACTGCGACGGCACCGGCCCGGCCAACAACTGCGCCACCAACGCCACCGTCGTCAGCGCCTCGGGCACCTACGCGTTCAACAACGTGAACGCGACCCAGGACGGTCCGGCCTACGGCTCGACCTGCTCGTCGGGTAACAACGAGAACAACAACGACGTGTGGTACCGCGTCGGCCCCGTGTTCAACGGCAACCTCGTCGCCTCGACCTGCGGCACCACGCCGTTCGACTCGAAGCTCGCGATCTTCGACATGGGCACCGATCCGGCGGCGTTCGACTTTGCGACGCTCGCCGACGCGTTCGTGAACTGCAACGACGACGGCACCGACTGCTTCCAGACCGACGGCACCACGCCGTTCGCGTCGGAGATGAGCACCTCGGTCAACGTCGGCCGCTACTACCTCGTCTGCGTCAGCTCGTACACCGCGGGCGACACCGGCGCCGGCCAGATCACCTTCACCCTCCCCGAGCCCTGCGCGCTTCCCGCGTCGACCGGCTCCGAGGGCGAGGCCTGCGGCACCGACACCAACGGTGGCTGCGGCTCGGGCACCGAGATGGCGACCTCGATCGGTCTCGGCGACGCGATCGCCGGCACCTTCTGGGCCGATGCCGACACCCGCGACGTCGACTGGTACTCGCTCGACATCGCCTCGGGCAAGAGCGTGACGGTCGAGCTCTCGACCGGCTCGAACGCGGTCTGCTCGATCTACAAGGGCGACACCTGCTCGGGCCTCAACCTCATCGCGAACGCCTCGGGCTTCTGCCCGGTCGCCGCGACGACCTGCCTCCCGGCCGGCTCGTACCGCATCGCGGTCGCGACGCAGGACTTCAACGGCACGCCCTGCGGTTCGGGCGCGTTCAACGACTACGTCCTCTCGGTCACCGGCGTCGACGCCGAGTGCGCGAGCTTCGGCGACGTCTGCTCGTACGACATCGCCTCGACGCTGACCCAGAACAACGCGCTCGACATCACCAACTACACCACGGGCTGCCAGCTCTGGTGCGGTGCGAACGGCACGCAGTTCACGACCGCCTCGGAGATCGCCCGTAGCTTCTCGGGTCTCTCGAGCGGCTCGCTCGCCTGCGCGACCATCGGCTACGCGAACGTCGATCAGCAGCTCGACGGCTCGCTCGCCGCGGGCGCCTTCCCCGTCGCGATGACCCTCGGCCTCTACCGTGACACCAACGGTGGCGACCCGACCCTCGTCAACGACGGCGCCGGCAACGGTGGCGACCTCGAGCTCATCACCTCGAAGGACTTCCTCATGCTCGGCGGCTTTGGTCTCATGACCTGGAACCTCGACACCCCGCTCGACCTGACCGGCAACACCGATCCGATCGTGCTCGTCATGACCGTCTCGAGCAGCAACAGCTGCACCGCGGCGGACAACTTCATCGCGGGTGGCGTTGGTAACAACACCGGCTCGACGGCCTTCTGGTTCGAGAAGTCGACCGACATCAACAACATCTGCAACGACGCCACCTTCGTCGCGCAGACCGGCACCTCGCAGTGGATCGCCGAGCTCGGCTTCGCGGCCGAGGGCAATCCCTGCCCGTCGGACCTCGACGGCAACGGCACCACCGATGCCGCCGACCTCGCTGCCCTCCTCGGCAGCTGGGGCCAGGCTGGCGCGAGCGACCTCGACGGCAACGGCACGACCGACGCCGCCGACCTCGCCGCCCTCCTCGGCAGCTGGGGCGCCTGCCAGTGAGTTCTTCCCTGACGGGGGCGTAAGTCTCCGCCAGGCCTGAACCGACACCTTCCGCACCCCCCGACTCCGGTCGGGGGGTGCGGTCTTTTTTGCCGAGCGGCGGCGGGTCGCGGGGGCTGTTGTCTTTTTTCGCCACTGCGCAACCGTGCGGAGGTCATCCCGAATACCCTCGCCCTCTCCGCAATCGCGGAAGACCGGAGCCGATCCCTCGTGCGAACATTCCTGATCGTGATGGCCGTGGTGCTGTGCACCGCCGTGGTGGGTCTCGTCGTGGCGGGTCCCGCCGCGCTCGAGATGCTGCCTTCCTTCGGTGGTGGCGACGACGCGCTCGCGGTGCGGATGGCGAAGGTCGAGCGGCGTGAGCTCGTCGAGACGGTGTCCGCGCCGGGCGAGGTCGAGCCCGAGATCAAGGTCGACGTGTCGGCCGAGGTCAGCGCGCGCGTCCTCGAGATCCCGTTCCGCGAGGGCGCGACCGTCCGCAAGGGCGAAGTCATCGTGAAGCTCGACGGACGCGACCTGCAGGCCTCGCTGCAGGCGCAGGAGGCGCGCCGCGATGGCGAGCGCTTCCGCCTCCGCTCCGAACAGGAGCGGCTCGAGAGCCCGACCGCCCAGCTCGTGAACGCGCGCGCGAACCTCGAGCGCCAGGAGAAGCTCTTCGAGTCGGGCGATGTGAGCCGCGCCGCGCTCGACGAGGCGATCGCGCGCGTGTCCGATCTCGAGGCGCAGATTTCGGCGGCGCGCGAGGGGCTTTCGGTGATCGAGGCGTCGCTGCAGGCGGCCGAGGCCGACATCGATCGGGCGAAGGAGCTCCTCCGTCGGACGACGATCGTCGCGCCGATCGACGGGCAGATCACCGAGCTCAACGCGGAACCGGGCGAGCTCGTCGTCGTCGGCACCATGAACATGGCGGGAACGCGCATTCTGCGGATCGCCGATCTGACCTCCGTGCGGCTCAAGGCGAAGGTCTCCGAGAGCGATGTCGCGCGCGTCGAGGCGGGGCAGGACGCGACGATCCGCGTGAACGCCTACCGGAAGCGCGAGTTCAAGGGGCGCGTCGAGCAGGTCGCGCTTTCGCGGGGCGTCGAGGCGGGTGGCGTCGCGGGCGCGACGGGCGGCTGGTTCAAGTGCGAGGTCGGCATCGACCTCGCCGAGGGCGAGACGCTGCTGTCGGGACTCGCCGCGAACGTCGACATCGTGGTCGACCGGACCACGGGCCTCCTCATCCCGAGCCAGTCGCTCCTCGAGAAGAAGCTCGAGGACCTGCCGAAGGAGCTCGCCGAGAGTCCGCTCGTCGATCAGGCGCGGAAGAAGGCCACGGTCGTCTTCCGGAATGTCGACGGGAAGGCCGTGCTCACGCTCGTTCGGACGGGTGCGTCGAATCTCGCCGAGACGCTTGTCGAGGAGGGGCTCTCGGAGGGCGATCTCGTGGTCACGGGGCCGTACCGCGTGCTCGAGCGGCTCAAGGACGGCGATCGGATCCGCGAGGAGACGGCGAAGGACGCCGCCGCCGCCGCGGCCGCTGCGGCAGGCACGGGTGGTTCCAATGGCTGACGCCGCGGGCGCGCCCGTCGTCACGCCCCGGAATCCGTCCGTCGCCGCGCCGCTCATCGAGGTGCGCGACCTGACCAAGATCTACAGGGTCGGTGTCGAGACGATCCACGCGCTGCGCGGGCTCGACCTCGTGATCGGCCGCAACGAGATGGTCGCGATCATGGGTTCGTCGGGCTCGGGGAAGAGCACGCTGATGAACATGCTCGGCTGCCTCGACCGGCCGACGGGCGGGTCGTACCTCCTCAACGGCCGCGACGTGAGCCGGATGGGGGCGCGCGAGCTCGCGCAGGTGCGCAACGAGGAGATCGGGTTCGTCTTCCAGAGCTTCGAGCTCCTGCCGCGACAGACGGCGCTCGAGAATGTCGAGCTTCCGCTCGTCTACGCGCGCGGCGGATGGCGCGGGCGGCGGCAGCGCGCGCTCGCCGCGCTCGAGAGGGTCGGTCTCGGGAACCGCGTGCACCACCGGCCGAACCAGCTTTCGGGCGGCCAGCGGCAGCGCGTCGCGATCGCGCGGGCGATCCTCAACACGCCGTCGATCCTCCTCGCCGACGAGCCCACGGGCAACCTCGACACGGCGACGACCGCCGAGATCCTCGAACTCTTCCGGCGTCTGCATGCCGAAGGGCAGACGGTCGTCATCGTGACCCACGAGGACGAGGTCGCGGCCCACTGCCAGCGCGTCGTGCGTCTGCGCGACGGGCGGCTCCTGAGCGACCTGCCCATCGCCGAGGATGTCGCGGGCAGGCATCTCGCCTCGGTGCCCGCGCTCGCGACCGAGGTCGGAGGGAGCGCGCCGTGCTGAACCCGCTCTTCTGGATCCAGGCCATCTCGCTCGCGTTCGCGCAGATCTGGGCGAACAAGTCGCGCGCGTTCCTGACGGCCCTCGGGATCATCGTCGGCGTCGCGAGTACGACCGCGGTGATCGCCGCGCTCACGGGCCTCAAGACGAAGGTCCTCAGCGAGTTCGAGTCGGTCGGCGCGAGCAAGTTCTTCGTCTTCCCCGACCGGCCCGACAACGCGCCGCGCAACCTCTATCCCTGGGAGAAGATCCTCATCAGGACCGAGGAGGTGCGGGCGATCCGCGACGAGTGCACGCTCGTGAAGGCGGTGACGCCGATGACCGAGCTCGGGCTCGACGTCGAGTCGGGCGACAAGCGGATCGAGGGGATCACCATCACGGGGATCTGGCCCGACTGGCATCTCGTGCAGAACCGCTTCGTGACGGAGGGTCGGCCGTTCAGCTGGATCGATGTCGACACCGAGCGGCAGGTCTGCCTCATCAACGACGACGCGATCAAGGAGCTGTCGCTTCCCGCGAATCCGGTGGGCGAGCCGATCCTGATCGGCGGGCGGCGCTTTCTCGTGATCGGCGTCGTCGAGACGACGCAGGCGCGGTTCTTCGGGATGAACACCTCGAGCGCCGAGATCTTCATTCCCTTCTCGGTCGCCGAGAAGCTGCAGGACCGCTTCTTCTTCATGCGGATCGAAGGGATGTTCCAGGGGCCCGAGTTCGCCGAGGAGGGGCAGGACGAGGTGCGGTTCGTCATGCGGCGCATGCGCGGCATCGCGCCCGGCGAGGTCGAGACCTTCCAGGTCGCGGCGATCGACCGCTTCATCGAGCAGTTCAAGACGCTCGCGACGGGCATCACCGCGATCGCGGGAGGCATCGTCGGCATCAGCCTGCTCGTCGGCGGGATCGGCATCATGAACATCATGCTCGTCTCGGTGAGCGAGCGCACCAGGGAGATCGGCCTTCGCAAGGCGGTCGGCGCGACGCCGACGGCGATCCTCCTCCAGTTCCTCCTCGAGGCGGTGACGCTCTGCCTCGTCGGCGGGTTCGTGGGCATCGCGATCGGCCGGCTCGCGGCGTTCGGGCTCACGCGCATTCCCGGCGCGCAGCTCGAGCAGGCGGACATCCCGTTCTGGGCGGTCGCGCTCAGCTTCGTCTTCAGTGCGGCGACGGGCGTGATCTTCGGTATGTTTCCTGCGATCAAGGCGTCGCGTCTCGATCCGATCGAAGCGCTTCGTCACGAGTGAGTTCCGCCCGATGCACGACGTGGTCACAGGTTCCGCCCGCTTCAAGGCGCCGCGATTCGTCGCGGCGGCGCTGCTCGCCTCGCTTCCCTTCGCGTCGGCCTGCCGGCAGGGGATCTTCGACGATGGCGACGCGCGCTGGCGCGTGCCCGCGGAGAAGCTGCAGCGGATCGAGTCGATCGATCCCGCCGCGGCCTCGACGACGCCGCCCGTGCCACTCGAGGAGGCGACGCGCGAGCGGCTCTCCGATCTCGAACTGCCCGCGCGTCCGGGTGAGGAGGTCGCGCTCTCGATCGGCGAGGTGCGCGCGACCGTGCTCGAGCGGAACCTCGACCTGCGCGTGCGGCTCATCGACCCCGCGATCGCCGCGCAGGCGGTCGTGGGCGAGGAGGCGAAGTTCAACGCCGTCTTCTTCGCGGGCTACGACCGGAACAACAGCGGCATCGTCGCCGACCTCGCGCAGGGGAGGGCGGCCGAGAGCGAGGCCGCGGACATCGGCGTGCGCATTCCGCTCGCGACGGGCGGCAGCATCTCGCTCTCGTCGGAGATCAACCGCTCGCCGACGGGCGTCTCGTTCGACGCGTCGGGCGACGACTGGCTCGCGGGGCTCCGCTTCTCGATGAGCCAGCCGCTCCTGCGCGGCGCGGGCGTGAACGCGAACACCCACTCGATCCGCGTGGCGAACTGGCAGGGGCAGATCGCCGATGCGCGCACGAAGCTCGAGGCGATCCGCGTCCTTGCGAACGCCGACAAGGCGTACTGGGCGCTCTATGTCGCGTACCGCGAACTCGAGGTGCGGCGCAACCAGCACGAGATCGCGGTCGAGCTCCTCGAACGCGCGCAGCGGCGCATCGACCAGGGAACGACCGCGCCCGTCGAGGTGATCCGCGCCGAGAGCGGCGTCGGTCGCACGCTCGAGTCGATCCTCGTCGCCGACCTCAACCTGCGCATCCGCCAGCGCGCGCTCAAGCGGCTCCTGAACCGCGAGGACCTGCCCGTCTCAAGCGCGACGCCGCTGAAGCCCGCGACCGAACCGTCGCCCGTCGGGCTCGAGCTCGACGGCAGGCGCCTTGTCGAGGAGGCGCTCGTGAACCGCATGGAGATGCTCGAGCTCGAGCTCCAGCTCGCGATCGACCAGAGCGAGATCGGGTTCCGCCGCAACGCCGCGCTGCCGCTCTTCGTTCTCGACTACGGCTACAACATCCAGGGAACCGGTAGCGAGGTGAACGAGGCGTACGGCTCGTTCGGCGACGCGGACAGCTTCAACATCGGCCTGCGCGCGGAGATCCCGCTCGGCAACGAGGTGCTCGAGTCGCGGCTCAACCAGGCGATCCTTCAGCGCGTGCAGCGGCTCGGGACGCGCGAGGCGCGGCGCCAGGCGATCGAGACCGAGGTCTACGACGCGCTCGACGCGCTCGGGCAGAGCTGGCAGCGCATCCTCGCGGCGCGGCTCGAGACCGTGCTCGCGGGCCGCACGCTCGAGGCCGAGCAGCGGCAGTTCGAGGCGGGACGGCGGACGGCGACCGAGGTGCTCGACGCCTCGACGCGGCTCGCCGACGCGCAGGTGCGCGAGGTGAACGCGCTCGCGAGCTACCAGACGGCGCTCGTCGACATCGCGTTCGCGACGGGCACCTCGCTCGGTGCGCAGCGGATCCGCTGGGAGCCGTTCTCGATGGACGAGCTGCCCTCGCTCGAGCAGCTGCCTGGCGCGGTGCCCGCCGAGCGGCCGGGTGGGTTCCGGATCGAGCCGTCCGTCGACGCGGCGGTCGCGCCGGCGCCGTCGGGTGATGCCGCGCCGGCGG
>JBJOHC010000257.1:0-14754 GCA_046047955.1 Planctomycetota bacterium
GGTCGAGCGGGCCGTCCATCTGGCCGAAGCCTCCCGAACCCACGCGGGCTTCCTCGAAGTCCTCCAGCGACTGGATGGGGAAGGCGGCGTTGAAGTCCGCGCGGCTTGCGAATGTCGTCAGGCCCGCCTGCGCGACGGAAGAGCAGGTTGCGAGGGCGACGGTCGCGAACGAAGTTCGGAACATACGAAGGCTCCGGAATGCTCGGTTGGCCGGTGCGACGCGTGGACCGACTTGCAGGCGCCAGCCGTTTCGACGAGGGAAGAGTCGTGGCCTCGCCGCTTCTGCGCGGAAAGGCACGGGATGGCGGGGTTCCGCGTTCCGGCGGGTGCGGGACGCCGCTCGCGGCGCTTGCTCCAGGTGGGGGGCTCGCTCCGCCTTGCGGGGCGGCGTCCGGTTCGCCTCAGCGGCTCCGCCGTCAGTGGATCGTCGCGACTCGATCATCGCGGCGATCCGATGCCGGCGCCATGCGGCTTCCGGAAGCGGCTCGGGAGGACCGTCGTGGTACCGAGGAGGCGGTCCGCGCGCGAGCCCCGCTTGTCTTCGCCTCGGAGGGCGGTGTCATCGCGAGCCGACGCAGCGGCGGTTTCCTACGGTGTGACCGGCGCTACCACGAACGAGTTCCGAAGTGGATCGCGTCCACTCAATGCGGCATCGGAATCTTGACCGCCTCGCGGCGCGCGCATTCCTTCGCGAGCTCGTAGCCCGCATCCGCGTGGCGGAAGACGCCCATCATCGGGTCGTTCGTGAGGACGCGCTCGATGCGTGCGGCGGCCTCGTCGGTGCCGTCGGCGACGATCACCTGGCCCGCGTGCTGCGAGAAGCCGATGCCGACGCCGCCGCCGTGGTGGAAGCTCGTCCAGCTCGCGCCGCTCGCGGTGTTCACCGCGAAGTTGAGGATCGCCCAGTCGCTCACCGCGTCGGTGCCGTCGAGCATCGCCTCGGTCTCGCGATTCGGGCTCGCGACCGAGCCGCAGTCGAGGTGGTCGCGGCCGATGACGATCGGTGCCTTCACCTTGCCGCTCCGGACGAGCTCGTTGAACAGGAGTCCCGCCTTGTGGCGCTCGCCGAGGCCGAGCCAGCAGATGCGCGACGGAAGCCCCTGGAACGCGATGCGCTCGCCCGCCATCGTGAGCCAGCGGCGCAGCGACGCGTCCTCGGGGAAGAGCGAGAGGAGCGCGTCGTCGGTCGTCTTGATGTCGGCCGGGTCGCCCGAGAGCGCGACCCAGCGGAAGGGCCCGCGGCCGACGCAGAACTGCGGGCGGATGTACGCGGGCACGAATCCCGGGAACGCGAACGCGTCGGCGAACCCGTGGTCGAGCGCGCGCTGGCGGATGTTGTTGCCGTAGTCGAAGACCTTCGAGCCCTTGTGGAGGAACCCGACCATCAGCCGGACATGCTCCTCCATCGAGGCGCACGAGAGCTCCTGGTAGCGCGCGGGGTCGGCCGCGCGCAGCGCGTCGGCCTCCTCGCGCGACATGTCGGCGGGGTAGTAGCCCTCGAGCGGATCGTGCGCGCTCGTCTGGTCGGTGAGGGTCTCGGGCACGATCCCACGCTCGTCGAGCCGGCGCAGGAGGTCGACGATGTTGCCGAGCCAGCCGACCGAGATGCCGTCGTTCGCGCCCGACTTCGCCTCGGCGGTGAGCGCGAGCGCGCGGTCGATCGCCGCGTCGAGGTCCTCGTGCATCTCGTCGAGGTAGCGGTCGTGGACGCGCTTCTCGAGCCGCTCGCGGCAGATGTCGGCGATGAGGCAGGTGCCCTCGTTCATCGTGATCGCGAGGGGCTGCGCGCCGCCCATGCCGCCGCAGCCGCCCGTCACGTTCAGCGTGCCGCGCAGCGAGCCGCCGAAGTGCTGGCGCGCGCACTCGGCGAAGGTCTCGTAGGTGCCCTGGAGGATGCCCTGCGTCCCGATGTAGATCCACGAGCCCGCGGTCATCTGCCCGTACATCATCAGGCCCTTCGTCGCGAGCTCGTCGAACTTCTCCTGCGTCGCCCAGTGCGGCACGAGGTTCGAGTTCGCGATGAGGACGCGCGGCGCGTCGCGGTGGGTGCGCACGACGCCGACGGGCTTGCCGCTCTGGACGAGGAGCGTCTCGTCGGCGGCGAGCTTCCGCAGGCTCTCGATGATCGCGTCGAAGCACGCCCAGCTGCGCGCCGCCTGTCCGCGGCCGCCGTAGACGACGAGCGCGTCGGGGCGCTCGGCGACCTCGGGGTCGAGGTTGTTCATGAGCATGCGCATCGCGGCCTCGGCGGCCCAGGTCGCGCAGGTCTTCTCGGCGCCGCGCGGGGCGCGGACGGTGCGCGCTCCAGGGAGCGCGGCGGGGAGCGTGGCGACGGGCGTGGCGGCGGGCGTATCGACGGTCGTGGCGGCGGTCATGGCGCCGAGTGTAGGCGGAGCGGCGCTTCGATTCGATGGGGTGTGGAGGGCGCGTTCGCATGGGGCGCGCCACCGACGCTGCATCCGCACGAGGTTCCGATGGGCGTGCGTGCCGGTACGGCTGCCTCACCCCGAGACCCGCGGCGTGCCGGCGCGCGCCATCGTGCCGGCCGAAGGGAACGGCGCGGACGATCCATCAGCGAAACTGATGGAACGACGCGAACCATCACACTCACGAATGGATCGGATTCACGAGACGGTGAATGCGCCCAGTTCGACGAGGCGCTCGATCGCCGCGATGTCGGGCGCGATCACGCGGTCGCCCGCGAGCTTCGGGACCGCCCGACGGATGGTCGCGTGCGCGCGTTCGACGCCCGCGCCCGACGCGAGCGGGCGGTGCGCCTCGAGCGCCTCGGACATCGTGAGGAGTTCGACCGCGAGCACGCTTCGCAGGAGCGACAGGCAGCGCGTCGCCTTGAGCGCGGAGGTCGCGCCGAAGCTGTTGAAGTCCTCGATGCCCGCGCTCGTCGGGACATTCGCGACGCTCGCGGGATGCGACAGCGTCGAGATCTCGTTCACGCACGCGGCCGCCGTGTACTGCGCGATCATGAGTCCCGAGTCGACGCCCGGATCGGTCGCGAGGTAGGGGCGGTGCGCGACGAACCGGTCGAACCCCGAGACGACCCAGAAGGTGCGGCGCTCGGAGATGCCCGCGACCGCCGCGCAGACGGTCGCGAAGGTGTCGAGCGCGATCGCGAGCGGCATGCCGTGGAAGTTACCGCCCGAGACGATGTCGCCGGCGCCCGCGCTCGCGCCCTCCTCGTGGGCGAAGACAAGCGGGTTGTCGGTCACCGCGCCCAGCTCGCGCTCGACGACGCCCTCGACGAAGCGGAACGCGTCGAGCGCCGCGCCGAGGACCTGCGGCGTGCAGCGCAGGGAGTAGGGGTCCTGGACGCGCGGGTCGCCCTCGGCGTGCGTCGCGGGAACCGCGCTTCCCTCGAGCATCCCGCGAAGCCGCGCGGCGACCTCGATCTGCCCGGGCTGCCGGCGCACCTCGTGGATGCGGGCGTCGAGGAACCGGTGCGAGGCCTTCGCGGCGTCGATGCCCATCGCGGCCGCCGCGAGCGCGGCGCCGAACGCGGCGCGGAACCCGTGGCACAGGAGTGCGCCCGTCGCGCACATGAGGTGCGTGCCGTTGAGGAGCGCGAGGCCCTCCTTCTCCTCGAGGTCGAGGGGATCGAGCCCGAAGCTGCGCGCGACCCATCCGGTCGGCTCGACCCTTCCGTTGTGCCACGCGTGGCCCTCGTTCATCAGGCAGAGCGCGGCGTGCGCGAGCGGCGCGAGATCGCCCGACGCGCCGACCGAACCGCGGCTCGGGATGACGGGATCGACATGGTGGTTGACGAGCGCGATCACGCGCTCGAGCGTCTCGACGCGCACGCCCGAGACGCCGCGCGCGAGGCTCGCCGCGAGCACCGTCATGAGCGCGCGCGACACCTCGCGCGGCAGCGGCTCGCCCACGCCCGCCGCATGCGAGCGGATGATGTTCCGCTGCAGGTCCTTCGCGCGGTCGTGATCGATGCGCACCTGCGCGAGGCTGCCGAAGCCCGTGTTGAGGCCGTACACCGCGCGGCCCGTCGCGAGCGCGGCGTCGACCGCGCCGCGGGCCGCCGCGACGCGCGCGCGCGCCTCGGGTGCGAGCGCGAGCCGCACGGGCGCGCCGATCGACGCGCGTGCGACGCGCACGACATCCTCGATCGCGAGCGGCGAACCATCGAGGACGACGGTCGGAATGACGGGAGAGACGGCGGAAACGGCGGACTTGGCCATCGGGGTCGTGATCGGAGGCTCGGCTCGGGCGGATGCGCGCGGTACGCCGCGGTCGCAAGCGGGGGACTATACAGAAGCGGTGTTTCGTGCCGATGACTCGGCGCGCGCGGCTCGCGCGTGACACCTGCCCGTGCGAGCGGCGCTCGCCACCGCTCCTCGCCGTGCGCGGCCTTCCCTTCCGTCCCCCCGTTTCGAGGCGGATCCGCCGCGCCTCTTCCCGCCGCGCCTCTTCCCGCCGCGCCTTGCCCCGACGCCGGCTTTCCCCGACACTCCCGCCATGCAGGACGACGCCCAGCTCGCGATCAGCCCGACCCAGGATGCGCCCATCCGACGATTCGTCGTGCTGGCGCTTTCGATCGCGGGCGCCGCGGTCGTCTTCGCGGCGACGACGCCCTTCGCGATGAGCGCGCGCGGCGTCGTCGGTCCGACCATCGCCGATTCCGCACGCCCCGCGCTCGCCGCGGCGGCCGTGATCGCGGCCTTCGCCGTCGCGACCGCGCTCGCCGCGATCGTCGGACGGCTCGTCAACGCGTGCGTGGGGCTCTTCGTCCTCGGATGCGGCGTCGGCTACCTCGCGATGCGGTCGGGCGCGGTCGCGGAGTTCGCCTTCGGCGGCTCTTCGATCGGCGCGGCCGCGATCGAACTCGCGGTCTGGTCCGTTCTCGCGATCGGTGCGTGCCATCTCATCTTCAAGGTGGGCGGCGCACTGCCCGACCTGCCCGTCACGCACGAGGACGACCTCGACCGGCCGACGGGCCGCGCCGCGCGCAGCGCCTGGTTCGCCGCATGCTTCGCGCCGCTCGCCGCGTGGATGGTCGCGGTCAATGACACGAAGGGCCAGGCGATCTTCGCCGCGGTGATGGCGGGATTCGTCACGGGCGCCGCGGGCCGCGCGTTCGCGCCGCGCACGAACCCCGTCTACCTCGCCGCGGCGCCGATCGCGGTCTTCGCCGCGCTCTTCGGATACTTCGCCTTCGCGCTCAAGGGGGATCTCGCCACGGGCTTCGTCGACGGCAGCCTGCCCGGCCTCCTCCGCCTGATGCCCGCCGACATCGTCGCGGGCAGCTTCGCGGGCGTGTCGCTCGGGTTCGGCTTCATGCGGAGCTTCGTCGCGCAGGAGCGCTGAGGACGGCGAGCCCGCTCCGCGCGTTGCGCGGAATCGGTGCGAAACGCGTCCGATTTCACCATCTCCGCGCGGGGGCCGCCGCCGCCGGACGGTCGCCCGCACGACGCGGCGCCATGCACGCTACCTTGCGCGCCCCGCGCGGCGAGCCAGTTCGGCGAGGCCGTGCAGCGGGAGCAGGCAGCGAGATCACGAGATGACCGAACCGAACCCGTCGACCACCCCGCATTCGCTCCTCGTCACCGGCACCATCGGGATCGACACCGTCGAGACGCCGTCCGCGCGCGCCGAGCATGTCCTCGGCGGAAGCGCCGCGTACTTCGCCGCGGCCGCGAGCCGCCTCGCGCCCGTGCGCCTCGTCGGCGTCGTCGGCGACGACTTTCCCGCGCACCACCGCGAACGGCTCGAGACGCTCGGCGAAGTCGATCTCCGCGGCCTCGAGACCCGCGCGGGCGGCAAGACCTTCGCCTGGGGCGGCAAGTACCTCGAGAACATGAACGAGCGCGAGACGCTCTTCACCGAGCTCGGCGTGGTCGCCGAGGCGCCGCCGTCGGTGCCCGCGGCGTTCGCCGACAGCCGCCTCGTCTTCCTCGGGAACACGCATCCCGCGGTGCAGGCGGGGCTCCTCGAGCAGGTGCCGACGCGCACGCTCGCCGTCGCCGACACGATGGACCTCTGGATCAACGTCGCGCACGACGAACTCGTCCATCTCCTCTCGAAGGTCGACGGCATCGTCCTCAACGACTCGGAGGCCGCGCATCTCACGGGCATCCGCAACGCGATCACCGCGGGGCGCCGGATCCTCGGCTACGGACCGACCTTCGCCGTCGTGAAGAAGGGCGAGCACGGCGCGGTCCTCGTCCATCGCGACGGCGTCGCGGTCGTCCCCGCGTTTCCCGCGGAGGAGGACATGGTCGTCGACCCGACCGGCGCGGGCGACACCTTCGCGGGCGGCTTCATGGCGCACCTCGCGCGCTCGGGGCGCACCGACTTCGAGGCGCTGCAGACCGCGCTCAGCTGGGGCACGGTGATGGCGAGCTTCACCATCTCGGCGTTCTCGCTCGAGGGCGTCGCGAAGGCGGGCGCCGACGATCTCGAGGCGCGCTACCGCCGCTTCGCCTCGCACGCGCGCGTCTGACGGCGACGGCGGTCCGCCGCGCATGCGTCGGCGCGCATGCCCGCGGTACGCTGCGCGCATGGCACGAACGACCTCCGACCTGCCCGCGCCCGCGCGTCCGACCATGACGCGGACCGCGCGATTCGCCGCGGCTTTCGCGACCTTCCTCGCGACCTTCCTCGCACCGATCCTCCTCGCGGCGTCCGCGCGCGCGCAGGACTACATCCCGAAGAAGGACCTTCCGGGAGCCGCCGTCGCGCGGCGCCTCGAGGCCGCGCTTCCGCTCGTCGGAGCGGGTGGCGAGGTCGCCGAGATCCGCTGGGACATGGCGTCGGGCACGCTCTTCTTCGAGAAGGACGGATGGCGCACGCTCGATCTCGCGACGGGTGCGATCGCCGACCTCGCGGGCGCGCCGCCCGAAGGCCTGCCGGGCGATGGCGGTCCGCGCCCCGGGCGCGAGCGGCGCCCCGCGCGCGGCCGCCAGTTCACGGTCGCCGAGAGTCCCGACGGCGCGTGGACCGCGCGCAGCGAGGGCGGCAACCTCCTCCTCGAGCCGAAGGAGGGCGAGCGCATCGCCGTCACGAGCGACGGCGGCGGGCGCGTGAAGTACGGGCAGGCGTCGTGGGTCTACGGCGAGGAGCTCGACCAGTCGACCGCGATGTGGTGGAGCCCCGATTCGCGCTTCCTCGCGTTCTACCGCTTCGATGAGACGGCCGTGAAGGACTTCTTCATCCTGAAGGGCTGGACCGGTCTCGGGACCGAGGTTCTCGCCGAGGCGTATCCGAAGCCCGGCGCGCCGAATCCCACGGTCGAGCTTCTCGTCTACGAGCTCGCGACGGGAAGGACGGTTCGGATCGACGCGCTCACCGAGGAGACGGGCGCGGTCGCGGGTGGCGAGTACTACCTCTACAACGTGCGCTGGACGCCCGACGGAAGCGAACTCCTCTACTCGCGCACGCCGCGCCGGCAGGATGTCCTCGATGTCCTCGCGGCCGATCCGCGCACGGGTGCGTCGCGCGCGGTCGTGCGCGAGCGGCAGGACGCCTGGCAGAACAACCGCCCCGTGATGTGGTTCCTCGCCGACGGGACGCGCTTCATCTGGGAGACCGAGCGGACGGGCGAGCGGCACTACGAACTGCGCTCGCTCGACGGATCGATGCTCGCGACGCTCACCTCGGGCGACTGGCCCTGCGAGTCGATCGAGTCGGTCGACGAGGAGGCGGGTGACCTCTGGTTCAGCGCGTGGAGCGCGGAGAACGAGGCGCGGCAGCAGCTCCATGTCGCGCGGCTCGATGGATCGAGCGCCTCGCGCGTGACGGCCGGCGACTTCCATCACGGGAAGTTCCGCATCTCGCCCGACGGACGCTTCGTCGTCGCGACGCGCGAGACGACCTCGACGCCGCCCTCGACCGTCGTCTACGAACGCGGTGCGGCGCCGGGCGCGGCGGGGCGGCTCGTCGCCGTCCTCGCCGAGGGAAGCGCGAAGGGCTTCGCGACGCACGGGCTGACGCCGTCCGAACTCTTCACCTGCAAGGCCGCCGACGGAACGACCGATCTCTACGGCCGCGTCTCGTTCCCGCCCGCGTTCGATCCGTCGAAGCGCTATCCCGTCGTCGTCGCCACCTACGGCGGGCCGACCGTGCGGCTCGTCACCGACCGCTTCGTCGCGGGCGATCCGCGCACGGCGCACGGATTCCTCGTCGTCACCGTCGATAATCGCGGCACGCCCGGGCGCGGCAAGGCGTTCGAAACCGCCGCCTATCTGAACCTCGGCGTCGTCGACGCCGACGACCAGGCGGCCGCGGTGCGTCACCTCGCGGCGACGCGCCCGTATGTCGACGGCTCGCGCGTCGGCATCACGGGGCACAGCTACGGCGGCTACATGAGCGCGATCTGCCTCATCCGGCACGGCGATGTCTTCCACGCCGCCGTCGCGGGCGCGCCGCCGACCGACTGGCGGCACTACGACACCATCTACACCGAGCGCTACATGCGCACGCCCGAGGAGAATCCCGAGGGCTACGCGGCGGGCAGCTGCATCGAGCACGCGGCGAAGCTGCGCGGAAGGCTCCTGCTCCTGCACGGCATGCTCGACGACAACGTGCATCCGAACAACACCTTCGCGCTCGCGCACGCGCTCCAGTCGATCGACCGGCCGTTCTCGATGATGCTCTTCCCGAACTCCGATCACGGGATCTGGAGTCCCGCGGTCGAGAGCGTGCGCTGGAGCTATCTCGTCGAGGCGCTCGCGCCCGAGGCGCCCGAGTGGCCCGCGACGCGCGGCGGGGACGAGACCGACGAGACCGACGAGACGGGGAGCGCCGCGCCATGACGCTTCCTCCCGACCGCTCGCATGTCGCGACCGAGGCGCGGCATCCCGAGAGCGCCACCCTCGACGAGATGGCGACGGACGACCTCGTCGCGCTCGTCGTGCGCGACCAGCGCCGCGCGCTCGAGGCGGTCGAGCGCGCGGCGCCCGCGATCGCCCGCTTCGCCGACGCCGCGGCCGCCGCGCTGCGCGCGGGCGGACGGCTCGTCTACGCGGGAGCGGGCACGAGCGGCAGACTCGGCGTCCTCGATGCGAGCGAGTGTCCCCCGACCTTCCAGAGCGATCCCGCGCAGGTCGTCGGAATCATCGCGGGCGGCGACTCGGCGCTTCGGCGCTCGAGCGAGGGCCGCGAGGACGAGCCCGAGGGAATCGCGCCCGAATTCGAGCGGCTCGCGCTCGGGCCGCGCGACGCGTTCCTCGGAATCGCCGCGGGAGGGACGACGCCGTACGTCCTCGGCGCGATCCGTCTCGCGAAGGCGCGCGGCGCGACGACGGGCTTCCTCACCTGCGCGCCCGGCATCGAGGCCGAAGGCTGCGATCACGCGATCGTGCTCGAGACGGGGCCCGAGATCCTCACGGGTTCGACGCGGCTCAAGGCGGGCACCGCGACGAAGGCCGCGCTCAACGCGATCACGACCGCGGCATTCGTGCGGCTCGGGAAGACGCACGGAAACCTGATGGTCGATGTCGCGGCGACGAACGCGAAGCTCGTCGATCGCGCGATCCGCATCTACCGCGCGTTCCATCCCGACGATTCGCGCGAGACCGCGCACGCGACGATCCTGGCGGCGGGGGGGAGGCTCAAGGTCGCGATCGCGATGCGTGCGCGCGCGGTCGGACGCGACGACGCCGAGGCGCTGCTCGCCGCGGCGGAAGGAAGTCTGCGTCGCGTGATCGGGTAGCGCGCGATCCCGTCGCGATGGAAGGCGAAAACGCAACACGCCGCGCGTGGCGCGGCGTGTTGCGTCGTCGAGAGCTCGTCGATGACGACTTGTCGATCAGGACTTGTCGATCAGGACTTGTCGATCACGACGAGTCGCGCGCGAGGCGCGCGTCAGATCGCGTCGTTGAGGCCCTTCATCGCGCGGATGCGGACCTTGCGGCTCGCGGGCTTCGCCTTGATGGTGATCTCCTCGCCGGTGAAGGGGTTCTTGCCCTTGCGCGCCTTGGTGGCGGGCTTGATCGCGGTGCGCATCTTCGCGAGGCCGAGGAGGTTGAAGGTGCCGCAGCCCTTCTTGCCGAGGTCCGCCTTCATCATGTCGGTGAGGCAGTCGAACACGCTGACGACCTGCTTGCGGGTGAGACCCGTGATCGCGGCGATGTCCTTGTAGATGGCGCCCTTGGTGCGGACCTTCGAAGCGGCGGTGATCTTGATCTTGCTGGCCATGTTGTCGGAGTCCTTTCGGTGACTGGGGGCAGGCTCCCTGCCTGCCGATTCGCGGGAAAATAAAGGGGTCGGACCTGCCCCGCAAGGGAGGCGTCGGACGAAAATGGCGAAAAACGCGCGACTTTTCGCCTCTCGCGTCGGAATCCCCGCTTTTTCAGCAGTTTCTCGCGCCGTCGCGCGGCCCTGGGTGCGTCGCGCCGTTCTGAGGCGCGACGAGCCGCACGCCTAGATCCGCGAGTCGTCGTCGTCGTCGCGCATCGCGATGCCGCCCGGGGGCAGTGGCGGCGGGGGCGGCGGCGGTGCGTCGAGGAACGCGGACGGCCGGCGCGGTCCGCTCTCGCTGCGGCCGTCGGAGACGATCGGCGCCTCGGGCGGGAGCGCGCGCGCGATCGTCAGCATGCCGATGCGGAACTCGCCGATGGGCAGGGTCACGCCGCGCTCGAGCCGCTTGCGGAACCATCGCTTGCCGTCGTAGACGATGCCCGCGCGGCTTCCCGCGTCGACGAGCGAGCACTTCTCGCTGCCGATCGCGAGCACCGCGTGCAGCGGATCGACCGACGTATGCGAGATCTGCAGATCCATCGTGTTCGCGCGGCCGATCGTGAGCCTCGGCGCGCCGCTGCCGCGGCTCGCCGCGAGGCGGCGCAGGTCGATCGCGAGATGGATCGCGCCCGACCGGTCGCTGACGACGAGGACGCGCTCGAGCGGCGCGAGGGGCCCCGACGCGTCCTCGTCGGAGAGTTCGCCGAAGGCCTCGGTCGCGAGCCGCACCTGCGACGCGGTGCCGTCCGACGCGACCGTCGGCCGCGCGTCGATCCACTCGGGCGGATTGGGGTGCCCCCCCGACAGCCAGAGGTAGACGGAGCCCACCGCGACCCAGCTCTCGGCCGAGAGCGGCGCGGCGCGCACGGCGCCGGCCTCGGTCGCGAGTCCGTCGGTCGAGCCCGCGTCGCACGCCATCCACCGTCCGTTCGCCTGGAAGACGAAGGCGTGCCGCCTGCTCACGGTCGCGTCGTTCACCTGCACATCGCAGGAGGGATCGCGACCGATCCAGTAGCCACGGACGGGGTCGAGGCGGCGCTGCGCGAGCGTCGCGCCTTCAGCGGTCGAAACGAGGAGTTCTGCCACAGTCGCGGCAGCATACGGAATCGCGGACATCGCGTGCGCTCCCAGCGGGGCGCGCCGACGCTCAGCGTCGCTCGACGGGCGCGCGTCCCACCGAGTGATACGCGAATCCGCGCTCCTCCATCTGCTGCCGGCGGTAGAGATTCCGGCCATCGAAGACGAGCCGCGACGGCATCAGCGACGCCACCCGCTCGAAGTCGGGCGTTCGGAACTCGTTCCACTCGGTGGCGATGACGAGGGCGTCGGCGCCCTCGAGCGCGTGGTACATGTCGGTCGCGTGCTCGATCTCGGGGAACTCGCGTCCGAGATTCTCGAGGGCGACAGGGTCGAACGCACGCACCTTCGCGCCCGCGGCGACCGCCATCCGCATGAGCGAGATCGACGGCGCCTCGCGGATGTCGTCGGTGCGCGGCTTGAAGGCGACGCCCCAGAAGGCGAGGCGCTTCCCCGCGAGGTCCTTGCCGAGCGCGCCCTCGATCTTCGTCCAGAAGTGGCGACGCTGCGCCTGGTTCACGCGATGGACCGCCGCGTTCAGCTCGCAGTCGAATCCGATCGCCTTCCCCATCGAGACGACCGCGAGCGTGTCCTTCGGGAAGCACGAGCCGCCGTAGCCGAGGCCCGGGTAGAGGAACTGGTTGCCGATGCGCCGGTCGGCGCACATCCCCTCGCGCACGCTGTTCACGTTCGCGCCGTAGCGCTCGCAGAGGTTCGCGATCTCGTTGATGAAGGAGATCTTGCAGGCGAGCATCGCGTTCGACGCGTACTTCACCATCTCGGCCGAGCGCACGTCCATGATGTAGATCGGATTGCCCTGGCGGACGAAGGGGTCGTAGAGGTCGCGCATCACCTGCGCGGCCTGCTCGCTCTCGACGCCGCAGACGACGCGGTCGGGCTTCATGAAGTCGTTGATCGCATCGCCTTCCTTGAGGAACTCGGGGTTGTCGGCGATGTGGAAGGGATGCGCCGTGCGCGAGGCGACGAGGTCGCGCACCTTGTGGCTCGTGCCGACGGGCACGGTGCTCTTCACGACGATCGTCTTGGGCGCCGCGGTCGGGCCGATCGCGTTGATCGCGTCGGCGATGTCGCCCGCGACGCGCAGCACGTACTGGAGGTCGGCGCTGCCGTCCTCGTCGCTCGGCGTGCCGACGCAGATGAAGATCACCTCCGCGTGGCGGTAGGCGGCGAGCTTGTCGGTCGTGAAGGAGAGGCGCTTCGCGGCGGCGTTCCGCACGATCATCTCGGAGAGGCCGGGCTCGTAGATCGGGCTCTCGCCGCGGCGGAGCGTCTCGATCTTGCGCTCATCGACATCGAGGCAGACCACGTCGTTTCCCGTTTCCGCGAAGCAGGCGCCCGTGACGAGCCCCACATACCCAGTGCCGACCATCGTGAGCTTCATGGCGATCTCCAGATCGCGGCCTTCGCCGCGAGGGGCGACACTCTAGCCAATCGACGCGCCGACGACGGCATTCCGCTCGAATTCGAGGAGGCGCCGCTTGATCGCCGCGAGCGGCCCCGAGGTGTCGCCCGCGTAGCCGCCGAGTCCCGCGACGGGCACCACGCGGTGGCAGGGGACGACGAGCGGCAGCGGGTTCCGGCGGAGCGCCTGACCGACCGCGCGCGCGGCCACCGCCGACGCGCCGATCTCGGCCGCGATCCAGCCGTAGGTGCGGGTCTCGCCGAAGGGGATCGTCCGGCAGGCGTTCCAGACGCGCCGCATGAACGGCGTGCCCGCGCCCGTGGGAATCGCGTCGAACGCGGCGGGATCGCGCCGCTCGAAGAATGCGGCGACCGCGGTGCGGAGGGCGCCCGTCTCCGAGTCGTCCGCGGACCCGGGAAGCGGGGCGCCCGGCACGAGCCACTCGATCGCGAGGCGCCCGTCGCGGCGGCCGACCGCGAGCGGTCCGACGGGGGTGTCGATCGTCGTCGGCGGGGGCACGGCGCGCAGCGTAGCGCCCCCGCGAGCGACTACCATCGCCGCCATGACCACCGCGACCGCCGCCCCGGGCCATCGCCCCGCCGGATTCCCCGCCGACATCCCCCTCGACGAGATGAGCGTCGCCCTCCTCGCGATGCTCGAGCGCCACGATCCCGCGGCCGCACGGCTCTTCGCGCAGGAGGCCGAGCGGCAGGCGACGACGCTCGAGCTGATCGCGAGCGAGAACCATGTGTCGACCGAGGTCATGCACACGGTCGGCTCGTGGCTCACGAACAAGTACGCCGAGGGCTATCCGGGCAAGCGCTACTACGGCGGCTGCGAGTTCCACGACGGAATCGAGGATCTCGCGCGCGACCGCGCGAAGGCGCTCTTCGGCTGCAACTTCGCGAACGTGCAGCCCCACTGCGGCGCCAACGCGAACACCGCGACCTTCATGGCGATGTGCGATCCGGGCGACACCATCCTGTCGCTCCCGATCAAGTCGGGCGGGCACCTCTCGCACGGCCTCAAGCCGAACTTCTCGGGCACCTTCTACAGGATCGCCGAGTACGACCTCGATCCCGCGACCGAGCTCCTCGACTACGACGCCATCGCGCGGATCGCGCGCGAGACGAAGCCGCGGATGATCATCTGCGGCTACTCGGCGTACCCGCGCGTCATCGACTTCGCGCGCTTCCGCGCGATCGCCGACGAGGTCGGCGCCGTCCTCATGGCCGACATCGCGCACATCGCGGGCCTCGTCGCGTCGGGCGTGCATCCCTCGCCCTTCCCGCACGCGCACGTCGTCACCACGACGACGCACAAGACGCTCCGCGGCCCGCGCGGCGGCCTCATCCTCTCGAACGACGAGGAGATCGCGAAGAAGATCGACCGCAAGGTCTTCCCCGGTTCGCAGGGCGGTCCGCTCATGCATGTGATCGGCGCGAAGGCGGTCGCGTTCGGCGAGGCGCTGAAGCCCGAGTTCCGCGCGTACTGCGAGCAGGTCGTGAAGAACGCGCGCGCGCTCGCCGCCGCGCTCGTCGCGCGCGGCTACCGCCTCTGCTCGGGCGGGACCGACAACCACCTCATGCTCGTCGACCTGCGCGCGCGCTCGGCCGACCTCACGGGCGCCGACGCAGAGAAGTGGCTCGAGAAGGCGGGCATCATCGTCAACAAGAACGGCATTCCGAACGATCCGCGTCCGCCGATGGTGACGAGCGGCCTGCGCCTCGGCACGCCCGCGCTCACCTCGCGCGGACTCAAGGAGGCCGAGATGGCCGAGGTCGCGGCGTGGATCGACCGCGTGCTCGGGTCGTCGGGCGACGCGGCGACGATCGACGCGGTGCGCGGCGAGATCCGCGCGTTCTGCGGGCGGTTCCCGCTCTTCCACTGACGCGGGATCCGTGACGGCATCGGCCACCACGCACGGGCACGGCTGGCTCGACGAACTCTTCGCGGGGCGGCGGGTCGTCGTCGCGCAGCTGCCGCCGCCGCCCGTGCGCGCGACGCGCCCGAGCGTCGGCATCCTCGCCCGCGCGGCCGCGCTCGCGTTC
>JBJOHC010000258.1:0-5643 GCA_046047955.1 Planctomycetota bacterium
CCCTCTACGCCGACGAGCCCTGCGACTGGGAGGCGATGCGCGCGCTCGGCCTCCACCCGAAGTGCGTCGCCTGGGGCGAACTCGGCCTCGACCGGCACTACGCCGAGCCCGCGCAGGCCAGCCAGCTCGCCGTCCTCGAGGCCCAGCTCGGGTACCTCGCCCGATGGCGGCGCGAGGACCCGCGCCTCGACAAGCCCGTCGTCATCCACTGCCGCGAGGCGTTCGACGAGCTGATCCCGATCCTCGGCGCCTCGGGGCTCGCACCCGAGCGGTTCGTCTTCCACTGCTTCACCGCAGGACCCCGCGAGATGCGGATGCTGCTCGACTTCGGGGCGATGGTGAGCTTCACGGGCGTCGTGACCTTCCGGAACGCCCGTGAGACGCACGAAGCCGCCCGCCTGGCACCCTCGTCGCGGGTGATGGTCGAGACCGACGCGCCGTTCCTGACTCCAGAACCTTATCGGACGAAGCGCCCGAACGAGCCCCGTTTCGTCGTCCATGTCGCCGATGCGCTCGCCGCGCTCTGGGGGCGCGACCCCGTCGAGACCCGGGCCACGCTCGGCGAAAACGCGCGGCGCTTCTTCGGCGTCGGTTGACCCGCGCGCACCGACCGCGGGCCGCGATCGTGCGACCGCAGGGCCGGCGGCGGCGGCTCGACCGGGGCGGGCCCACGGGGCCTTCTCAAAACCTTCACCAATCGACACAACCCGCGCCGATAACGGGCGTTCCGTCAGGCTTCCCATCGGTTGACGAGCCCCGTGGAGGGGCAGTAGCATGGGCGGCTCGACTTCGTGATGTTTTTCACGAAGTTGTCTGCATAGGGAGTCTCGGTTCACTCCGAGGCGTGGAGCGCAATTCCAGATGAGCAGATTCCTCTTCCCGCGGTGGTCGAATCTCCTGCTGCCGACCTTGGTCTTCGCAGGGCCGATCCTGCCGCTCTACGCGGTGTTCTTCGTCGCCTACGGCCTCAGCCCGAAGACGCTCTCGTCGGGCTACATGCCCGAGCAGCCGGTGCCGTTCAGCCACGCGCTGCACGCGGGCGAGCTCGGCATGGACTGCCGCTACTGCCACACCTCGGTCGAGAAGGCGGCGCACGCGTCGGTGCCTCCGACCCAGACCTGCATGAACTGCCACACGATGGTGCGGCCCGAGAGCCCGAAGCTCGCGCCCGTCCACGAGAGCTACGAGACGGGTCTCCCCGTCGAGTGGAAGCGCGTTCACAAGCTGCCCGACTACTCGTACTTCGACCACAGCGCGCACGTCACGCGCGGCGTGAGCTGCGTCGAGTGCCACGGCCGCATCGACACGATGGAGGTCGTCTGGCAGGAGTCGCCGCTCTCGATGGGTTGGTGCCTCGACTGCCACCGCAACCCCGGCGACCGCATCCGTCCCGCGAGCGAGATCACGAACCTCGCCTGGGACCAGAAGCTCGAGATGAGCGCCGACGAGCGCAAGGCCCTCGTCGAGAAGTTCCACATCCAGCCGAGCGAGGACTGCTCGACCTGCCACCGCTGAGCTGACACGGGCGATTCGGTCGCCGCGCCTCCGGGCGGCGGCGCCACCCTCAAGGGATCCACGATGCACGACGCACGAACCGGCTGCGACACCACCGACCGCCACGAGGCCGCGAAGTTCGCGCGCGCCGAGTACTGGCGCAGCGCCGACGACCTCGAGAAGACCCCCGAGTTCCGCGCCCTCATGGCGCGCGAGTTCGGCCCGAACGCGCAGGAGCTCGCCGAGGGCGAGGACCGCCGCACCTTCATCAAGCTGATGGGCGCGGGCTTCGCGCTCGCGGGTCTCGCGGCCTGCCGCCGCTGGCCCGAGACGACGATCGTGCCCTTCGCCGCGGCGAATCCGGGCCGCGTCGCGGGCGTGCCCGTCCACTACGCGACCTCGGTCGAGATCGGCGGCGTCTCCTGGCCCGTCCTCGCGAAGAGCTACGACGGCCGTCCGATCAAGCTCGAGGGGAACCCCGCCGTTCCCTTCGCCTCGGGTTCGAGCGCGCTCATCCAGTCGCGCATCCTCGAGCTCTACGACCCCGACCGGAGCCGCGCCGTCCTCAAGGACGGACAGCCCTCGACCTGGAGCGACTTCGCCGCGTGGGCGGCCGACGCCTCCGCGGGCTTCAAGGCGAACGGCGGCGCGGGTCTCGCGATCCTCGTCGACCGGAGCGCGAGCCCGACCCTCGCCGACATGCAGTCGCGCGTCGCCGCGCTCTACCCGAAGGCGTGGTGGGGCTCGTGGAACGCGATGTCGATGGACGCCGCGGTCGACGCGACGACCGCCGTCTTCGGCGCGAGCAAGGTCGCGATGCCGCACCTCGATCGCGCGCGGGTGATCCTCGCCCTCGACGCCGACCTCCTCGGCTGCCCGATCTCGGGCGTCGCGATGTCGGCCGCGTGGGCGAAGGGACGCCGCGTCGAGTCGTCGAATCCCGCCGAGCAGACGCTCTCGCGCATGTACGTCGCCGAGCCCTCGGTGACCGTCACGGGCATGAGCGCCGATGAACGCTTCGCGCTCCGCCGCTCGGATGTCGCCGTCTTCGCCGCGATGGTGGCGAAGGAGCTCGGCGTCGCGGGCGCCGACGCGCTCGCGGGCGCGCCCGCCGCGGCGTCGATCCTCGACGCGCACGGCAAGGAGGTCTTCGCCGAACTCGTCGCCGACCTGAAGGCCGCGGGCAAGGACGCGCTCGTCGTCGCGGGCCCCGCGCAGGATCCCGCGACCATCGCCCTCGCCGCCGCGATCAACGACGCGCTCGGCGCCACCGGCAACACCGTCGAGTACATGGACGGCCCCGCGAAGGGCGACGCCGCGCAGCTCGCCGAGCTCGCGGGCGCGCTCGCCTCGGGCGCGATCGAGACGCTCGTCGTCCTCGGCGGCAACCCCGCCTACGACGCGCCCGCCGACCTCGACTTCGCCGCGAAGATGTCGAAGGCGAAGACCGTCGTCCACCTCTCGTTCTACCGGAACGAGACGAGCGCCTCGTCGGCCTGCACCTGGCATGTGCCCTCGGCGCACAGCCTCGAGTCGTGGTCGGACGGTCGCGCGATCGACGGTTCGATCACCGTGCAGCAGCCGCTCATCCTGCCGATCGTCGGCAACGAGCAGGGCGGTCGCAACGCGCTCGAGGTCCTCGCGCTCCTCACGGGCGACGAGGCGACCTCGAGCTACGAGATCGTCCGCCGCGCGCACATGAAGGTCAGCGGCCTCTCGGGCGCGGCGTTCGAGGCGTGGTGGCGGTCGAACCTCGACCGCGGCTTCGTCGAGGGCACCGCGGCGAAGGGTTCGGGCGCACCGCGCATGAACGCCTCGGCGCTCGCCGACCTCTGCTCGAAGGCCGCGGCGCGCGGCGGCGACGGCCTCGAGGTCGCGTTCCTCTTCGACGGCAAGGTCGCCGACGGTCACTTCGCGAACCTCGGCTGGCAGCAGGAGCTCCCCGATCCCGCGACGAAGATCACATGGGACAACGCGCTCCTCATGTCGCCCGCGACGATGCGCGAGAAGGGCCTGAAGAACGGCTCGATGGTGAAGGTCTCCGCGGGCGGCGCCTCGATCGAGGCGGCGGCGTGGGCGCTTCCCGGCCACGCGACGAACTGCGCCTCGATCGCCCTCGGCTACGGCCGCGGCGAGGTCGCGGGCCGCATCGCGAACGGCGCGGGCTTCAACGCCTACCCCCTCCGCACGACCACCGCGCACGGCGCGGTGACGGCGACGGTCGCCGCGACCGGCGCGTCCTACGAGTTCGCCCACACGCAGGACCACGGCGCGGCCGACGCGCTCGTCGCCGAGGTTCCCGCCGACGGCATCCAGGAGCGCCTCCCCGCCCTCGTCCGCGAGTCGTCGCTCGCCCACTACCGCGAGCACCCCGACTTCGCGCGCCATGTCGGCCATGTCGCCCACCGCCTCTCGCTCTGGGAGGAGTCGAACCTCGACGGCGCGAAGTACCGCTGGGCGATGTCGATCGACCTCTCGACCTGCACGGGCTGCAGCGCGTGCGTCGTCGCCTGCCAGGCGGAGAACAACGTGCCCATCGTCGGCAAGGCGATGGTCGCGCGCGGCCGCGAGATGCACTGGATCCGCGTCGACCGCTACTTCCGCGGCAAGTCGGCCGACAGCCCCTCGGGCTTCGCCGTGCAGCCGCTCACCTGCATGCAGTGCGAGAACGCGCCCTGCGAGCAGGTCTGCCCCGTCGCCGCCACCGTGCACGACGAGCAGGGCATCAACGTGATGGTCTACAACCGCTGCATCGGCACCCGCTACTGCAGCAACAACTGCCCCTACAAGGTCCGCCGCTTCAACTTCTTCGACTACCAGAAGCGCGCGCCGAGCCGCGAGGAGGGCTTCCTCAAGGTCGAGCCGTCCTACTACAAGGACATCCCCGACGCGAAGTACGCGATCGGCGACGCGCCCGACGCCTGGCAGCGCATGCAGTTCAACCCCGAGGTCACGGTGCGCTCGCGCGGCGTGATGGAGAAGTGCTCGTTCTGCATGCAGCGCATCCAGGAGGCGAAGATCCGCGCCAAGAACGAGTGGGCGAAGGCGGGCGGTCCCGACAGCGGCCGCTCGACCTGGTCGATCCCCGACGGCACCGTCGTCACCGCCTGCGAGCAGGCGTGCCCGACGAAGGCGATCGTCTTCGGCGACCTCAACGACGCCTCGAGCCGCGTCTCGAAGCTCGTGAAGAGCAAGCTCAGCTACGACCTCCTCGAGGAGCTCAACACGAAGCCCCGCGTCAAGTACCTCGCCCGCGTGAAGAATCCCGCGGTCGACCACTCGCACGACGACCACGGTCACGGTCACGGCCATGACCACGGCCACGACCACGATCACGACCACGACCACGGCGATCACGCCCACTGATCCCGGAGCGCCACGATGACCACGCTCACGACCCACACCACCCACGGCCGGATGACCGACAACACGGTCGACACGCCCGGCGAGCGCGCGCCGCTGGTCCTCAACATGGACACCTTCGCCGAGGTGACCGCGACGGTCTGTCGCGTCAACGAGGCCGACAAGGCGCCCTTCACCTGGTACGTCGCCTTCGCGGGCGCGCTCGGGCTCCTGAGCGTGCTCGGCGTCTGCGTCACCTACCTGATCTTCACGGGCGTCGGCACCTGGGGCCTCAACAACCCCGTCATGTGGGCCTACGACATCACGAACTTCGTGTTCTGGGTCGGCATCGGCCACGCGGGCACGCTCATCAGCGCCATCCTCTTCCTCTTCCGGCAGAAGTGGCGCACGGGCATCAACCGCTTCGCCGAGGCGATGACGATCTTCGCGGTCATCTGCGCGGGCCTCTTCCCGGGCGTGCACGTCGGGCGCGTGTGGTTCGCGTACTGGCTCTTCCCGATCCCGAACCAGATGGAGATGTGGCCGCAGTTCCGCTCGCCGCTCCTCTGGGACGTGTTCGCGGTGTCGACCTACTTCACCGTGTCGCTCCTCTTCTGGTACACGGGCATGGTGCCCGACCTCGCCACCCTGCGCGACCGCGCAAAGGGCAAGGTCCAGCAGATCGGCTACGGCCTCTTCAGCCTCGGCTGGCGCGGCTCGAACCGCCACTGGCACCGCTACGAGCGCGCGTACCTCCTGCTCGCCGCGCTCTCGACGCCGCTCGTCCTCTCGGTGCACTCGGTCGTG
>JBJOHC010000259.1:0-9614 GCA_046047955.1 Planctomycetota bacterium
CGTCGCCATCCTGCCGACGAACGGCTTCCGTTAGGATGCCTCCCATGCCCACGCTCCACCTGCGTCCCGCATCGACCGTCCGCGCCGCCTCGTCGCGCCGCGGCTTCACGCTCACCGAGATGCTCGTCGTCATCGGCATCATCGCGCTCCTGATCGGGATCCTCCTCCCGGCGCTGAGCCGCGTGCAGGAGCGCGCGCGCAAGACGCAGTCGGAGAACCTGATGCAGGAGTTCGCCAAGGCCTGCGAGGTCTTCCAGCAGCAGTTCGGCTTCTATCCCGGCATCGTGCCCGAGGCGATCCTCGCGGCCGACCCGAAGATCTCGGGCACGGAGAACGCGATCCTCCACCTCTGCGGCGGCGCGATTCCCCAGGACGATCCCGCCTACAACGTGGCGCCCTACAACAGCTGGACCGAGATCGTCTTCAACGGCGGCAGCACCTTCGGCACCTTCGCCATCCGCGTGAACCCGGCGAAGGTCGGCGAAGGGCCGCGGGTCCGCGGCGTCCAGTACAAGTCGTTCTTCTCGCCGAAGGCCGACGACCTGATCGCCTCTCCCGGCCAGTACGGCGGCGCGAACGCCGACGACCCCTTCGCCGACGACCCGTACCGCATCCCCGACCTCCTCGACTCGTGGGGCACGCCGATCCTCTACATGCGCCAGATGCGCCCGCAGGGATCGACGCTCGTCGCCGGCGCCCTCCCCGCCGACTCGATGGTCGACTGCATCTTCGCGTTCCAGCCGCTGCGCCCCTACCTGAACTCGTCGGCCCTCGGCGAACTCGGCCAGGACCAGGCGAACAGCATCCTGCGCGCCGCGACCGCGAACCAGCAGAACGCGACGCTCGCGCAGATCATCCGGAATCCCGCCTACGGGACCGCGAGCGCGCCGCTCACGAGCTCGCCGCGCGGCGCGATCGTCGTGATGAGCGCGGGGAAGGACGGCATCTTCTTCGCGCGCAACGACGGTCCCGGCAGTCAGACCAGCCCCGTGGTGAACATCGTCACCATTCCGGCCGGTCCCTACGCCGTCAACGAATACGACGACATCCGCGTCTTCGGCGGCAGCTGAAGCGCGTTCGCCGACGCGCGATCGAGGCGACTTGCGAAGGGCTCCCGCGCGGGAGCCCTTCTTCTTTCCCAGCCTCTCCTCCACGCGACGCATCCGCAGGATCGCACCGACGCATTCGCGCGTCCGACACGCGCTACGATCGGCCCTTTCGGAATCCACCATGCCACTGACCCCCGCCGATCTCACCGACGCCCTCCGCACCGTCCTCGACCCAGACATCCGCAAGGATCTCGTCACGCTCGGCATGGTGAAGGAGACCCGCGTCGAGGGCGACCGCGCCCTGATCACGGTCGAGCTCACCACCCCCGCGTGTCCCATGAAGGACAAGATCCGCGCCGATGTCGAGGCCGCGGTGCGCGCGAAGGCCGCGGCGCTCGGCGTTCCCTGCGCGGGCATCGATCTCACCTTCACGGCCGACGTGCGCCGCGCGAACGAGAAGACGCGCGACGCCGCGAATCCCCTCCCCGGCGTGCGGCAGGTCATCGCGGTCGGCGCCGGAAAGGGCGGCGTCGGCAAGTCGACGATCGCGGTCAATCTCGCGGTCGCGCTCGCGCGGATGGGTGCGCGCGCGGGACTTCTCGATGGCGACATCTACGGACCGAGCGGCCCCACCATGCTCGGACTCGACGACGAGGCGACGCAGGCCCGCGGCAACATGCTGCTTCCCTTCGAGGTGCACGGCATCAAGGCGATGACGATCGGAAAGCTCGTCGATCCCGACAAGCCCCTCATCTGGCGCGGCCCGATGGCGCACGGCGCCTTCAAGCAGCTCGCGACCCAGACCGAGTGGGGCGAACTCGACTACCTCGTCGTCGACCTTCCGCCGGGAACGGGCGATGTGCCGCTCACGCTCTCGCAGCTCCTGCCCCTCTCTGGTGCGGTCATCGTCTGCACGCCGCAGCAGGTCGCGCAGGACGACGCGCGCCGCGCCGCGCGCATGTTCGAGGAGCTCGGCGTGCCGGTCCTCGGCGTCGTCGAGAACATGAGCTCCTTCGTCGACGACACCGGGCGCGAGCACGACCTCTTCGGAAAGGGCGGCGCCGAGATCATGGCGCAGACGATGGGACTCTCGTTCCTCGGGTCGCTCGCGATCCGTCCCGCACTGCGCGTCCACAGCGACCGCGGCACGCCGCTCGCGAACTGGAACGACGCGCGTCTCGGCGCCGAACTCGACGCGATCGCCCGCAATGTCGCGCAGCGCGTCTCGACGCTCGCGATGCTCGGGCAGTTCAACGCGCCCGCGATCAGCGTGCGCTGAGCGCGCGCCGCACCTGCGACTTCCTTCGCTGCGACTTCGCTCGGAGCCCACGCGCCCCCGGTCACGCGGGAGCCGCGTCGCCGAGGTAGTAGCGCAGGATCCTCGGATCGATCTGCCCGATGTCGACGAGCATCAGCGCGTCGACCACATCGCCGAAGTCGGGATCGACGTTGAAGGCGAGGAGTTGCGCGTTCAGCCGCAGGTACTGCCGCAGGAGGACGGGAACCGCCCGTTCGCCGCGCTCGATCTCCTCGACGAGCCGGTCGAGGCGGGCCATGTCGGCCGTCGCCGCACCGCGCTCGCGTCCGGTCCAACCGGCGACCGCGCTCCGTTCGGGCGGGTGCCGCGGCTTCACCAGCGGCGCGAACGGAACCGAGAGACGGTGCCGCTCGAGGAACTCCATGATGAGCTCCTTCGACATCGAGGTGTACTCGTTCGAGATGCTCACCGGCCCGAAGAGCCGCCGATGTCCGCCGCGGGCCATGAAGACCGCGATGGCGCGCCACAGGAGCGAAAGCGGCAGCGGCTGCCGCTGGTAGCTCGGACGGACGAAGGAGCGGCCGAGTTCGACCGCGTCGCCGAGCTGCTCGACGAGCCTCGGTGAATACTCGAAGAGCGTGCTCGTATAGAGGCGGCCAAGGTCGATGTCGCCGCGCTCGTCGCGTGCGACCTCGGCGACGACGCCCGCGCGATAGCCGCCCGCGATCTCGCCGCGCGCGTCGTTCCAGAGGACGAGCTGGTGGTAGTGATCGTCGAAGCGGTCGAGATCAAGCGCCTTCCCGCTTCCTTCACCGACGGCGCGGAACGCCTCCTCGCGGAGCCGTCCGAGTTCGTGCATCGTGCGGGGCAGCGCCGATGCGCGCCCGGTGTAGACGGTGAAGCTCCCCTCTCGCGCGAGGACGCCCGACGGGCCGAGCGCCTCGAGTTCCGCGCGCAGCTCGGCGCCGCTCGAGCGCGAAGGGGCGATGGCAATGTGGACCGACGGCACCGCAGGCGAGGGCGGCCGCGCCTCTCCGCGAAGGAGTTCGCAACGACCGCGCGCGAGCCGCGCGAGCTCCTCGGGCGCGAGCCCCCCGTCGGTCGAGTCGAACGGCGCGCCGATCCGGTAGTGGACCTCGCGGCCGAAGCGCGCGACGAACTCGCCGGGCAGGAGCGCCGTGCGAAGCCTCGGATGCAGAAGCCCCGCCGCGTGGAAGATCGTCCGGTTGCAGCCGTCGCACCATGCGGGCACGACGCGGGCGCCCGTCTTCTGCGCGAGGCGGAACGGAATCACCGACCAGGGTGGATCCGCGGGTGTCCAGCGCCCCCACGCGATCGCACTCACCTCGCCCGCGGGAAAGACGATCAACAGGTGTCCGTCACGGAGCCAGCCGAGTGCGTCGCGCAAGGCGGCCGCGTTCGCGCGCGCCGCGTCGGCGCCGCCGAACGGGTCGACGAAGATGCAGTGCTCCGACATGAACGGCAGCCGCCGCAGCATCCCGTTCGCGAGCACCTTCACATCGGCGCGGCGACGGAGTGCGAGCGCGATCAGCGTGATCGCGTCGGCGCCCCCGAAGGGATGGTTCGAGCAGAGGACGGCTCCACCGCGTGCGGGAATTTGCGCGAGTTCGCGTGCGTCGACGACGGCGCGCACACCGGTCGACTCGAGCATCACCTCGCCGAGCGCGCCATTGGTCTCGAGTCCGCGCTCGACGCGCTTCGCCGCCGCCTCGATCCCCGAAAGTCCGAGCAGCCACTCGACGGCGCGGAGCGGTGGCTCCGCGATGCTTCGCGCGAGGCTTCCCGCGGGTCGCGGAAGTCCGATGGCCGTCCTTGGCAAGGGCCGAACACCCATGTCCCGATTGTCCCCGCTCTCCCCGCATTCGCAACGGGGTGGCGCGCCCATTCCTGGAACTGAACCGAATCCATACGGCCGCGCGGGCGGCGTGGCGGCATGATCCAAAAAGGCGACGACCGGCCAGAGGGCCGGTCGTCGCACATTCAACCGAGTGGCCGATCAGCGGCGGCGACGACCACGGGCGCCCGCGATCGCGAGCAGCGCGAGCGCGCCGGGACCGGGGACGAGGCGGATCTGATCCTGCGCCGAGGGGCTCTGCCAGCCTTCCGCGTCGGTCCAGAGCCAGCCGCCCTTGCCGAGCGAGGCGATCATCTTGCCGTAGATCGTCGCGGCTTCGCCCGTGAGGTTCGAACGGAACGCACCCGTCGAGAGCGACATGCGCATGAGCGCGGTGTCGATGTCGGTCGTGCCGAGGTTCTCGTGGGAGATCTCCCAGACGAGCGCCGAGAAGGCGGCCGCCGCGGCGTTCGCGCTGCCGGCCGAGGCGATCACGCGGCTGTCCGCGTCGAGCCAGCGGGCCATCGCGTCGCGCATGAGGTTCGCCTTCGTCACGCCCATCGGACCGGGCGCGGGCGGCGCCTGCGGCACCATCTCCGCCTCGACGAGCTCGAACTCGTAGTTCGTGCCACCCGTGAGGCCCTGGAACATCTGGACGCACCAGGTGTAGGCGACCTTGCCGCCGACATCCCAACGGTGCTCCGACATGCGCAGGTTGTACATGTTCACCGAGCCGGTCGAGTCCCAGGCCAGGTTGTTGTTGTAGCCCGCCTGCTGGAACTGGCTCGCGCCGGCTCCGAGGTAGGTCGCCGAGATCATCCCGGCGTCCGCGGACAGCGTCAGGCAGAGCGCCGAGGCCGTCACGGCTCCACTTGTCAGAACGCGATTCATGATTCTCTCCCGGAAGTCCAGCTTCCTCTCTCTCAGACGCACGCCACCAGGGAGACAGCCCCGGCGCGGAGGGGAAGAGACGCCCGCGACGATCCTCTGCGCGCCTCTGGGCAATCTTTGCGCGATTTCTTTGAGAGCCAATCGAACCTCGTGACAATGACAAGGCGCCGACCCTCGGGTCGGCGCCTTGCGCGTTCTGGATCGGTTGTGCGGCCGAAGATCAGCGACGACGGCGACCGGCGGCCAGTCCGACCGCGAGGAGCGCGAGCGCCCCTGGGGCGGGGACGAGCCGGATCTGGTCCTGGATCGTGCCGTTCCGCCAGCCCTCGAGATCGGCCGTGAGCCACCCGCCCTGGCCGAGCGAGGCGACCATCTTGCCGTAGATCGTGGCGGCTTCACCCGTCAGGATGGCGCGGAACGCGCCGAGATCGAGCGAAAGCCGATCGCGGGCGGTCGCGATGTCCGTGGTCCCGAGGTTCTCGTGGGTCACCTCCCAGAGGAGGGTCGAGAAGGCGGCCGCCGCAGCGTTGGCATTTCCCGCGCTCGCAACGACCCGACCGTCCGCACCGAGCCAGCGCGCGGCAGCGTCGCGAAGGAGGTTCGCCTTCGTCATTCCCATCGGTCCGGGAGCCGGCGGCGCCTGCGGCACCATCTCGGCCTCCACGACATCGAATTGGTAGGTGGACCCCGCCGTGAGACCCTGGAAGATCTGCACGCACCAGGTGGTCACGGCCTCGCCCTTGACCGACCAATTGTGCTCCGAGAGCTTCAGGTTGTAGGTCGTGACCGCGGCGGACGAGTCCCACGACAGCGCGGCGCTGAAGCCGGCACGGTGGGTCTGGTACGCACCGTTCCCCAGGTAGGTGGCGTCGATCATGGTCGCCTCGGATGAAGCAACCAGCATAAGCGGCACCATCGCCGCAGCCATTCTCTCTCGGATGGACATGGGGAACCCGGAATGAGGGGAACAGGACACACATGAACCACCGACGATCAGATCGCCGATGGGGACAGTCCCAGTTCCCGCCTCCAACGGGGTCGCAAACGCGACGCGCGCATCATGTCGCGCAATTCGTCTTCCGCAAGCCCCACATCGCGCGTTTCTCGAATTCCAAACAGAGAAATCGACGCCAAAACCTGACTTGCGGGGGTATCCGCCCCACTATTCTCGGAACTCGGAGCGGATCTGACGCAGCCCCGCCACCAATGCCGCGATGTGGGCGTCGGTGTGGGCCGCCGAGATCTGCACCCGCAGGCGGGCGTGTCCCTCGGGGACGACCGGGAAGCCGAAGCCAATCACGAAGACGCCGAGTTCAAGCAGCCGCTTCGACATCGCGATGGCCTTGGCCGTGTCGTGGACGATGATCGGGCAGATGGCGGTCGGGCTCTCGAGGACCTCGAATCCGGCGTCGCGGATACCCGCCCGGGCCGCGTCGACATTCTGGCGGAGCCGCGCGACCCGCTCGGGCTCCCGCATCAGGACCTCGATCGCCTTGTCGGCGCTGCAGGCGACGGTGCAGGGAAGCGCATTCGAGAAGAGCGTCGGCCGCCCCCGCTGGATCAGGAGCTCGATCGCCGCCCGCGAGCCCGCGATGTAGCCACCCGCCCCGCCGCCGAGGGCCTTTCCGAGCGTGCCCGTCAGGTAGTCGATCCGCGTCCCCGACAGGCCCTGGTGCTCGTGGGTGCCGCGCCCCGTCGCGCCCATCACGCCCGTGCCGTGCGAGTCGTCGACCGCGAGATAGGCGCCGAATTCGTCGCAGAGGGCCCGCATCGCGGGCAGGTCGGCGATGTCTCCCTCCATCGAGAAGACGCCGTCGGTGACGACCCAGATCGTGCCCGTCATCTCGGGATTCGCGCGGGCCGCGACGAGCTTCTCGCGCAGCGACGCGAGGTCGTTGTGCCGGTACACCGTCTTGAGCAGACCCTTCTTGATGACCGCGGCGAGCCGGATGCCGTCGATGATCGACGCGTGATTCAGCTCGTCCGAGATGATGATGTCGCCCGGTTCGCACAGCGTCGGGAAGATCGCCTCGTTCGCGTTCCAGCAGCTCGTGAAGGTGTACGCGGCCTCGACGCCGTAGAAGTCGGCGATCCGCTCCTCGAGACGGTGGTGGCAGTCGAAGGTGCCGCAGATGAAGCGGACGCTCGCGGTGCCCGCGCCGTAGCGGCGGATGCCGTCGATGCCCGCCTCGACGACCTCGGGATGGTTCGCGAGTCCGAGGTAGTTGTTCGAGCAGAAGCAGGCGACCTCGCCGTAGCCCTTGAGACGCACGGTCGCGTCCATCGGACCCTCGATCGTCTGGAGATGCTTGAGTTGCCCGCTCTTGCGGAGGCTCTCGAGGATCTCGTGCGTGCGCGAGGGGAAGGTCGGGGCGGCGAGCGTGGTCATGGCGCGGAGTCTAGCGCCAGTCGCACGGGGCTCGGTCTCGATCAGCAGCCGTAGCGCGCGCGGATCTTCGGGACGAGGTAGTCGGCGAAGGCGCGGTCGAAGTCGTGCTCGGGCTTCCATCCCCAGTCGCGACGGGCGGCGGCGTCGTCGACATCCTCGGGCCAGCTGTCGACGATCCGCTGCCGTTCGGGGGTCGGCGCGTAGGTGATGTCGGCGGTCGGGAAGAACCCGCGCACCTTCGCGGCGATCTCCTCGGCGCTCGGCGCGAACGCGCCCACGTTGTAGACGAGCCGCGTGAGATTCCCGCGGGGCGCCTCGGCGAGTTCCATGAGCGAGCGCACCGCGTCCGGCATCGTCATGAAGGGAATGCGCGCGTCGGGACGGACGAAGCACGCGTAGGGCCTTCCCTGCGCGGCGGCGTGGAGCATCTCGGGGCCGTAGTCGCTCGTTCCACCCGTGGGCACGGTGTCGGCGGAGATGATGCCCGGAAAGCGGATGGAGCGGAAATCGACCGTGCAGTCGGGGCGGTTCGCCTCGAGCAGGCGGTAGTGGCGCGCGTAGTAGCGGCCGATCTCCTCGACCGCGCGCTTGTTGACGCCGTACATCGTGATCGGCTCGAGGCACGCGTCCTCGCCCACGCGGCCCGCGGCGCGCTTCGCCTCGAGGGTCGGAACGCCGTAGATCGCGATCGTCGAGGGGAAGAGGAACTTGACGGGACCGCCGCGGCGGACGGCGGCGTCGGCGGCGAGCTTGAGGAGGTTCGCGCTGCCGCCGACATTCACCCTGAGGGCGAGTTCGGGGCGACGCTCGCCGCTCGTCGAGAGGAGCGCGGCGAGATGCCAGACCTCGGAGACATCGTGATGGAGTCCGATGTCGTCAATCGCGGACGCGTCGGAGACATCGGCGGCGTACGACGCGGTCGCGTGCGCGGCGCGATCGGCAGGCAGCTCGCGAAGGTCGACCGCGATGATCTCGCGACGCCCGTGCCACCGCGCCGCAAGCGACGCGAGGAGCGCGTGCCCCATCTCGCCACCCGCGCCGGTGACGAGGATGGCGCCGGTGTCGGACGGGGTCGAGCGGGAGGACTTCGGTTCGCTCATCGTGATCGGGGTCGGGATTCGGGTCGGGTGGGCGGCGGCGCCATCGGCGACCGACGCCTGGGACATGGTGTGCTGGCTGCAGGCGCTCATCGGCGGCCCCTCCTTGGAGCTGCGGTTCGGACTGCGGGCGAAGGGCGCGAGTATAAGTGCCGCATGCATCCCGCTGCGACACCCGAGGGCGCCGATCCGCGCCGCCTCGAGAACATGACCGCCGACGATCTCGTGCGAACGCTCGAGCTCGCGCCGCATCCCGAGGGCGGCTTCTACCGCGAGACCTGGCGCGACCTTCCGCCCGACGGCGGCCGCGGCTCGGGAACGGCGATCCTCTTCCTCCTTCCGGGCGGGGTCGAGAACAGGTGGCATCGCGTCGACGCCGCGGAGATCTGGCACCACTACGCGGGCGCCCCGCTCGAACTCTCGATTCGCCCCGAGGGAGGCCCGACACGGATCGAACGGCTCGGGACGGCGATCGGCGCGGGCGAACTCCCGCAGCGGATCGTGCCGCCGCACGCATGGCAGCGGGCGCGCGCGCTGGGCGACTGGACCCTCGTCGGTTGCACCGTGAGCCCGGCGTTCCTCTTCGAACGGTTCGAGATCCTCGAGGGTGAACTCGCCGACGGTTCGCCTGGCTGACAGCCGTCGTTTGGGGCGATGCACGCGAGGCTCGGATCGCGTCGATCGGATCACCTCGATCAGATCATGTCGATCGGATCAACCCGGCGCGACGGGCGCGACCGCGAGCGCAGGCGGAACGAGGGTCAGGCCTTGCAGCCGAGACGCTCGAGGAGCGTCTTCGTCGCGAGAATGCCGTCGTGCTCCGAGAGGCGCTTTCCTTCGTACTCGATGCCGATCGCGCCGGCGTAGCCCGCCGCGTGCACCTTCGCCATGATGGCGGGGTAGTCGAGCTTCGTCTCGTCGCCCTTCGCGTCGAAGTCGTAGCTCTTCGCGCTCACACCCTTCGCGAAGGGCATGACGAGACCGACATTCCGCACGGGATCGACGAGCGTTCCGCTGCCGTCGCGCCAGTTGCCGAAGTCGGGGAGCGTGCCGCAGGCGTCGTCGCCGACCGCGC
>JBJOHC010000260.1:0-5845 GCA_046047955.1 Planctomycetota bacterium
CCGAGGACGGGCATCACGTTGAGCGCGTTCTCCTCGAGCGCGCGCTCGGCGACGACATCGAGCATCTCCTGCTGGATGTCGGTCGCGTAGACGACGCCCTCGGGGACGAGCGGCGACATGCGGAAGGTGAAGTAGCCGCTGCCCGCGCCGATGTCGGCGACGGCGTCGGTCGGCTTCAGCGCGAGCGCGTCGACGAGGAGGTCGGTGCGCTCCTCGCGCTCGCGCTCGGGGCGCTCGAGCCAGCCGATTCCGAAGTGGCCCATGACCTCGCTGATCTCGCGGCCCATGTAGACCTTGCCGCTGCCGCCCTCGCCGCGGAAGTCGGCGCGGCTGTAGAGGTCGGCGAGCATGCGCGGGCGCCCCGCGGGCGGGGCGTCGGGGTCGATCGCGGTCGACGCGTCGGCGGCGGGCGCGGTGGTCGCGGCCGCGTCCGTCTCGGCGCCTTCGGCCGGGGCCGCGGCGTCGGCGGGTGCGGCGACGGTCGCGTCCGGCGCCGCTTCGCCGACGGGCGGCTCGCCCGCCTTCGGCGCGGGACCGCACGCCTGCGCGAGGGCGATCGCCGCCACCGCGAGGACCGCCGAACGGGCGTGTCGCGGCATCCCGCCGCCGTCGATCGCACTCCGCTTCATCGCGCCTCCTCCGCGGTCGTCCGCGTTCGTCCGCGGGTTCCCGCGTCAATCCTGCTGCGGCCGCTGCGGCGCGGACGAGGCCTTCAGGGTCACATCGATCTCGAGGATCTCGTCGCCGCGGAGGATCTTCATCTTCGCGACATCGCCCGGCTTCGCCGCGCGGAGCTTCGTCATCATCGCGGCGATGTCGTCGAGCGACGTGCCGTCCCACGCGAGGAGGACATCGCCCGCCTTGATTCCCGCGTCGGCCGCGCTCGTGCCGGGGCTCACGCTCTCGATGCGGATGCCCGACTCGCCCTCCTCGCCCATGCCGGGCTGGATGCCGAGGCGCACGCCCGCGTAGCCCCGATCCTGACCCCCGGGCCGCCGGCCGCGCGCCGCGCGCTCGCCGCCCTCACCGCCCTCGCCCGCGCGCGCGAACTCGAGCCGCTCGTCGTCGCCCGCGCGCCACATCGCGATCCGCTCGACGAGGTCGAGCACCGCGGGCACGCCGCGCGGGTCGATCGAGTAGCCCTGGTCGCCCGGCTGGTGGTAGACATCGTGCACGCCGCTGAAGAAGAAGAGGACGGGGATGCCGACGCCGTAGAAGCTCGCGTGGTCGCTCGGTCCGCGGCCGCTCGGGTCGGCGAAGATCTCGAGGCCGCTCTCCTTGAAGAAGGGGTCGAGCGCGTCGCGGAAGCCCTTCGCGCTCTCGACGCCGCCGACGACGAGCTTGTCCTGGCGGATGCGGCCGATCATGTCCATGTTGAGCATGACATCGACCTTGTCGGCGGGCACCGACGGGCTCTTCACGAAGGCGCGCGAGCCGTTCAGGCCCATCTCCTCGGCGCTGAAGGCGAGGAAGAGGACGCTGCGGAGGTCGGCGTCGTCGCCCGCCGCCGCGTACTCCTCGGCGAGGCGACGCGCCATGACGAGCATGCCGCTCGTGCCGCTCGCGTTGTCGTCGGCGCCCGGGTGGAGCTTGCCGCGGTTCTTCGGATCGGCGCCGTACATGCCGAATCCGACGTGGTCGTAGTGCGCGCCGATCACGATCCACTGGTCGGCGAGTTCGCCCTTGCCGCGCAGGATGCCGCCGACATTGTGGGTGACGGTCGGGCCCGCCTTCGCGATCGCCTCCTCGTCGCCCGGCTTCTCGACCGCGCGCAGGCGTGCGGTCGGGAGGTCGAAGGGCTGGCGCCACGGGTCGTCGGCGTTCGCCTGCGAACCCTCCGCGAACGCGGGCTCGAGGCCGGCCTTCGCCATCCAGAAGGCGCAGTAGTCGGCGGCGCGGTCGATGCCGTCGCTGCCCGGCACACGGCCCTCGAACCACGGGTTCGAGAGGGTCTGCACATGCTGGTACCACTCGGCGGCGTCGGCGCCGAGGTCGGCGAGGACCTGCGGGATCGAGGTCGTCATCGGGTCGACCGCGATGTAGCGCTCGGCGGGCTTGAAGGTGTAGACATTGACTTCACCCGGGACGACGGTGCCCGCGCGGCTCCGCGCGGGGGCCGCGGGGCGCATCGCGGGGGTGCGTTCGCCGGGCGCGGTGAGGTCCGCGAACAGGCTCGCGCCCGCGCTTCCTGTTGCCGTGCTTCCCGTTGCCGTGCTGCCCGTTCCCGTCGGCTTCGCGCCGACGACCGCGGGAGCGGTCGAGGACGAAGCGGGCGGCGTCGCGACGGTCGTGTTCGCGGGCGCCGCCTTCGTCTCGGGCGCCGTCGCGACGAAGGGCGCGGGCTTCGCGGCCTCCGCGGACGCGGTCGCGGGAGCCGAAGGACTCGACGCGCACGCCGAAAGCACCGCCACCGCGAGCGCGGAAAGCGCGCGGCAGGCGATCGGGGACGGAATGAGGAGACCGGCGAGGGGCGCGATGGCGCGCAGCGGGCGGGTGTGGCGCATGGACGCGAAGCGTAGCACCAACACCGCACGAGCCGTTCGGGACGCGGCGCCTTCCTTCTATACTCGTCGCTTCGCGGTCGCCGGCGTCGGCGACCGCTCCACCGTGCCCCGCGCCCCGCGCGAAGCCCTCCGATGACCACCGTGACGACCGCCCCCACGCCCACCGCGTCCGCCACCACCCTCGGTCCGACCGACACCTTCTTCGCGCGGCACAACCCGCAGTCGCCCGCCGACATCGCGGCGATGCTCGGCGCGGTCGGCTACGAGTCGATGGACGCGCTGATCTCGGCGGCCGTCCCCGGGTCGATCCGCCTCGACCGCGCGATGGAGATCGACGACCCGACGCGCACGGGCCCCTTCGCCGAGCGCGGCGAGGCCGAGACGCTCGCGGCGCTCAAGGCGCTCGCGTCGCGCAACAAGGTCCACCGCTCGTTCATCGGAATGGGCTACACCGACACCGTCGTCCCAGGCGTGATCCTCCGGAACATCCTCGAGAACCCCGCGTGGTACACGGCCTACACGCCGTACCAGGCCGAGATCGCCCAGGGCCGCCTCGAGGCGCTCCTCAACTTCCAGACGATGATCGCCGAGCTCACGGGCCTGCCGCTCGCGGGCGCGTCGCTCCTCGACGAGGGCACCGCCGCCGCCGAGGCGATGAACATGTGCCGCGGGATCGTGGGCGAGGAGCGCCGCCGCTTCTTCGTCGCCGAGGACTGCCACCCGCAGACGATCGCCGTCGTCGAGACGCGCGCGAAGTGGCTCGGGATCGAGGTCGTCGTCGGCAGCGCCGCGTCGTTCGAGCCGACCGCCGAGTTCTGCGGCGCGCTCGTCCAGTACCCGACGACCGACGGCCGCATCGAGTGCTACCGCGCGCTCGCCGAGAAGACGCACGCCGCGGGCGCGCTCGTGGTCGCCGCGTGCGACCCGATGGCGCTCGTCCTCCTCGCGAGCCCCGCGAGCTGGGGCGCCGACATCGCCGTCGGCAGTGCGCAGCGCTTCGGCGTGCCGATGGGCTTCGGCGGCCCGCACGCGGCCTTCATCGCGACGAGCGAGCAGTACGTGCGCAAGATGCCGGGCCGCATCATCGGCGTCTCGCGCGACAGCCACGGCGACCGCGCGCTGCGGATGGCGATCCAGACCCGCGAGCAGCACATCCGCCGCGACAAGGCGACCTCGAACATCTGCACCGCGCAGGTCCTCCTCGCGGTGATGGCGGGCATGTACGGCGTCTACCACGGACCCGACGGCCTGCGCGCGATCGCGGGACGCATCCACCGCCTGACGCGCACGCTCGCGGCGGGCCTCGCGAAGATCGGCCACGACTGCGGCGGCGGCGCGTACTTCGACACGCTGCGCGTGCGGCTCGGCGGCGGGCTCTCCGCGGCCGAGGTCCTCGCGACCGCGGAGGCGCGGAGGATCAACCTGCGCAGCTACGGCGACGGCACGCTCGGCGTCACGCTCGACGAGGCGACGACGGTCGCCGACCTCGACGCGCTCCTCGAGGTCTTCGCGGGCGGCAAGCGCGCGACCACCGCGCTCGCGGTCGAGGTGCGCGAGGCGGCGGTGCCCGCGGCGTTCGCCCGCACGGGCGCGCTGATGCCGCACGCGGTCTTCCACCGCTACCACGGCGAGCACGAGATGCTCCGCTACATCACGCGGCTCGTCTCGAAGGACCTGAGCCTCGTCCACTCGATGATCACGCTCGGCTCGTGCACGATGAAGCTGAACGCGACGAGCGAGATGCTTCCCGTCACCTGGCCCGAGTTCGGGCAGATCCACCCGTTCGCGCCGCGCGCGCAGTGGGACGGCTACGCGGAGCTCTTCCGCACGCTCGAGGCGTGGCTCTGCGAGGCGACGGGCTTCGCGGCGATGAGCCTGCAGCCGAACGCGGGCAGCCAGGGCGAGTACGCGGGCATGCTCGTGATCCGCGCGTACCACGAGCACCGCGGCGAGGCGCACCGCGACGTCTGCCTCATCCCGACCTCGGCGCACGGCACGAACCCCGCGACCGCGGTGATCGCCGGCATGAAGGTCGTGGCCGTCGGCTGCGACGACCAGGGCAACATCGACCTCGCCGACCTCGCCGCGAAGGCCGAGGCGAACGCGGCGAACCTCGGGGCGCTCATGATCACCTACCCGTCGACGCACGGAGTCTTCGAGGAGGGGATCCGCGAGGCGTGCGCGATCGTCCACCGCCACGGCGGGCAGGTCTACATGGACGGCGCGAACATGAACGCGCAGGTCGGCCTGACGAGCCCCGGCCACATCGGCGCCGACGTCTGCCACCTCAACCTGCACAAGACCTTCTGCATCCCGCACGGCGGCGGCGGTCCCGGCATGGGGCCGATCGGCGTCGCGGCGCACCTCGCGGACTTCCTGCCGGGGCACCCGGTCGTCCGGCCCGAAAACGCGGGGACGCACGCGATCGGCCCGATCTCGGCGGCGCCCTACGGCAGCGCGTCGATCCTCGTCATCCCGTGGATGTACATCGCGATGATGGGCGCCGACGGCCTCAAGCGCTCGACCGAGCTCGCGATCCTCAACGCGAACTACATGGCGACGCGGCTCAAGGGGCACTTCGACGTCCTCTACACGAACGCGCACGGGCTCTGCGCGCACGAGTTCATCCTCGACATGCGGCCGTTCGACCGGTCGGCGGGCATCAAGATCGACGACATCGCGAAGCGCATGATCGACTACGGCTTCCACGCGCCGACGATGTCGTGGCCCGTGCCCGGCACGCTCATGATCGAGCCGACCGAGAGCGAGTCGAAGGCCGAGCTCGACCGCTTCTGCGACGCGCTCATCGCGATCCGCGCCGAGATCCGCGCGATCGAGGAGGGCCGCGCCGACAAGGCCGACAACCCGCTCAAGCACGCGCCGCACACCGCCGCGCACGTGACCGCGAGCGCCTGGACGCACAAGTACACGCGCGAGGAGGCGGCGTATCCCGCGCCGTGGCTCAAGGACTTCAAGTTCTGGCCCGCGGTCGGCCGCGTCGACAACCCGTACGGCGACCGCAACCTCGTCTGCGCGTGCGAGCCGATGTCGAGCTACAGCTGACGCGCCATGACGGGCGAGCGATCGAGGTCGGAGGCCACGCGCGCGGCACGGGTCGATGCCGCGGCGGAGGTCGTCGCGGCGCTCGGCTGGCTGCAGGGCGCCGGCACTCGTCACGGCGTCGCGGAGCGGCTGTCGACGGCGTCCGCCGAGCGTCTGGCGCACCGGATCGGGCACGCGGATCGGGCGCGCCGCACGCCGCGACTTCGCGCGCAGGCGGCGGCCCTTGGCGGCCTTGCGATTCTCGCGCTTTCGGCGGCGTCGCCGCTCCATGACCTCCG
>JBJOHC010000261.1:0-5918 GCA_046047955.1 Planctomycetota bacterium
TCGCGAACGCCGTGGGATCGCGCAACGCCGCGTCGTCGACGAGAACGACCTCGCGCGCCCCGCGACCCTCGGCGAAACCGCCCGTCGGCTCGATCGCGAGGAGCGTGGGCGCGCACGCCGCACGCACCGCATGCCATGCGGGCTTCGCGCGTCCCGCGACATCGACGAGCGACCACGAGTGCCCCGCCCACACATCGTTCCACTGCCAGATCAGTGCGCCCATCGAGCGCGGCGCGTTCGCGCGCAGCCAGCGCACCGCGACCTCCATCGCGCGCGCCTGCAGGTGCTGCGCCTGCGCGGCGTATTCGCGCGCGTCGCGCGCGGGGCGGAACCGCGCCTCGAGGAACGGGCGGTACTGGAAGTCGTCGCCGCCCCACGCCTTCTGACGGAGCTTCAGCGCCTCGACGAGATCCGCCGCCGACATCGCCGCGGGCCGGCGCGCGGGATCGAGGCACGACTCGACGATCGTCGCCCAGCACGGCGGCGACTGGTGGCCGAACTCGCTCGAGAAGCGCGGCAGGATCGTGCGGTAGCCCTCGATCTTCGCCTCGGCGTCCCAGGTGTGGCGATCGCCGTGATCGGGATCGTTCGGATGCCGTTCGAGCGAGCCCGACCACGGACTCTCGATCCAGTAGGGCGTGCCGGGATCGTCCGCGGCGACCGCGTCGGGCAGCGTCTTCGTCCAGTAGCGGAGCCCCCACGACTGCCCCTCGGCGAGCCGCTCCCTCCAACCCCAGCTCGCCCACGCGAGGATGTCCTCGTTGCCGCCGCACCAGAGCGCGGTCGACGGATGCCGCGAGAGGCGCCGCACCTGGTGCCGCGCCTCGCGCGCGACGAGCGTCGCGAACGGCTCGTCCTCGGGATAGGTCGCGCAGGCGAACATGAAGTCCTGCCACACGAGGATGCCGAGCGCGTCGCAGGCGTCGTGAAACGCGTCGGGCAGGTAGTTGCCGCCGCCCCAGACGCGCACCATGTTGAAGCCCGTCTCGCGGTAGCGCGTGAGTTCGCGCAGCCAGTCGTACTCGTGGCGGAGTCCGAGCGGTGGCGGGATGAGGTTCGCGCCCTTCGCGAAGATCGGCTCGTCGTTGAGGAGGAAGCGGAAGCGCCGGCCGACCGCATCCTCGGACGCGTCGAGTTCGATGCGCCGCGGCGCGAATCGCGCGGTCGCCGCGAGGCGCATCGCGCCGCCCGCGCCGCGCGCGCGCACCATCGCGCTCCAGCCGCAGCCCTCGGTGCCGTCGCGGTCCCAGGTCGACCAGAGGCGTGTCGGACGGAAGGTCGCCTCGCCGCGCGCATCGCAGGCGATCGATGTCGTCGAGCCGCGGTCGCGGATCGCGCAGGCGATCTCGGACGGATCGAACTCGCCGTCGGGCGAGACCCGCACCGTGACGCTGCCATCGTCGTTCCAGCGCTGCGCGACCGAGACGCCCGTCACGCGCGCGCCGTCCCAGCTCTCGAACCACGCGCCGTAGAGGCCGACGCCCGCGACGCGCGGCCCCCAGTCCCAGCCGAAGCCGCAGGCGGCCGAGCGGGCGAAGGAGAAAGGCGTCCAGTCGCCGTTCACGGGGCGCGCGCCGAGGAGCGATTGCCAGCGCAGCACCTCGGCGACGGGCGACTTGAATCGCAGTTCGAGCCGCGTGCGCTCGCCGCGGAGTTCGCCCGGCACGCGCGCCTCGAACGGGAAGTGCTCGCTCGCGTGCACGCCGAGCGGTACGCCGCCGAGCGTGATTTCGCACGGGCCATCGAGCGATTCGATCACGAGCGCGCAGTGCCGGCCCGCGTCGCGCGGCGGCACCTCGACCTCGACCGAGAAGGTCCACTCGGTGCGGCCGACCCACTCGCTGTCGAGTTCGGCGCGCTCGCCCTCCCAGGGGCGCTGGACGCCCGCCTCGGCGAGCACCGCGTGAATCGAGCGCTGCGAGAGTGGCGCCGCGTCGATGGCGCGGTCGCCGACCTTCGGCGAACCCTCGCCACCCGTCGCGCGCACGCGCCATCCTGCGAGCGGAAGCGGCCGTCGCGAGAACTCAGCCATTGGAACGCTCCCCGTTCGCGACACGCTCGGCCACCACTCCATCGGACGCACCGCCCCCGGACACCGTGCCGTCGTCGCGCGCGTCGGCGGCGTAGCGCTCGAGATGCGCGTACATGCGGCGCAGGTCGCGGATCCCGCCGACCGTGAACCACGCGACGATCACGACGCCCGTCGCGAGGACGAGCCAGGTCCACCATCGCCAGAAGACGAGCCACGACTCCTCGGCGATCGGCGCGCCCGCGGCCGACGCACCGAGCGCGACGACCGTCCCCACGACGAAGATCACCGTGAAGACCGCGGGCCAGAGCACCGTGACCGCCGTGATCCAGGTGTCGGTGCGGTTGAACTCGCGCGTGAAGCCGATCGCGCGCATCCACGCGGGAAGCCGCAGGTCGTGGTCGACGCGGAAGTCGCGCTCGCTCTCGGGGAGGAGCGCGCGGTACTTCCCGCGATGCAGGAGCCGGTCGAGTTCGAAGCGCGGCGCACCCTGCGCGAGCGAGGTGCCCACGTACACCGCGATCGCAGCCGCCATCGCCGCGAAGGTGAGGACCTGCCCCGAGATCCACGAGTTCGCGTGCACCTCGGCGATCCAGCCGGGCACGCGGTCGGCGCCGAAGAGCGCCTCGAACGCCCAGTAGCCGTCCTTCGCGAGGATGCCGAACGCGCTCACGCCGATCCCCGTCAGCATCGAGAGCCACGCGGCGAGCGTCGTGCCGCGCGACCAGTAGAGGCCGCCGATGATCGCGCTGCCCGCGCCCGCGACGAACACGCTGCCCGTGAGCGACGCCCACATCGCGACATACTGGTTCGGCCTGTAGTAGAGCCCCCACAGGAACGCGAACACCGCGATCACGAGCACCATCGCCTTCACGAGAAGGATGTGCGTGCGCGGCGAGAGCGGCGCGCCGCCGAGGAACTGCCGCACGGGCAGCGCGACATCCTGGACGAAGATCGTCGCCCACGAGTGGAGGTAGGTGTCGTCGGTCGAGAGGTAGGCGCCGAACATCGCCGCGACGAACATGCCGAGAAGCCCCGCGGGCAGCACGATTCCGAGCGCCATCGGCACGCGCGCCTCGGCGCGCAGCGCGTCGGTGTCGAGCGCGGCCATCGCGTCCTGGACCGGCGCGGCCGCAGCCGCGTAGTCGGGGTGCGTGAGGAACACCTTCATGCAGACGGGGATCACGAGCGCGACGAGCATGAGGACGCGCCAGCGCCAGCCCGAGAGGACGGTCGCCATCTTCGCCTCGTGCGGCGTGATCGCGGCGGCGTTGTAGCCCTGGTCGCCCTGCCAGGCGCGCATGGTGTAGAAGAGGATGAACGCGCTGATGAGCCAGTAGAACGCGTTGAACTGCGACTCCTCGCCGATCCCGAGCGGGTCGAGCATCGAGCGTCCCTCGGGCTGCGCGAGGAGCGTCTCGCCGATCGCATCCCACCCGAAGTGGGAGAGCAGGTAGAGCATCACCACGAGGAAGGTGATGTTGCAGAAGACGCCCTGCAGGAAGTCGGTCACCATCACCGAGATCTGCCCGCCGATGAAGACGAAGAAGATCGCGGTCGAGAGGAGGAGCGCCATGACCGCGGGGAAGGTCGACACCGTCGCGCCCGCGAGCTCGAACGAATCGGGCAGCCCGCAGATCCAGATGAGGAAGCGCGCGCTCACCGCGGGAAAGATCGCGTAGTTGAGGACGCCCGCGACGAAGGCGACGAGGCCGCAGAAGACGCGGAATCCGCGGGAATACCGCATCTCGAGGAACTGCGCGAGCGTGAGCGCGCGCGTCTCGCGGAAGCGGTACGCGACCCAGCCGGTCAGCGCGATCACGATCATCAGCGGGTTCTCGACGAGCCCCCACCAGATCGAGGTGTAGCCCGCGTCGTAGTACTGCTGGAAGAACCAGACGAGCGAGATGATCCCGACCTGCGCCATGTTGAAGGCGACCGCGACGAGGTAGCGTCCCGCGCAGCGGTTCCCCGCGAGGAAGCCCGCGACCGAGCGCGCGTGGCGGTTGGTGCGGAGCGCGAACGCCACCAGCGTCGCGAGGAACGCGAGCGGGATCAGCCAGTCGACGAGGGTCATCCGCATGGGGTCGCAGGATACTGCGGCGCCCGCGCGGCCCGCCTCACTCGACGCGCAGCGTGACGATTTCGAAGGGCTTCATCGCGAGCATCGTCGCGGCGCCCGCCTCGTGCACGAATCCCTCGCGCGCGAGCGGGCGCTCGAGGAGATCGGTCGCCGTCACGCGCCGCGCGGCGTCGTTCCAGAGCACCTTCACCTCGCCGCGCGCGCCGCGCGTCTCGACGAGCCGCAGGATGCGGCCGCGACCGTCCTCGGCGGGCTTCCACGCCGCGATCTCGACCCGCATCGGCGGCTCGGCGAGCACCTCGAACGGCGACCACGCGCCGCGCAGCGAGCCCTTCCGGCCCTCGACGAGCGGCCGCGCCCGCAGCGGTTCGCGCAGGAACTCCGCGGCGACATCGACGCCCGCCGCGCGCCAGTCGCCCGCGTGCGGCATGATCGCGTAGGTGAACGCGTGCGCGCCACGGTCGCACGAGGGATCGGGAAAGAGCGGACTCTTGAGGAGCGAGAGCCCGAGCGCGACGCCGTCCCGCGACGCGAGGGCGCTGCGCCCGTAGCGGCCGTCGTCGAGGACGGCGACGCCGAACCCGGGTTCGGAGGCGTCCATCCACGCGTGGCCAGGCACCTCGAAGCGCGCCTCCTCCCAGCTCGTGTTCCGGTGGACGGGCCGCTCGAGCGCGCCGAACTGCGTGCCGAACCACGCGTGGCGCGCGCGCACCGCGAGCGGGAAGAGCGCGCGCAGGAGACGCTGCGACTCGTTCCACTCGACCTCGGTGAAGATCTCGAGCCGTCCGCTCGCGGCGTCGAGTCGGTAGGTCTGCCAGAGGCGGCTCGACTCGCCGATCGCGCGCTCGACGCGCACCGCGCCGCGCAGCGGATGCCGCTCGACGACGGCGATCTCGCAGTCGCCCTCGACGAAGGTCGCCTTGTCCATGTAGTCGCGGTCGGTGTCCCACGCCTCCCAGCGGCGGGGACGGTCCTCGTAGAGCGCGAGCTGGTTGAGCGGAAGCGCGCGCCCGCGCGCATCGCGCATGTTCGCGAGGCGACGCGTCGGGAGGTGCTCGAGCTCGGCGACGCGGCCCGCGAGGTCGATCGTCGCGCGCACGACGCCGTTCGAGAGCGTCACGCCGCGCGCCGTCGCCTTCACCTCGACCTCGTCGGGAAGCGCGCCGATGGCGGCCGCGTCGACCACCGCGACGCCGAGCGCGGGCACGCCGTTCACCTCGACGAGCGCGGGCCCGTCCTTCGTCTCGATCTCGACGATGCCGCAGCGCGCGTGCGACGCGGTGTTCCGGACGAGGACGGGCGCGCGCATGCCGCGCGTGTCGGCGAGCGCCGCGAAGGCGTCCTCGAGCCGCGCGCGTTCGGCGCACGCGGTCTCGGCGACGGCGACATGATCGGCGCGCGCGTCGCGGTAGACGGCCTCGATCGAGGAGCCCGGCAGGATGTCGTGGAACTGGTTCAGAAGGACCGTCTTCCACGCGCGATCGAGCCGCGCGCGCACGCCCTCGCGCGCCTTCGCCGCGGACTTCGCGTCGTTCGCGGGGAGCGACGATGCGAGCGCCTCGACATCGCGGAGCAGGCTTTCGGCGAGCCGGTTCTGCCGCTTGAGCCACGCCTGGCTCGTGTAGGTGCCGCGGTGGAGCTCGAGGTAGAGCTCGCCGTCCCACTTCGCGAGTTCGCGCCCCGCGCCCTCGAGCGTCGCGCGCGCGCGGTGGAGCGCCTCGCAGAAGAGGTCGACGCGCATCTCCTCGAAGCGCGGCACGCCCTCGCATCGCGCGGCGATCTCGGCGCGCGCGATCTGCGCGTCGG
>JBJOHC010000262.1:0-5630 GCA_046047955.1 Planctomycetota bacterium
TGGCCCTTCTCGCGCCAGGCGAGCGTCTCGCGCAGTTCGTCCTCGTAGCGGCGGTCGCCGTCGGGATCGTCCGCGCGCATCGGATGGACCTGCGACGGCGGAATGTCGGAATGCCCGCAGAGGAGTTCGCGGATCTGCCCGAAGTTCGAGCGCTCGTCGTCGAAGGGCACGCAGCGCTCGTCGACGATCCAGAGGTGCGTGCGCCGCCACGGCAGATCGCGGTAGACGGGGTCGATCATCAGCCGGCGGTAGAGCGGCATCGGCGTCGAGCCGCCCGAGAGCGCGAGGTGGAAGTCGCCGAACGCGCGCACGCACGCCTTCGCCTGGTTGAAGAGGTCGAGGCCCACCTCGTCGATCGCGGCGTCCGCGTCGCGCGAGAGCGAGACCTGGCCCGGGAGCGCGGGAGCGACGGGCATGTCGTCGGCGAGTTCGTAGGGGTTCGCGCCATCCATGCGCGCAGACTACCCGAGCGGCGCGAGTGGCCGACGGTCGGCCTCGTGCACGACGGCGCCGCGTCGCGTCCATCCCGCGCCCATCGCGTCCCCTCCTCGCCGGCGCCGCACGGAATCAAGGCGCGGGCGGATCGATCGCGGGCGGTGCGGCGGCATGCGCGGCGCTCATGCGCGGCAGCGCCGCGACGGGCGCGATCCGCTGGATGCCGAAGTTCGAGGCACTGTGGCTCCAGCCGGCGATCGCGACGGGCAACCCCCGACCACCGAACCGCTCGGAGGCGAGGTGCGCCGCGAGCGCCCTCGCGGACTGGATTCCCACGGTGGTCATGATCTGCCCGATCGACTGCGCGATCACCTCGCGGTCGCCGCCCGACCCTTCGACCGCGGCGGACGCGCGCAGGCGCTCCTGTTCGACGAGCGCGTCGATGTCGGCCGCGAGGCGCGCGTGCGCCTCCGCCGACAGTGGGATCGGCGGCAGGTGGCCTCGATCGTGCAGCCGCCGAAGCGACGCCTCCATCGCCGAGAGCTGGCGCTCGGCGTCGGTCGCGATCGAGGGGCGCCCCGTCGACTGCGCGAAGAGGCGGATGCATCGCCCCGGTGCCTGCGCGACGATCTCGAGCTGGGTGCGCGCGCGTGCGCGCTCGTCGTCGCCCACGGGATTCCTCCGCAGGCTCTCCTCGAGGAAGAAGGAGAGCACCGCCACCGCGGTCTTGCGGTCGGTCGCACCCTTCCGACCGAAGGCCGCCTCCAGTGCGGCGATGGACGCGTCGGGGACGGGTGCCTCGCTCGCGGGCAGCGCCGCCATGACGCGCGCCAGCGCGAGCCGCGTGCGGACGCGGCGCGTGGGATCGGCGATCGACCGATCGACCGCCGCCTCGATGGCGACGGGAATCGGCGCGAGCGGATGCGCGTCCGGTCGCGGCGCCTGCGGAAGCCGCGCCTGCCAGGCTGCGAGCGGAATCGCCCCGATCGGCGCGCCTTCATCACCGGACGCCACTACGGACGCCACTACGGACGCCACCACGGACCCGATCTCGGACGCCGCTTCGGACCCGATCTCGGACACCGCTTCGGACTCGGACACGCTCGCGATCGGCGCGGTGTGCGTCGCATCTTCGTCCACTGGAGGCGACGAAGCCGCCGCCGCGAGCGCGATCGAGAGCGCTGCCAGGCCCGATCGGAGGAACCGCTTCCGACTCGATGCGCTCATGGCGTCGCTCCCTTCTCGCGAACCAGGGTCCCCTCGTCGTTGGCCGCGGGGGCCTCATCCCTCTCGCCAACACCCGCGCCAACACCCGCGCCAACGCCCTCGCCAACACCCCCGCCGACACCTTCTCCAACATCTCCGTCGGCAGGCGCGACCGGCCACCGCCGCGCATGCCAATCCGCGGGAATGGCGGCGCTCCAGCGCAGAAGCCGCGTGAAGGTGTGGGGAGAATCGGTCCGGCGCGCCCGCCATGCCTCGAGCGACTCGCGAAGCGCCCGCTCGGACGGTCGATCGAATCGCGCGAGGAACGCATCCCAGTCGGACATGCGCATCGCACCTTCGGAGCGGAGCTTCGCGAGCGCCTCGTCCTCGAGCACGAACGCGGCGAGTGGATCACCCTCCGCGCGTCGCGTCGCGGCGAGCGCCTCGAGTTCCGCCCGCCCGGCTTCCCCACACTCCGATCGACCGACGAGCCGAAGCGTGGTCAGATCGTCGCTGAGCGCCCGCACCGCGTCGTCCGTGACGCGGGGTCCGCGATCACCCTCCGTCGCGACGGCGACCGGTCGATCCGCGCCGACCGGCGCGCCGAGCTCGAGGGTGACGACTCGCTCGGGCGCGAGATCGACACCCTGGGACCGCGCTTCGGCACGCAGCGCGCCGCCCGCCGACCCCACGCAGGAGACACGCTCGATCGGCCGCATGGGAAAATCGATGGGCACGGCGGTCTGGAATTCGTCGTTGCCGGGAATGCCGGTCTTGAACCCGATCTCGATCCGCATGCGACGCGGCGCGATCGTCTCGCCCCCGCGCATCGCCTCTCCGAAGACCGCGCCCATCGCGCCGTGCAGCTTCGCCGAACGCGTGACCCAGGCGACTCGACCCGCGAAACGAGGTTCGCTCACGGCGATGGTGCTGCCACCGCCATCCCAGCCATTCGCAAGGCCCTCGTTCGGTTGCTCCGGCGGTGCGTCCGCTTGTGCATTCGTGGGTGCATTCGTGGGTGCATTCGTGGGAATACTCGTGGGAACACGCACACCCGCACCCTGGCGCACATCCGCAGCCGACACCTCGTTCGCGCGCGATCCCGATCGATCGGTCTCCGCTCCATCCGCGCTCCGCTGATCCGGCCACGCGATCGTGAGGGCGCCCGGGTCGTCGCCTCCTGCGTCGCGCCATCGGAGCACCGCGCCGGCGAACCGATCGGTCGGCCCCGGAAGGAGCGTCCAGATCGCCTCCTCGAGGCGGACGAAGCCGAATGCGAGAAGGAAGTCGCCGCCGCTCCGCCCGACGACGCCCTCCACCCGCGCAACCAGCCGGCCATCGATCGACCAGCTCCACAGCGCCGGTCGAAGCCCGCCGGCATCCGACTCCCCGAGCGCGGCGCCCGCCGTCGCCAGTATCTCGGCCAGCATCTGCAGCCCAAGGCCATTGGCCCCCGAGGAGATGTCGCGCGCGTTGAGGATGTCGGCAAGGTGAATGGCCCCGTCCGCACTTCGGAACCCGCTGAGTTCCGACATGCCGCGCGGCAGCGGCCTCATCCGCGCCGCCTGCCGGAGCGGCTCGAGGTCGCCGAGGTCTCCCTCGAGGTACGCATCGAGCGGAACGCCGGCCCGCGCGGCGGCCGCAAGCAGCGCGTCGTTGCGGGCGCCCGCGAGCATGCCCGCGAGCGAGCGACCGATCGAGCCCGCGATCCGGTCGAGGTCGGCCCGGACCTTGGACGCAAAGCCGTCGAGGAACGACTCGCGGGCCACCGGATCGGCTGGCTCGCGACCCGCGATCCGGCGCTCCTCGTCGCGGAGGAAGCGGCGCGCGTCGTCGCACGCGTCGCGGACGACCGACCGCGCCGAATGCAGCGAGCCGCGCGGGATCGCGGCGGGCGCGTTCACGGGAAGGCCGAAGATCGCGGTCGTGATCGCGGCCTCGGCGCGTCCGTGGAAGTGCGCGCGGAGCGCATCGCCTTCGGGAACGGGCCAGGCGCGGCCCAGTTCGGCGACGAGCTCCGCAACGGAGGCGTCGACCTCGGGCCCGGTCGAGACGCTCGCCTCGAGCAGGCGCCCCGCGCGGGAGATCTCCGCGATCCATCCGACGAAGAGATCGACCGCGGTCCGCGTCGCCGTCGGCGAGAGTTCGTCGGAGATCGGCCGCACGATCCGCGCGGCCTCCGCCCGAATCGACGCGAGCAGTCGCGTCGCCAGCGGCGAAGCGTCGCCCGCACCCTCCGCGAGCGACTCGAGCCACGCCTCCTCCGCGATGAGCCGCGTGCGGACACGCTCGGCATCGGCGGCATCCTCGCCCGAGAAGACGAGCGGCGCGATCCGACCGGCAATCGTGTCGCCGGTCGACGACCGCGCGTGCGCCGTCGCCGGCACCATCGGCGTGCAGAGGAGCGCGCAGAGAAGCGTGCCGCGGAGCGCGCGGAAGCGGGTGAAGGGCGTCGCGGGAGGCGCCGCGCCGAACATCGGCGCGCGGTGGACGGCACGCGATGCCGCACGCACGGCCGCACGCAAGACCGCAGTCAAGACAGCGATGAAGGCCGCACTCGAGGATGCACTCGAGGATGCACTCGAGGATGCACTCGAGTATCCACTCGAGGCCGCACTCGAGGCTGCACCGAAGGCCGCACTCGAGACTGCACCGAAGGCCGCGCTCAAGGCTGCACCTCGGCCGGTCCGAGGGACTCCGCGAGCCGAACGCAGTCGTCGCAATCGCCGGGTGCGGTCAGGGTGACGATCGGCGCGCCCGTCCGCGCACGGAGCGAGGCGGCCGCGCCATCGATGACGCTCGTCGCCGCACCGACGGAACCCTCGAGCAGGAACCACTCGCCCTCGATCCGATCGCACTCGATGACATCGTTCACCTCGAGCCACACGCTCTGCAGGCCCGTTGTCGCGAAGTCCGTCGCGTCCGCCGGCCAGGTCACTTCGAAACCGAGTTCCCACTCGTCCGATCCCGCGGATCCCCAGAGACGCACACCGGGCGTACTCTCGGTGAGCGATGCGTTCGTGAAGATCGACTGCGAACGACGGAGACCGTCGAGCCTCGAACTGCTCGAACTCGTCCAACCCGCGCCGCCCGCGACGGACGCGACACCGAGACAACCGATTCCGTTCGGCTGCCCCGCGTCGAGCGTCGCCTCGATCTGCGAGTGCGCCTTCACGCTCACGATCAGGGTCATCGGCAGCGCCGCGGCATCGGCGCGCTTCCGAATGCGCCAGAGTTCCGCTCCCACCGCCGCCTCCGGGCCCGCCGTCGAGTCGGCGCAGAAGAACGCGTCATCTCCGATCGCGAGTTCATATGCACCGCCGTGCCCGTCGAAGTCGACTCCCCCGATCGAGATCGGCGTGAACCACGAGGATTCGCGCACCAGGCGCGTGTCGTACCGGCGTCGTTCAAGCCAGTGTCCGCATGCCTCTCCCACGATCGGAACGCGCTGGACCGTTCCCCCTTCCTCCTCCCCAGACGGGCCATCATCGCGAGACAGCGCACCCGCGGGAGCCGCGGGGGCGAGAATCGTCGCGAGCATGGAAACGATGCAGATTCGAAGGGCGGCTTCCGCCGCGAGATGGACCGGCGTCCTCTTCCGACTCGATCGACTGCGCATGTCGGGCTCCTCGTGTCGCGCACCCCGAACCGTCACGGTATCCGTCCGATTCAAGGTGTCAACGGTGATGCCCCGCAATTTCATCTCGTCCCCCGAATGGCCTGCACGCGGGATCCCATCCGGACGCCTGCGTCGCCGGCGGCCGAGGCGGACGGTGGAACGGCCCACGGCCTGCGTGCATGAGCGGCGCGATCGCACGGCATCGACCCCGCCCATCCGCGCCCGGCACGCCGAAGTTTCCGATGATCACCGCGCCCGGCATCGCGGGAATGCGCGAGAGATCGCGCGCCGAGAGCATCGCGAGCGCGAGCGACAGTCCGCCGCCGACCGTCATCGCCGCCGCGCCCGCCGCCATCGCGAGGAGGACGGT
>JBJOHC010000263.1:0-4091 GCA_046047955.1 Planctomycetota bacterium
GCGCGGCAGCCTCGGCAACGATCGGCGAGTCCCCGCGCACCATCCGCTGGCCGCCTCCCACCGCGAAGCGTGGCGCGAGTCACGGCCGCGGCGGCGACGATGCGGCATCGACCGCAGGAACTCTCCCGCAGCCGCCCCTCCGACCTCTTGCGAGACCGCTTGCGCCGAAGCGGGGGAGTTCCGCTCGCCGTCCCGGCGCGGCGACCTCCCGAACCTCCGCGCGGCGTTCCTTCGCACGCTCGACGGCCATCGCGCTCCGCGCCGCAGACCGCACCATCGCGCGGCTCGCGTCCACACCTCCACCCATTCCCCCCGCACCGCATCCGTGGCATCATGCCGCGCGTGGACACGCCGCCGCGCCATGATCTCCGCGCGATCCTCGGGCGCGCCGTCGGCGTGTGGCCCTTCCTCGGCGCGGGCGTCGTCGCGACGCTTCTCCTCGCATGGGCCGTTCCCGTCCTTCTCGCCCTTCGCGGGATCGGCCCCGCGGTCGACCCGGTGCCGCTCCGCTTCGCGTCGGTCGCCGCGGTCGAAGGGCGTGACGAACGGAAGGCCGGCGAGGCGCCGCGCCTTCTCGTCGCGCGCGGCGTCGCCAGCGATCTCGTCCGCGCGACGCGGAACGCCTCGGGCGAATGGCCGTCACCGCCCTTCGAGCGCGCGCCCGACGGTTCCGAGGACGGCGTCGCGCGCGACACGCGCGGCGGCTGGACGCGACTCGACACCGTCCCGACCGGCTGGACCGTCGCGCCCACCGACGCCGACGGTCCCTTCCGCTGGCACTCGGTCTCGACCACGCTCGCCGGCCTTCCGTTCCGCGCCTTCCGCGGCGAATCGCGCGCATCGCTCTCCGATGGAGAGGGCGCGCGCGCCACGATCGGCGCCATCGAGGTCGCGACGCTCGCGGGCGAACCCGTCCTTCTCCCGTTCTCACCGATTCCCGTCGGGCTCGCGATCGACATCGCCTTCTGGACCGCCGTCTCGTGGGCGGCGGTGGCGTTTCCACAGGCGATCCGCCGCAAGCGCCGCGCGCGGTTGGGCCGCTGCAGCCAGTGCGCGCACGAACTCGACCCGCGTCTTCCCGCGCGTCCCGACGCCTGCCCCGCGTGCGGTCACGCGCTCGCGCCCGACCCCTTCGCGCGGGTGCGGAGTCCCGAGATGCACTTCCAGAACAGCTACGTCTGGCTCGTCTTCGTGTCGAGCCTCGACATCATGCTCACCTGGCGCATCCTCGACCGCGGCGGCAGCGAGGTGAATCCCGTCGCGGCGCTCGTGATCGACGCGTGGGGCATGCACGGCGCGGTCGCGTTCAAGTTCGCGGTGATGACGGGCGTGATCGTGATGTGCGAGTCGCTCGCCCGCATGCGGATGTCGGCGGGGCGTTTCCTCGCGACGGCGGCGGTCGCGATCAGCGCGGCGCCGGTGGCGTGGTCGCTCTTCCTGCTCGCGGTCCACCGCTTCGCGCCGACGGCTCTCGGCGGCTGAGTTCGACGAGCCCGTCGACGACCGCGTCGGCCGCGAACGGCCGCGCGCGCTCGAGCGCGCGCCGCCGCATCGCCGCGAGCCGCTCGGGATCGCCGAGGATCTCGCGCACGCGCCATGCGAGGCTCTCGGGCGAGTTCAGCGCGATCGCCACGCCCCATTCGAGGAGATGCGCCGCGTTGCGCTCCTCCTGGCCGGGCACGGGGCGCACGAGCGCCATCGGCAGTCCGCACGCGAGCGCCTCGCACGAGGTGAGTCCGCCGGGCTTCCCGACCGAGAGGTCGCACGCGCGCATGAGTTCGTGCATGCGGTCGGTGAATCCGAGCACGGTGCAGCGGACGCGCGCGCGCGGCCGGCTCGCGACGATTCCCTCGGCCACGCGGCGAAGACGCTCGTTTCGCCCGCAGACGAGCGCGATTCCACAGTCGAGGTCCATGTCGAGGAGCGACGCGAAGGTCGAGTCGAGGAGCGACACGCCCACGCCGCCACCCGAGACGAGGAGGCACGGGCCCTCCGGCGGAAGGCCGTGCGCCTCGCGCAGCGCCGCGCGTGGCTGCGGCTTCGCCGAGAAGGCGCCCGAGATCGGAATCCCCGTCACGGTGATCCGCTCGGGGGGAACGCCCTTGCCCGCGAGGATGACCGCGGTCTCGGGCAGCGCGACGAACCAGCGGTCGGCGCTCGGGCAGACCGCCCACATCGCGTGCGCGTCGAGATCGGTCACGACCACCGCGAGCGCGCCCGTCCATTCGCCGCGCGCCTTCATCGCGCTCACCACCTCGCTCGCGAGGAAGTGCGTGCAGACGATGATGTCGGGGCGCTCGTCGCGGATCAGCCGCCGAAGGCCCGCGAGCGCGAGGTGCTGCAGCGCCTTGCGCGCGCCACCGCCCTCGACCGTGTCGCTCGAGCGGTAGAGCCAGCCGACGGCGCCGGGCGCGCGCTCGATCAGCGAGAGGTAGAGCTCGCGGTAGACGCCGCGGAAGAGGCGGTTCGCGTGGGCGAGGCAGTCCGCGACATGCACCGTGTCGGCGGCGCGGCTCCGCTCGATCGCCTCGCGCACGGCCTCGGCCGCGCGCGTGTGCCCCGCGCCGATCGAGCCCGTCAGGATGAGGACGCGACCGAGCGGCTCGTCGCCGATCAGCGGGCGATCAGGCGTGGTCGCCGCCGGGACGGTGTTGGAAAGCGAGGCGACGCCTCCGTGCATCGGCGCGATGATGCGCCCGCGACATGCGCGTCGCGTTCATGCGCCGTGAAGTCGATGTCAACGAATCGCGCGGGAACTGCGCATCGCGGAGAGACGCGCTCAGCGCGCCATCGCCTTCTCGATCTCGGCGATCGACTTCGGAATCGCGCGGGTGAGGTTCACGCCGCCCGCCTTGCGCGTCACGAGGATGTCGTCCTCGATGCGCACGCCGATCCGCTCGTCGGGGAGGTAGATGCCCGGCTCGATCGTGATGACCGCGTTCTCGGGAATCGCGCCCTCGGGGGTGATGTCGTGGACATCGAGCCCGAGATGGTGGCCGCAGCCGTGGAAGAAGGCGTCGCCGTAGCCCGCCTTCACGATGACATCGCGCGCGGCCTTGTCGATCGCCGCGAAGGTCGTGCCCGCCTTCGTCGCCGCGATCGCCGCGAGCTGCGCCTCGAGGACGATCGAGTAGATCTCGCGCTGGCGCTTCGAGAAGACGCCGTTGACGGGGAAGGTGCGCGTCACATCGCAGGCGTAGCCCATGTAGTCGGCGCCCGAGTCGATGAGGATGAGGTCGCCGTCGTGGAGCGTCTCGCGGTTCCCGTGGTAGTGGAGGACCGTCGCGTTGAAGGCGCCGCCCGAGATCGTGTGGTAGGCCGCCTTGCGCGCGCCGTTCGTGCGGTAGCCGTGCTCGAGCATCTCCTGGACATCGAACTCGGTGACGCCCGGACGGAGTCCCGCGAGCGCCGCGGCGTAGCCCTCGGCCGTGATGTCGGCGGCGCGCTGCATGAGCGCGATCTCGGCGGGCGACTTCGCCGCGCGCATGACCGCGAGGAGCTGCGTGTGGTCGACGAAGGTCGAGCCGGGGATCCGCTCGGCGCTCTTCCGGAAGATGTCGAGGTCGGGCGAGACGGGCGCGGTGTGCGCCGCGAGCGGATGCAGCAGCGCGAAGCGCTTCGCGCGCTTCGTCGCCTCGAGGAGGAAGCGGGGGAACGCCGTCGTCCGCATGATGGTCGCGACGCCGTACTTCGCCTTGAGCTTCGACGAGATCTCCTCGCGGAACCCGTCCCACTTCTCGACCTCGGGATCGAGCGGCTTCAGGAAGAGGATCGCGCGCCGCGCCTCGACGGGCGCCAGCGGATCGAGGAGGAGGATCGCCCCCGGCTCGTCGACGATGCCCGTCAGGTACTGGAAGTGCGCGTGCGCGCGGAATCCGTCGTGAAGCGATGGCGCCATGTCGCCCGCAAAGACGAGCGCGACCGAGTCCTTCAGCGTGCGCAGGACGCGCGCCCGCCGCGCCGCGTACTCCGAGAGCGGCAGCGACTCGAGCGTCGCCTCGGCGGCGCTCGCCGCGGCGTCGGCGCTGGCGGTGCGGGCGGACTTCCGGCGGATCGTCGTCTTGCGTGCGGCCATGGGGGCGGAGTGTACC
>JBJOHC010000264.1:0-12604 GCA_046047955.1 Planctomycetota bacterium
GTCGCGGCGAGTTCCGCCGCGAGTTCCGTCATGAGGGCCTCCCGCAGGAGTGGCTGCGCGATGGCGCGGACGACACGGTCGATCGCGGCGATGTCGACGAGGTAGCCCGACGCATCGGGCGTTCCGCGGCAGACGACCTCGAGTTCGACCGTGGGTGAAAGCCCCCGCGGCGGCGGCGCGCCGACCAGTCCCTGACCCGCGCCATCTTTGGAGACGGCGCCGAGCGGAATACGGACAACGCGGCTCAAGTCGAGCATGTCGTTCCTCCGATCCTGTTGTCTTTTCGTCTCGGAACGCAACCGAGAGTGCGGGGGTGCGTACTCGCCACGGTTCTTCCATTGGTCGGTCGCACCACCCGAACGACGGTTGTCTCTAGAGTCAGAAATAATGGAGAATTCTTATAGTTGATGGCTGGTGAACGCCGATACAAGGATCTAGAGTACAGTGATGGGGTAAACGCCCCACCGCGACTCCCAACATTGCCCCCGGAAGGGCTCGGTCTGAGGTTCTGCCTCGACCGGGCCTTTTTCTTTCGGGCCCACCCAGCCGCGTTCCTCGCGTTCATCGACCGACCTCGGCCGGGCGTGGAGCGCGGACTCGGATGACGACGGCCGTTCCCGGCGCGGGCATGCGCGCGGGATCGGCCTCGAAGATCGGCGCCGACACCGAGGCCTGATCGGGAATGACGTCGAGCGGCGCGATCGTCTCGTCGCCGAAGGTCACGAGCCCGATGAGCGAGCCCGAGTCGTCGGCGAGATAGCGCTCGCCACCGTCGGGGCGCGCGCGGAAGCGCGAGCCCGCGAAGACGAAGCGCGACGGTGGGGCGGGTGCCGCGCGGCCATCGCCGCCTTCCGCTCCGAACGCAACGGGTGAGAGCCGCGCGAACGAGGCGATCTCGTGGCACGAGCCGTCGGGGAGGACGACCTCGACGGTCACCTCGGGGCCGTGCGGCGCGAGCGCGACGAAGCCCGCGTCGGCCGCCTCACGCTCGTCGGTGGGCTCGCGCCATCCGCCAGGCGCGCCGGGCACGAGTCCCGCGACGAGGAGCGCCGCGTGGACCTCGCTCGCCTTTCCGTCGAAGACGAAGAGCGACTCGTGCTCGCGCGTCGACGCCGTGCAGACGAACTCCTCGAGGAATCCCTCCTTGAGAACCGCGACCGCGTCGAACTCGACGAGTCCCTCGGCGCGCGCGACGCGGATCTTCGGCGAGAGCGCGACCCAGTCGGGCGCGCGCGGTGGCGCGGCTTCGGTCGTGGCTTCGGTCGTGGCTTGGGTTGTGGGTTCGATCGTGGCGTCGGTCGTGGCTTTGGTCGTGGTCGTGGTCGTGGTCGCGATCGCGCCAGGTGGTGCCGCGCGGACCGATCGGGGGGCGTCCGTCGTTTCCGCGGCGCCGTCGCCTGCGGTGCGCGTGGCCGCGCCCTCGCGCGTCGGCGCGCACGACGCCGCGGCGAGCACGGCGAAGGCCGCGCAGGCGACGCCCGTCGCGATCGCAGGCCAGCGCCTCACGCGAGCCCCCGAAGGCGGCGGCCGCCGCAGAGCGCGATCGCGATCGCATCGGCGACATCGGGAGGCGACGGCGGCTCGGCGAGCCCGCACTGCGCGGCGACCGCATGCTGGATCTGCGCCTTCGACGCGCGGCCGTTTCCCGTGAGCGCGCGCTTCACCTCGGCGGGCGGCAGCTCGGCGACGGGCAGTCCGCGGCGCTCGGCCGCGAGAAGGACGACGCCGCGCCCGTGCGCCATCTGGATCGCGGTGCGCGCGTGGTCGGCGTGCGAGAAGACGGCCTCGAGCGCCATGTGCGTCGGCGCGTGCTCGGCGAGCACCTCGACGATGTCGTCGTGGAGCTGGAGGAGCCGCGCCGAGAGCGGTGCGTCCGCGCTCATGCGAAGGACGCCCGCGTCGATGATCGTGGCGTCGCCGCGGCGGTCGAAGTCGACGACCGCGTATCCCGCGATGCGCGTCCCGGGATCGATTCCGACGACCCGCGCGTTCGCCTCGACCGAGATCCACGAGCCGTCGCGCCGCGTCGTCCTCACGTCCCGACGCCTCCGCCATCCTGCGCGCGGCGGCGCGCGCCGCCGGGGCGGTCGCTCTCGAGAAGCCCGTCGGCGAGCCGCACGACGCGCTGGCAGCGGTCGGCGATGCGGTCGTCGTGGGTCACCATGATGAGCGTGAGGCCCCTCGCGTGGAGGTCCTCGAAGATCTCGAGGATCTGCTTGCCCGTCGTCGAGTCGAGGTTGCCCGTCGGCTCGTCGGCCATGAGGATCGCGGGGCTGCCGACGAGGGCGCGCGCGATCGCGGTGCGCTGCTGCTGGCCGCCCGACAGTTCGCGCGGCCGGTGCGTCACGCGGTTCTCGAGGCCGACGAGACGCAGGCTCTCGATCGCGCGCTCGCGTCGTTCGGCCGCGGGGATCCCCTGGTAGAGGAGCGGCACCTCGACGTTCTCGAGGATGGTGAGCTCCGAGATCAGGTTGAACGCCTGGAAGACGAAGCCGATCTTCTGCCCGCGCACCCGCGAGAGCTCGTCGTCGCCGAGCGACTCGACCGCCGAGCCGTCGAGTTCGTAGCGCCCCTCGGTCGGCCGGTCGAGGCAGCCGAGGATGTTCATGAGCGTGCTCTTGCCCGAGCCCGAGGCGCCCATGATGGCGATGTACTCACCGCGCGGAATCACGAGGTCGAGGCTCTTGAGCGCCTCGACGAGGATCGAGCCATCGGGCTTGTAGTAGACCTTGCGGATGCCCGTGAGCCGCGCCGCGGGCGCGAGTTCGGGTCGTCGGGGTTCGAGCGTGGCCTGTGTCACGCCGCGATGGTACGGCGGCGGCGCGCGGCGCGCGCGATCGGCTACCTTGCGCGCCTCCGCGGCGCGGAGTTCGCGAGGTGTCCCGTGCAGGAACTGAAGGACTCGTTCGAACGGCAGGCGCGCGAAGGCGGGCTCGTGATCCTCTCGCGTCGCATCCTCGGCGACCACCTCACGCCGGTCCTCGCCTATCGGAGGCTCGTCCTCCCCGACGAGCGCACCGCGCCGAGCTTCCTCTTCGAGTCGGTCGAGAACGGGGCGACGGTCGGACGCCACTCGATCCTCGGCGCGCGGCCCGCGCTCGAACTCACGGCGCGCGCCGAGCGCGCGACGATCGTCGATCACCGACGGCAGACGCGCCGCGAGACCGTCTCGCACGATCCGCTCGCGCTCCTGCGCGAACTCGGCGCGCCGTTCCGGCCCGCGTCGGCCGAGGCGCTCGCGCCGCTGCGGCTGCCCGCGGCGTTCACGGGCGGATTCGTCGGCTTCGCGAGCTTCGACAGCGTGCGCTACCTCGAGCCCGCGAAGCTCTCCTTCGAGCGCGCGCCCGCCGACGACCGCGGCCTGCCCGATCTCCACTTCGGCCTCTACCGCGACATCGTCGTCTTCGACCATGTCGCGAAGACGGTGCACCTCGTCGTCTCGGCGCATCTCTCGGAGTTCCCGACCGCGTCGCGCGCCTTCGACGCGCTCGTCGACCGGCTCGACGCGCTCGAGGGGCAGCTCGCGGCTCCGGGCCCCGGCCTCGCGCACGGCCGCATCGACCTCGACACCTCGCGCCGTCCCGCCGAGCCCGCGTCGAACATGACGCGCGAGGCGTTCGAGGCGATGGTCGTCCGAGCGAAGGAGTACATCGCCGCCGGCGACGCGTTCCAGATCGTCCTCTCGCAGCGTCTCGAGCGGACGACCTCGGCGGACCCGTTCGACCTCTACCGCGCGCTCCGCGTCGTCAATCCGAGCCCCTACCAGATCTACCTGCAGGCGGAGGGCGCGATCCTCGTCGCGTCGAGTCCCGAGATCCTCTGCCGCGTGCGCGACGGCGTCGTGACGAACCGTCCGCTCGCGGGAACGCGCGTGCGCGGCCGGACGCCCGACGAGGACGCCGCGCTCGAGGCCGAGCTCCTCGCCGACGAGAAGGAGCGCGCCGAGCATGTGATGCTCGTCGATCTCGGCCGCAACGACCTCGGCCGCGTGTGCGAGCCGGGCAGCATCTCGATCGACCGCTGCATGGAGATCGAGCGCTACAGCCATGTGATGCACATCTCGTCGACCGTGACGGGCCGCCTGCGCGCGGGGCTCGACGCCTACGACGCGCTGCGGGCGACGCTTCCCGTCGGCACGGTGTCGGGGGCGCCGAAGGTCCGCGCGATCGAGGTGATCGACGAACTCGAGCCGACGCGGCGGGGGCCCTATTCGGGCGGCATCGGCGCGATCTCCTACACGGGCGACATGGACATCGCGCTCGCGCTCCGGACGATGGTCGTGCCGACGAAGGGCGGCGCCGCGCCGTGGACGGTGCATCTCCAGGCGGGCGCGGGTGTCGTCCTCGACAGCGATCCGCGCGCGGAGTGGCAGGAGACGATCAGCAAGGCGTCGGCGCTCGGCCGCGCGATCGATCTCGCCGAGCAGGCGTTCGCGCCCGCACCCGCGGCGGGCTGAAGGCGCGGGCGACGGCGTCAGGCGAGTGGAATCGGATCGTCGTCGGGCGGGACGAAGGGGGACGCTCGGGGTGAGCCTCGCGACGGGCCGGGGTGACGCGGCGTGTGGCCGCCGCCAGATCCGCGGTCGTTGCCGTCGCCGTCCCGATCGCCGTCCAGATCGTCATCCCAATCGTCATCCCAATCGTCATCCGGGTCTTCGTCGTCCTCGTCCGCATCGTCCGCCTCGTCCTCTCCCTCGCGGCGGAACCGCTTGCGACGGAACCAGGTGCACTCGAAGACCGCCTCGCCGACGATCGTCGAGAGGGCGCGCATGCGGAGGACGGCGATCGCCGCGAGGACGGGCGCCACGAAGAGGGCGACGAAGGCGATCCAGCCGACCGCGCGACCGAACGAGACGAGCATCGCGTTCGCGACGCCCTCGAGGACGCTCGCGGTCACGCTTCCGAGGACCGCGCCGATCGCGAGGCCCGCGCCGCCGAGAAGGAGCGCGGTCGTGCGCGCGAAGTCCTGCGGGTCGACGGTGTCGTCGGCGCGCGTCGCGGTGAGGAAGGCGCGCGCGAGCGCGAGCTGGGCCAGGAGCGTCCGCACCGCGAGCACCGTCCAGGCGATGACGAGGATCGTGCGCCCGAGCGCGAGGGGGACGATCGGGAGTCCGACCGTGAGGAGGAGCGCGTAGAGGACGAACGCGCCCGCGACGATCGACTCGTGGAGGAGCGCCGTCTGGAACCGTGCGACCGCGGGGGTGATCGCGGGGGCGGCGCGTTTCGGCACCGCCTCCAGTCCGCGCAGCGCGAGCGCGCGGAACCCGATCGCGAAGCCGACGCACGAGGTCAGGACGAAGCCGAACGCGCCGAAGTAGGGGAGCGGACTCAGGAGGACGACGACCGCGGCCGCCGAATGGCCGAGCGACTGCCACATCCCGACGATCCGTTCGCGCAGCACCGCGGGTTCGGGCGGCATGGCGTCGGCGGCCGGAGGTGGAGGCGCGGCCGCGCCGCATTCGGGGCAGGTCCGGGCGCGCGGATCGCCGCGCAGGTCGTAGCCGCAGTTGCCGCAGCGGCGGGCCTCCTCGGAGACGCGCGGCGGGGTTCGTCGCGGCGTCGCGTCGCGCGATGCGCGCGGGCCGTCCCGGCGCGTGGTGGTCGGGCCGGTCTCGGTCGCGGTCGCGGGAATCCGCGGGCGGACGGGCACGGGGCGCGGCGGCGGCGCGGGACCGTCGTCGGGCGCGAGCGGGATCGCCTCGAGGTCGGCGGCGGGCGGAACGGGTGCGCGCGCATCGCCGAGCGCCGACGGTCGGATGGGGCGGGGCTTCTCGTCCATCGAAATCGGGACCTCCCATGGGGAATCCGAACCTCGGGCCGATAGAAACGGTACACGCGATCCCCCGTCTCGGGAACTTTCTGAGACACTCTGAACCGTCGGAATCCGTGCGCCGACGAATCGACGCGTGCCTTGCGGTCGTCCGGTCGTCCCGGCGGCCGCCTGCGCCTTCTGTCCAGCCCTTCCCGAAGGGCGTCCGGTCCCTGCGGACCGTCCAGCGGAGTCCCCCATGTCGTCCGAGCCGCTCTCCTCCCGTCTCCTCCGCTCGCTTCGAAGCCCGGCGCTCATCCTGACCGCCGGGCTCGCCGTTTCCGCGGCGCTCGCCCTGGCGCCAGGCGCGACGGCGACCGTCGCGACCGCCGTGCGGGCGACTGAAGGTCGCGTCGAGGGTCGCGTCGAGGTCGAGCGCTGGTCGGACGACCTCTGGCAGGCCGCGAAGTCGGGCGACATGACCGCGGTCGAGGCCGCCCTCGCGAAGGTGCCCGACGCGACCGCGGGTGCCGCCGCCGCCGAACTGCGCGCCCTCGTCGACGCGCGCGCCGCGCATCTCGAGGAGACGCGCAAGACCCGCGAGGCCGACATGGCGAAGGCCCTCGAGGAGCTCAAGACCGAGGAGGAGAAGGGCGAGATCACGAAGGCGCTCACCGCCGCCGTGCGACTCCAGACCCTCTCGGACGACTGGGGCGCGATCCTCGAGAAGCCCGAGGTGCGCGCGCTCGTCGCGTCGTCGGAGGCCGCCGCCGCGAAGGCGGAGGCCGCGGGCGACTGGCTCATCGCGCAGGAGATCCTCTTCCGCCTCCGCACCCTCTTCGACGAGTCGGGCGATGCGTCGATCTTCCGCCGCTACGACGGCAAGCTCGACGAGATCAACAAGCGCATCATGCTCCTCGCCCAGTACGCGCCGCGCGAACTCTGGCGCCTGCGCAAGGAGTACGCCGAGCGCCAGACCCCCGACAAGCCGTTCCCCGAGTTCAACGCCGCGTTCTCCGAGGACTGGCGCGAGCAGCTCGACGGCATCTCGAAGGGGATGCTCAGCGCGGCGCTCATGAAGGCGGCGAACAAGCACATCTCGGCGGGCGGCTGGGAGCCGATCGTCCGCGGCGGACTCAACGCGGTGCGCGTCCTCGCGACGACGCCCGCGCTCGTCGAGAACTTCGAGGGGATGGCCGACCCCGCGAAGGCCGAGCAGCTCCTGCGCGCGGTCGACGCGCGCGTCGAGGAGCTCGCGCGCATGCCGCGCGAGCAGGTCGGCCGTCCGCAGTACCTCTCGGCGCTGCGCACGGTGCTCGAGGCGAACGCCGAGGGGCCGCAGATCCCCGAGACCGTGATCTACCGCGAGTTCGGTGACGGCGCGCTCGAGGAGCTCGCCGGCCGCTTCGAGGACGAGTACACGCAGATCATCTGGCCCGAGCAGCTGCGGCGGTTCGAGCAGTCGATCAAGGGCGACTTCATCGGCGTCGGCATCCAGATCCGGCACGACGACCGCCGCGACATCCAGGTCACGGCGCCGCTCGAGGGCGGTCCCGCGGCGCGCGGCGGCATCAAGAGCGACGACCGCATCGTCGCCGTGAACGGCGTGTCGACCGTCGGGTGGACGCTCAACAAGGCCGTCGACTCGATCACGGGGCCCGCGGGGCAGGAGGTCGTCCTCAGCGTCCGTCGCGAGGGCGTCGAGGATCCGATCGACGTGCCGCTCGTCCGCGAGCGCATCAAGATCCGCAGCGTCAACGGCTGGTGGAAGAAGGCGCTCGACACTTCGGGCGCGCCGCTCTGGGACTGGTACGCCGACCCCGACGCGGGCATCGGCTACGTGCGCCTCACGAGCTTCGCCGACGACAGCTTCACCGACTTCAACAAGGCGATCGCCGAGATGCGCTCGGAGCGTCCGCTGCGCGGGCTCATCCTCGACCTCCGGCACAACCCGGGCGGCCGTCTCGACAGCGCGATCCAGTTCTCGAACCTCTTCATCGAGCGCGGGCCGATCGTCGCGGTGCAGGACCGCAATCGCCGTCCCGTCTGGCAGCAGGGCGCCGAACCGCAGCGCGCGCTGCTGAAGGACCTGCCGCTCGTCGTCCTCGTGAACCAGGGTTCGGCGAGCGCGAGCGAGATCGTCTCGGGCGTCCTCAAGTCGTACGACCGCGCCGTCGTCATCGGCGAGCGCAGCTTCGGCAAGGGATCGGTGCAGGAGGTCGAGGATTGCGGCGACCAGAACACGCGCGCCGCGATCAAGGTGACGACGCAGTACTACGTGCTGCCGCCCGCGGCGGGCGAGTCGGAGTGGCGTCTCGTCCACAAGAAGCCCGGCTCGACCGACTGGGGCGTCGCGCCCGATCTCGTCGTGAAGATGACGCCCGACCAGATCGAGAAGTCGCTCACCATGCGCGCCGACGCCGATGTGATCGAGGAGTGGAAGGCCGAGTCGGAGCGCAAGGAGCGCCCCGATGTGAACGACCTCGTCGCGAAGGGGATCGACCCGCAGCTCGAGCTCGCGGTGCTCGTCCTGAAGGCGCGCACGCTCAAGGATGTCGAGGCCGCCGCGCAGGCCGCCGCCACCAGGGCGGGCTCGGGCGCGACGGGGGGCTGACGCCCGCGGGGAGGCGCGTCCTTCGGGGCCGCCCGCCGTCCTTCCTCAGGCTGACTTCGACGCCGCCGCTGCGACCGCAGCGGCGGCGGTCGTTTGGCGGACGGCGCCGCGCGGCGGACTCCCGCGGATGCCCGCGACGGCGGCGGAAACCACCGCGCGCAGGCCTCGGAACGCTTGCCGAATCGCCTCCATTTCGGGTATAGATGCGCGACTTGCCGTCGGGCTCCGTCGCCCGGCGGCTGCCTGTCTTGACCGCCCGCCCGCATGGCGGGAGCCCGCGAGACCCTGCGATTCCCACGCGCCCGTCCAGATCCTCTCCGACCCGCGTGTCGTCGACCGGTCGCGCCTCCGGCGCGAAGGCCGTCGGTGGCGTGGCGGCGAAGAAGGCGGCGACGAAGGCGGCGAAGAAGACCGCCAAGAAGGCCGGGAGCAAGACTGGGAGCGAGATGGGAAGCAAGACTGGGAAGACGACCGCGGCGAAGCCCGCCGCGAAGGTCGCCCCGAAGACCACCACGAAGAATGCGCCCACCCGCCGGCCGAAGGCGAACTCCTCTTCCCGCGTCGCGGGCGGAAAGTCGCCGTCGCGTCCCTCGCGCGCGGGCACCCGAACCGATTCGACCGAGTCCCGCACCGGAAACACGACCGGAAACACGACCATGACCACGACCCCCACGCCTTCAGCCGGCGCCGCGACGGGTTCGCCGCGCAAGCTGCCCGCCGTGCCCCCCGAGACGCTCGTCCAGTGGCTGCGCGACATGATGCTGATCCGAGAGTTCGAGATCCGCTGCATGCAGAGCTACCAGGAGAAGAAGATCGGCGGCTTCTGCCATGTCTACATCGGGCAGGAGGCGGTCGCGGTCGGCTGCACCCGCGCGGTGCGCCCCGAGGATCCGATCATCACCGCCTACCGCGACCACGGCCACGCGCTCGCGCGCGGCATGACGGCGCGCGCCTGCATGGCCGAGATGTACGGCAAGGTCGGCGGATGCGCGAAGGGCAAGGGCGGCTCGATGCACATGTTCGACCGTCCGAACAACCTCTACGGCGGGCACGGCATCGTCGGCGCGCAGACGCCGATGGGAACGGGCCTCGCCTTCGCGACGAAGTACGAGGACGAGGTGATCCACGGCGGCAAGAACCGCCGCGTCACGCTCTGCTTCCTCGGTGACGGCGCCGTCAACCAGGGCGCCTTCTACGAGACCATGAACCTCGCGGGGCTCTTCGACATCCCCGTCATCTTCATCGTCGAGAACAACGGCTACTCGATGGGCACGGCGATCGGCCGCGGCACCACGATGGCCGAGGAGCTCACGATCAAGGGCCGCGCGCACGGGCTGCGCGAGGCGACGATCGACGGCATGGACGTGCTCGCGGTCCAGCAGGACATGCACGAGCTCGCCGAGTGGTGCCGCGAGAACTCGCGTCCCGCGTTCGTCGACATGAAGTGCTACCGCTACAAGGGCCACTCGATGTCCGACCCGCGCAAGTACCGCACGCGCGAGGAGGAGGAGACCCACGAGTCGAACGACCCGATCGGGAAGTTCGAGCTCTCGCTCCTTCACCACGGCGTCGTGACCGAGGAGTCGCTCAAGGAGCTCATGCGCGGCGTCCGCGAGGAGGTCCGCGACTCGATCGAGTTCTCGAACCAGTCGCCCGAGCCGCCGCTCTCCGACCTCTACACCGATGTGTTCGTCGAGCCGTGGGGTCGCTATCCCGGTTCGTCGCAGCCCGAGTTCACGGGCGGCGCGACCAACGTCTGCAGCTTCCGCGCCACCGATGGAAAGGGAGGCCTCGTATGACCGCCGTCCTGTCGAATCCCCTCTTCCGCGAGCCCGAGTCGCTCGGCGGACCCGTGCGTGAGATCGAGTTCCGCGATGCGATCCGCGAGGCGATGAGCGAGGAGATGCGCCGCGACAAGCGCGTGTTCCTGCTCGGCGAGGAGGTCGCGCAGTACGACGGCGCCTACAAGGTGTCGAAGGGCATGCTCGCCGAGTTCGGCGAGCGCCGCATCATCGACACGCCGATCTCGGAGTCGGGCTTCGCCGGCATGGCGATCGGCGCCGCCGCGATGGGGCTCCGTCCGATCGTCGAGTTCATGTCGTGGTCGTTCTCGCTCGTCGCGGCCGACCCGATCCTGAACAACGCGCCCAAGATGCTCTACATGTCGGGCGGTCAGTTCGGCTGCCCGATCGTCTTCCGCGGCAACGACGGCGCGGGCGGGCAGCTCGGCTCGACGCACTCCTGGTGCGTCGAGGGGCTCTACTCGAACGTGCCCGGCGTCAAGATCGTGATCCCGTCGTGCCCCGCCGACGCGAAGGGCCTGATGAAGACCGCGATCCGCGACGACGATCCCGTCTTCTTCCTCGAGAGCGAGCGCATGCTCGGCAACAAGGGCCATGTGCCCGAGGGCGAGTACCTCATCCCGTTCGGCCACGCGGCGGTCCGTCGCGCGGGCAGGGATGTGACGCTCTGCTCGTGGGGCCGTCCCGTCCACTTCTGCCTCGAGGCGGCCGAGATCCTCGCGAAGGAGGGGATCGACTGCGAGGTCATCGACCTCCGCACGATCCGTCCGCTCGACCTGCCGACCGTCGTGCAGAGCGTGCGCAAGACGAACACCGCGGTGGTCGTCGACCAGTCGTGGAGCTTCGCGTCGCCGGGCGGCGAGCTCGCGGCGCTCATCCACCAGCACTGCTTCGACGACCTCGACAACTTCGTCCACCGCGTCCACTCGGACGATGTGCCGACGCCGTACTCGTCGAAGCTCGAGCAGGAGTACCTGCCCAACGTCCGCAAGATCTGCGAGGCAGTCCGCGCGGCGACCTACCGCGCCTGACGCCCGCGCCCGACGCGCGAACGCATCCGTCCGAATCCCGCATCACCTCACCGCGACCAAGCCATGCCGATCGAAATCACCATGCCGCGCCTGTCCGACACCATGGAGGCGGGCACCGTCATCAAGTGGAACGTGAAGGAAGGCGACCCCGTGAAGTCGGGTTCGGTCGTCGCCGACATCGAGACCGACAAGGCGACGATGGAGATGCAGTGCTTCGATGACGGGAAGCTCGCGGCGATCCTCGTCGAGCCGGGCGTCCAGGTGAAGGTCGGCACGCCGATCGCGCTGGTCGCGCTCGAGGGCGAGGATCCGGCGACGGTGAAGGCGGGGGGCGCGAAGGGCAAGGCTCCCGCGGCCGCGCCTGCGCCTGCGCCGAGGGCGGAATCGGCGGCGCCCGTGGCGGCGGCTCCCGCGCCCGCGCCCGCGCCGGTCGTGCAGACCGAGACGCGGCACGGGATGGAGGAGTTCGGCGCGGCGGGCGCGTTCGTCGCGCCGTCGCTCGGCGACGACGACGGTCCGCGCATGCGCGTGAGCCCCGTCGCGCGGCGGATCGCCGAGGAGCACGGGATCGACCTCGCCGCGGTGCGCGGGACGGGCCCGGGCGGGCGCGTCATCAAGCGCGATGTCGAGCAGGCGATCGAGAACCGTTCGTCGGCGAAGACCGCGCAGGCGGCCCCCGCGGCGACCATCCAGACGGGCCAGGCGCTCGCGGTCTCGACCGGCGGCGCGGCGGCGGCGGGCGGCGCGCTCGGCGCGGCGATGCCCGGTCGCGATGTCGCGCTCACGGGCATGCGCCAGACGATCGCGCGGCGGCTCGTCGAGTCGAAGACGACGATCCCGCACTACCAGGTCACGATGAAGTTCGACATGGATCGGCTCATCGAGATGCGCGCGAACTACAACGAGAAGCTCAGGAGCTCGGGCGTCAAGCTCAGCGTGAACGACTTCCTCGTGCGCGCGTGCGCGCTCGCGATGGCGGAGCATCCGTTCTTCAACGCGAGCTTCGCGGGCGACCATGTGCGCATCCACGAGGTCGTGAACATCGGCGTGGCGATCTCGCTGCCCGAGGAGAAGGGTGGCGGACTCGTCGTCGGCGTCATCAAGGACGCGGACCACAAGAGCCTGCGCCAGATCTCGGCCGACACCAAGAACCTCGCCGAGAAGGCGCGCACGAAGGGCCTCTCGGTCGAGGACATGTCGGGCGCGACCTTCACCATCTCGAACCTCGGGATGTTCGGCGTCGAGCACTTCACGGCGATCATCAATCCGCCGAACTCGGCGATCCTCGCCTGCGGCGCGGCCGTGCAGCAGCCGGTCGTGCGCGATGGGCAGCTCGTCGTGGGCACGCAGATGCAGGCGACGCTCTCGCTCGATCACCGCGTGATCGACGGCGCGATGGCGGCGCAGTA
>JBJOHC010000265.1:0-13405 GCA_046047955.1 Planctomycetota bacterium
GACCCGGCCTTGCCCGAGGCACGCGAGGGCTTGGCGGACGAGCCGCGGCGGGCGGCGCTGGAGGCAGTGTTTCGATGCTTCGACTTCTTCGCCATGGTCTTAATATAACACTCTGCGCCGACCACGGATTCGAGGGGTGAAGTGAGAAGTCTGCGTACGCCGGGGCCGATCACCGTTGCGCCATGCCTCCCACGCGGCGAGACTGCGGCCATGACGCCCGTCCTTCCCCGCCGATCGTTCGTCGCCTCGACCGCCGCACTCCTCGCAGCGCCCGCACTCGCCGCCTGCAGGACGACGACCGCCCCGGCCGCGCAAGCCGCGTCGGCGGCTCCCCGGCGGCGCAAGCCGCACGCCCCGAGACTCGCGGTCATCGGCTGCGCGGGCCGCGGCGCCGACAACCTCGGCGACCTCCTCGGCGCGGGCGCGAGCGTCGTCGCCCTCTGCGACACGAGCGCCTCGGCGCGCGAGGCGGGCTCGAAGCGCGTGCCGAGCGCCGCCGTCTACACCGACCTCCGCGAACTCTTCAAGGACCGCGCGAAGCTCCGCCTCGACGGCGTCCTCGTCTCGACGCCCGACCACACGCACGCCTTCCCGACCGCGCTCGCGCTTCGCGCGGGGCTCGCCGTCTACACCGAGAAGCCGCTCACCCACACGATGGAAGAGTCGGCGCGCCTCGGCGCGCTCGCGGCCGCCGCGCGCGTGCCGACCCAGATGGGGACGCAGATCCACGCGGGCGCCAACTACCGCCGCGTGGTCGAGCTGATCCGCGCGGGCGCGATCGGCCGCGTCACGGCCGCCGACTGCTGGGTCACGAAGGGCTGGTGCTGCGGTCCGACCGGTCCCGTCGCCGATCCGCCGCGCGGCCTCGACTACGACCTCTGGCTCGGACCCGCGCAGGAGTCGCCGTACATCGAGGGACTCCACCCCGCGAACTGGCGCAAGTACTGGGCCTACGGCACGGGCACCCTCGGCGACATGGGCTGCCACATGATGGATCTCCCCTGCTGGGCGCTCGGGCTGACGCGCGAATCGCTCGGCGAGGTCGAGGTCATGGCCGAGGTGTCGGGCGTCGACAGCGTGTCGTGCCCCGAGTGGACCGAGGCGTCGTGGGCGATTCCGCAGGAGGGAATGGATCCCCTCGTCCTGCGCTGGTTCGACAACGGCCGCATCTCGCCGACCGCGCAGGAGCTCGGCGCGAAGGACAAGGTCGACTACCACAACCGCTTCGGCGTCTGCTTCCAGGGGACGAAGGGCTTCCTCTTCTCGAACTACGGCGAGCATGTGATCGTGCCCGGCGCCCTCGCCGCCGAGCGGCCCGCGATCGCCGAGGCCGACGCGATTCCCGCGTCGCCCGGGCATCACCGCGAGTGGCTCGATGCGATCCGCGCGTGGCGCGCGGGCGATGCGACCGCGCACGACGCGCCGCTCTGCGCCTTCGGCCGCTCGACGATTCTGAACGAGATCGTCCTTTCGGGGACGGTGGCGGGCCGGGCCCGCGGCCCCGTCCGCTACGACTTCCGCTCACGGCGCTTCGCGGGCGGCAATCCCGCGGCGGCGTGGCATCCCGCGCCACGGGCGGGGTGGAGCCTGTCCGACGCGGACCTCGACCGCGTGCTCGCGGGCTGATCGCCGCCGCGACGGGCGGCCCGTCTGCCGTGCGCGAGGACGAACCCGCCGATTCGCCCGCGCCGGCCGTCGCACCGACCACGCGATCGAGATCGGCGTGCGGCTCCCGCTCTCGTCGGACGACGACGGGCGCCCCGCGCTGCGCGCGGCGTTCGTCCTCGGTCTTCGCCTGATCTTCTGACGGCGCGGCCGCGCGGCGCGGGAATCGCTATCTTCCGCCGCGGAGGTCCACACCCATGGGATTCATCGAAGAACTCAAGCAGTTCGCCGCGAAGGGGAACGCCGTCGACATGGCCGTCGGCATCCTCGTCGGCACCGCGTTCAACAAGGTCGTCAACAGCATCGTCCAGGATCTCCTGATGCCGCCGCTCGGGCTCCTGCTCGGCGGCGTCGACTTCAAGGCGCTGCAGATCCCGCTCAAGACCGAGACGAAGGATGGTGTCGAGACCGTCGTCGTCGCCATCAAGTACGGGCAGTTCATCAACAACCTCGTCGAGTTCGGCATCATCGTGCTGTCGGCATTCGTGGTGGTGAAGCTCATGAACAAGGTCATCGCCCTTCGCGTGAGCGACATGAAGGCGATGCTCGGCGGGAAGGAATGAGGCCCACCATGCGACATCTGCGAATCCTCGCGCTCGTTCCGCTCGCCCTGCTCGCCGCGTGCTCCTCGCCGATGGGCGAGCGCATGGGGCAGTCGCTCGCGGTCATGCGCGGCTTCCAGTCGGGCGAGCACGCGATTCCCACCACCGTCTTCGAGAACGCGCGCGGGATCGCGATCCTGCGCGAGGGGTCGGGCGCGCTCGTCGTCGGCGGATCGGGCGGCAAGGGGATCTACATGCAGCGCGAGGGCTTCGGCTGGTCGGCGCCCGTCGCGATCGACACCTCGTCGCTCTCGATCGGCCTGCAGGCGGGCGTCCAGTCGCGCGACATCGTCATCGTCTTCAACACCGACGACGAGGTGAGGACCTTCCTCGACGACGGCGTCTACGGCCTCGCCGAGGCGGCGGCCGTCGCGGGACCGTCGAAGTCGGACGGCAAGAACGCGGGCGGCCCCGTCCCCGCGACCTACTACTACATCCGGAACGAGGGCTTCTTCGGCGGCATCCTCGTCGGCGGCGTCCTCTTCTCGACGAACTCGAAGGTCGACGAGGCCGAGTACGGGAAGGGCGTCACGCTCGAGGAGATCGTCTCGGGCAAGGTCCGGAAGCCCGCGGGACAGCAGGTGCTCGAGCAGAGCCTGAACTGAACGCGCGACGCGCGGCGACGCGGCGCATGCCGCCTCGCGCGTGATCGCGGCACGAAACGAAGAACGCGGCGCGGCGCCCCTCGGCGCCGCGCCGCGTTCGTTCAAGCCCGCACTCGTTCAAGCCCGGGTTCGTTCGACCGTCGTCTCGATCAGCCCGCGTAGCCCCAGCGCGCGTAGTCGGCGACCATGCGGTGGGTCGAGAAGAAGCCGGGCACGGTCGCCGCGCTCGCGAGCGCGCGCTCGATCCACTTCAGGGGAAGCCCGTCGCGGCCGCGCGCGTAGAACTCGGGCGCGATCGACTTCTCGAGGAGCGTGTAGAGGCACTCGGCGTCGTGCGCGTCGCGCGCGGCCGCCGCGCCGTGCGCATCGGCCTCGCTGAAGCCGTGCCCGTCGGCGTCGCCGATCGCCCAGCCGTTCACGCCGTCGGCGGCGGCGCGCCCCTTCGCGCCCTTGCGCGCGACGAAGCCCTCGGGCCACCAGCCGTCGAGGATCGAGCAGTTGATGCCGCCGTGCAGCGGGCCCTTCATGCCGCTCGTTCCGCTCGCCTCGTGCGGGCGGATCGGGTTGTTGAGCCAGACATCGGTGCCCGAGACGAGCATGCGTCCGACCTCCATGTCGTACTCCTCGATCAGGACGACGCGGCCGAGGAGCGCGGGATGGCGCGTCATCTCGAAGACGGTGCGCGCGAAGCGCTGGCCCTCGGTGTCGCGCGGATGCGCCTTGCCGGCGAAGACGAACTGCACGGGGCGCCGCGCGTCGCCGACGATCCGCGCGAGGCGGTCGAGGTCGTGGAAGAGGAGCTGCGCGCGCTTGTAGGTCGCGAAGCGGCGGGCGAAGCCGATGGTGAGCGTCTCGGGATCGAGGAGCCGCGAGGCGCGGTCGACCTCGGCGGGCGACTCGCCGCGGCGCTCGGCCGCGCGCATGAGGCGCTCGCGGGCGAAGCGGACGAGCTGCGTGCGCAGCGTGCGGCGGAGCTCCCACCACGCGGCGGGATCGACCTTCCCGGCGCGCCGCCAGCCCTTCTGGTCGGCGACGGGCGCGCACGGATCGAAGCCCGCGTGGAGGCGCCAGAAGGCGGCGGCCTTCGGATCGATCCAGGTCGGAACATGGACGCCGTTCGTCACATGCGAGATGGGCACCGACTTCGCGCTCCTCGCGCCGTAGACGCCCTTCCACATCTCGCGGCTCACCTCGCCGTGCAGCTTCGCGACGCCGTTCACCCGGTCGGCGAGGCGCAGGCAGAGGACGGTCATGCAGACGGGCTCGGCGGCGTCGGTCGGGCGCTCGCGGGAGAGCGACTCGAGGTCGGCGCGCGAGAGGCCGCCCTTCCGCATCGTCGCGGCGAGGCCGTCGCAGACCATGTCGACGGGATAGCGGTCGTGACCCGCGGCGACGGGCGTGTGCGTCGTGAAGACGGTGCGCGCGCGGACGGCGGCGACGGCGTCGGCGTGGGCCATCCCCTTCGCGCGGAGCGACGCGAGCATCTCGACGGCGGCGAACGCGGCGTGGCCCTCGTTGAGGTGGATCTTCGCGGGCTCGATGCCGAGCGCGGCGAGCGCGAGCATGCCGCCGACGCCGAGAAGGACCTGCTGGCGCATGCGGAGGAGCGGCTCGCCCTTGTAGAGGCCCTCGGTGAGGAGGCGGTCCTCGGGCGCGTTCTGCTCGAGGTCGGCGTCGAGGAGGAAGAGCCGCGTGCGGCCGACCTCCATGCGGAGGACGCGCGCCTTCACCTTCGACTTGCCGACGGGGACGGTGACGACGACGCCCGTGTCCTCCATCGGCACGGTCGCGCGATCGTGGACGGGGTAGAGGACCTTGGTCGAGCCGTCGTCGGCGAACTGCTGGATGTAGTAGCCGTGGCGGTAGTAGAGGCCGATCGCGACGAACGGCACGCCGAGGTCGCTCGCGCTCTTGAGGTGGTCGCCCGCGAGGACGCCGAGGCCGCCCGAGTACTGCGGGATGCTCTCGTGGATCGCGTATTCGCTGCAGAAGTAGGCGATCGGCGTGCGCGCGGAGACCGCGGGGTTCGCCTTCGCGAGGGTGTCGTCCCACCAGGTGGTGCGCGACAGCTCGGCGGCGCGCGCGGCGCGCGCCTCCTCGAGGGCGAGGCGGAAGCCCGGCTCGTCGCAGGCGGCGGCGAGCGTCGCGGGGCCCGAGTGGGCGAGCGTCGCGAGCGGCGACTGCTTCGTCGCGTGCCAGAGGACGGGGTCGAGCGCGGCGAAGGGGCGGCGCGCGACCTCGTTCCAGCTCCACCAGAGGTTCATCGCGAGGGCGCGCAGCTCGCGCGCGGCGTCGGCGGGCGCGATCGGCGCGGGGACGATGGTGCGGCGCGCGGAGCGTGCGGCCGTCACGCTTGCGCGCGGGGTCGGCGCCGTCTTTGCGGTCGACTTCGCGGTCGGCTTCACCGTTGACTTCACCGCGGATTTGGTGGCGGAATCGGCGGTGCGCTGGACGCCCGACTTGCGGGCAACGCTCGGAGTGGTGGTCTTCTTCGCGGCCATTCCCGCCAAGATAGTCGAGGCGCGGCGTGGATTGGACGCGCGCGCGTTCGCGGATCGTTCAGAGACGGCCCGTCGCCTCGACCATCGCGCGCAGACGCTTCGCGAGTGCGGCGGTCGCCGCGCGGGGGGCCATGCGCCAGCGCCAGTTGCCGGTCGCGGTGCCGGGGAGGTTCATGCGCGCCGCGGCGCCGAGGCCGAGGAGGTCCTGCATCGGGAGTACTGCGAGCGCAGCGGGCGAGGCGAGCGTGAGGCGCGCGATCGCCTCGTGGACCGGGCCGCCGCCCGCGTAGGCACGGAAGCGCGCGCGCTCGGCCTTCGGGCGGTTCGCCCACCACTGGACGCTCGTCTCGTTGTCGTGGGTGCCCGTGTAGGCGACCGCGCGGCGCGGGTGGTTGTGCGGAAGGTCGCCCGAAACGCCGCTCCAGAAGGCGTTCTGGACGATGCGCATCCCCGCGAGGCCGAAGTCGTCGCGGAGCGCCTCGACCTCGGGGGTGAGCGCGCCGAGGTCCTCGGCGATCAGGGGGAGCGCGCCGAAGCGCGCGGCCATCGCGGCGAGGAGTTCGCGGCCGGGGGCGCGGCGCCACGCGCCCTTTCGCGCGTTTCGCGCGCCGGCGGGCACCTCGTAGGCGTGGTGGAAGCCGATGAAGTGGTCGATGCGGACGAGGTCGAAGCGCTCGGCCGCGCAGGCGATGCGCGCGATCCACCAGGCGAACCTCTCGCGGCGGTGCGCGGGCCACGCGTAGTGCGGGTGGCCCCAGAGCTGCCCGTCGGCCGAGAAGCCGTCGGGCGGGACGCCGGTGAGGACCTCGGGACGGCCCTTCGCGTCGAGGCGGAAGAGCTTCGGATTCGCGCGCACATCGGCGCTCTCGGCGGTGACGAAGATCGGGACATCGCCGACGAGGGCGACGCCGCGCGACGCGCAGTGGAGGCGGAACGCGGCCCAGCGGCGGGCGAGTTCGAACTGGACGAAGGCGTGCGTCGCGCGGAGGTCGGCGTCGTCGCCCGCGACGAAGTCGAGCCAGGCGTCGAGCCACGCGGTGTCGCGGACGAAGCCGCGGAATTCGCGGGACTTCTCGCCACCCGCGGCGCGGAAGGCGGCGGCGGCCTTCGCGTAGAGCGGCATCCGCAGCGCGCGGCTCGCGGCGAAGTCGCAATCGCCCTTCGCGAGGCGCGCGGGCGCGCGCAGGTCGCGCTTCGCGAGAAGCCCCGCCTCGACGAGCGGCTCGAGCGCAAGGAAGGTCGGCTCGATCGCGAACGACGACGGCGACGAGTACGGGCTGTCGCCGAACCCGACGGGCCCGACCGGCAGCATCTGCCACACCGACACCCCCGCCGCCGCCAGCCAGTCGGCGAACGCGAACGCCTCGGGCCCGAGGTCACCCGCACCGAAGCGCGACGGCAGGCTTGTGAGATGGAGCAGCACGCCCGCGCGACGCTTCGCGAGGAGCGGGTGCGTGGGGACGGCGGGGCCGGGGGCAGCGGACGAGGCGGTGGTGCGGGACGCACGCGTGGCGCGGGGCATGTGGGGAGATATACCGCGCGGCGGCGGGCAGGCGTCGGTCCGTTTCGGAGGTGATCGACGACTTCGCCCCCGCCGCCATGCACCCGCCACTCGGCATCCGCGAGCGCGGCCGCGCGACGCGTCGCCATCCCCGACTGCGGCGACTGGCGCTCCGACATGCGATCCACCCGACTTCGGTCAGCCGCGCGAATACCCGACAGCTTCAGGCATCGGAGCGCGGGACGAGCGCAGGGCGCCTCGTCGCAGTCGGTCGTTCTTCGCCCGTCGACTCGTCCCGTGCTGCGCCCCCGTCACTCCGGCCGGCCGACGAGAACGCGGGCCGAGAGCGGTGCGAGCGAGGCGAAGTCCCCGGCGTCGCGCCCCCCTTCGGAAGCGTGCGCAACGGTCCACTTCCATCCCGCCCGGACCTCGGCGGGAACCTCGACCACCTGCGGCTCGCGCGACGCGTTGATCGCCACGATCACCCGCTCGTCGCCGAGCGTGCGTTCGAAGATCCAGAGGTTGCGCGCGTCGTCGGCGAGGAGGGTCGTGAACGCGCCGCGCCGGAGCGCCGCGTGCTCGCGCCGCAGCGCGATCATCGCGCGGTACGCCGCGAGGTGCGCCTCGTCGACCTTCTCGGCGGGGTCGTCGTTCGGCGGGAGGTCCGCCCACACCATCGGCTTCCGGCAGAACGGGTCGTCGCTTCCCCACATGCCCGCCTCGTCGCCGTACCAGATCATCGGCGCGCCGACATACGTCATCTGGACGAGCGCCGCGAGGCGCGCGCGGCGGTACGCCTCGGGCGAGGGCTTGCCGCCGTCGTACGCCGAGCCGGGCCGCTCGCTGTTCGCGCGGTCGTAGCCGCCGCGGCCCGGGTTCGCGATCATCGACACGAGCCGGTCGGTGTCGTGGCTGTCGACGAGATTCTGCATCACGGCCGTCGCCTGCTCGGGGTACGCGAGGCGCAGCGCGCCGAGCCGCCGGTCGAGCTCCTCCGCGCCGATCTCGCCCGACACCCACGCGACCACCGCCTGCGCGAACGGGTAGTTCATCGTCGCGTCGAAGGTCTCGCCGTCGAGCCACTTGTCGGCGCGCGGCCAGATCTCGCCCACGATGTAGGCGTCGGGGTTGATCGACTTCACCTCGCGGCGCCACGCGCGCCAGAAGCCCATCGGCACCTCGTTCGGCACATCGAGCCGCCAGCCGTCGACGCCGTCCGACGGATCGCCGTCGCCGTCGGGATCCATCCACCGCCGCGTCACCGCCATGAGGTGCGCCTCGAGCGACGCGCTCGCGAGCCCGTCGCCGTCCTTGCGGAACTCGGGCAGCTGCCCGAAGCCCGCCCAGCCGCGGTACTCGAACGGCTCGAAGCGCACGATCTCGAACCACTCCTTGAACGGCGACGCCTCGCCGCGCGCGCGTACATCGCGGAACGCGACATGCGTCTCGCCGACATGGTTGAAGACGCCGTCGACGATCACGCGGAAGCCGTTCGCCTTCAGCTCCTTCACGACCTCGAGAAAGAGGCGGTCGCTCTCGGTGAGCCCCCATCCCGCGGGATCGAGCAGGTCCTCGTTCGCCGCCGCCATCGCCGCGTCGCCGACGACGCCGAAGTTGTCGTCGATGTGGCGGTAGTCGGTCGCGTCGTACTTGTGGTGGCTCGGCGCCTCGAAGACGGGGTTCAGGTAGATCGCGTTCACGCCGAGCGACCTGAGGTACGGGATGCGCGCGCGCAGCCCCGCGAGGTCGCCGCCGTACTGGCGCTCGAACACCGACCACTCCCAGAAGCTGCGCCCGCCCTCGGTCTCCCACGGGCTCGTCGCGCGCCAGTCGCTCGTCCACGGCCGCGTCCGCGGCGGGTCGTTGTCGGGATCGCCGTTCGCGAAGCGGTCGAGCATGACCTGGTACCAGATCGCGTCGCGCGCCCAGTCGGGCGTCTCGAAGCCCTCGACGACGCGCTGCGCGTCGGGCATCTCGCCCGCAACCTTCCCGACGACGACCTTTCCGACGACGAGGATCGAGTTGAATCCGCCGTGGCCGTCGGGCTCCTTCGCGGGATTCGCGGGGTCGGCGAGCCACCGCCCGTCGACGACGAACTTGTACGGGTACCGCCCGTCGGCGAGCTCGACCGTCGCGCGGCAGACTCCGTCGCCCATCCGCTCCATCGCGGTGCGCGTCGGGTTCCAGCCGTTGAACTCGCCCGCGAGGAAGACCGCGGCGGACGCGGCGTCGGGGCGGAAGGAGAAGGTCGCGCGCGTCCGGCCGGGCGCGACCGCGTCGAGTTCGACCGAGGGCGGCGTGGGCGAGGCGGGCGCCGCGACAGTCGCGGGCGCCGCGTCCTGCGCGTTCGCCCGCGCATCGTTCCCTTGCGACGCGATGCCCGCGAGAAGTGCGGCCGCAGCAAGGACGAAGGCGATCGGGCGGCGCATCGCTTCATTTATACTCGCCGTTCATGGCGGATCGCCCGCGCAACGCCCTCGCCTCGATCGGAACCGTGCTGCGCACGGGCCTCGCGGCGATCGCGGTGCTCCTCGTCGTCGCGGCGTTCGCGCGCGTCGGCTGGCGCACCGCGACCGCGGGCCGCCTCCCCGCCGGCACCGTCGAGCTCACCGTCATGCACTGGTCGGGCGACGGCGGGCAGGAGGAGGACGCGATCGTCGAGGACGCGCTCGCCGCGTTCGAGGCGGCGAACCCCGGCATCCGCGTGAAGCGCATCAACCCGGGCGACGCGGGCAGCTTCTACACCAAGCTCCAGACCATGATGGCCGCGGGCGAGGCGCCCGACGTCTTCTACGTGGGCTACGAGCGCGTCGCGAACTTCGCGAGCCTCGACCTCCTGCGGCCGCTCGACGACTTCGTCGCGCGCGAGGAGGCCGCGCGCGCCGCCGGCGACGCGAACGCCCTCGACCTCGCCGCCTTCTACCCGCAGACCGTCGAGGCCTTCCGCTTCGACGGCGCGCGCGTCGGCGCGGGCACGCTCTACGGGATCCCGAAGGACTTCACGACCGTCGGCTTCTACTACAACAAGGACCTCTTCCGGAAGGCGGGCGTCCCCTTCCCCGCCGACGGCTGGACCTGGGACGACTTCCTCGCCGCGGCGCGCGCGATCGGGCGCCTGAAGACCGACGACGGCGAGGCGATCACGGGCAGCGAGTTCGTCACCTGGCCCGTCATGGTGCGCACCTACCTGCGCACCGAGGGCGCCGAGGCGATCGACGACCGACTCGAGACGATCCGCGTCGCCGAGCCCGACTCGGTCGCCGCGCTCGAGCGCCTGCGCGCGTGGCGGCACGACGAGGAGGGCACGCTCACGAGCGGCAAGAGCAAGATCGCGACGGGTCCGAGCGTCTTCCTCGGCGGCAAGGTCGGGATGGCGGGCCCCTTCGGCCGCTGGGTCGTGCCGAGCTACCGCAACATCCCCTCGCCCGCCGACGGCGGCTTCGAATGGGACTTCGCGCCGCTTCCGCGCGGAAAGGACGAGGCGAACTGCGTCCTCACCGTGAGCTGGTCGATCGCGCGCGATTCGGCGCATCCCGAGGAGGCGTGGAAGCTCGTCAAGTGGCTCACCGACGCGAGGAGCCAGGCCGCGAACGCGCGGCTCGGACTCGCGATTCCGACGATGCGCGCGGTCGCCGAGAGCGACGCGTTCATCGACCCGTCGCTCCCGCCCGCGAACGACCGCGGCTTCCTCGAGGCGATCCCCGAGGCGGTCGTCGTCGGCTGGCCCGCCGACCCGACCTTCGAGCAGATCCTCGGCTCAACGATGGACCAGGGGCTGAAGACGGGCGACCTCACGATTCCCGAGGCGATCGCCGAGTTCGACGCGAAGTGGGAGACCCACGCGGCGTTCGTGCCCGGCGGGCTCGCGCCGTCGGCCGTCCCCTGGACGGGCTTCGCGACGGCGGGCGTCCTCCTCGCGCTCGCGGCGGCGGGCGCCGTCGCCCTCCTCCTCGTGCGCGCGCCGAAGGGCGTGAACGCGCGGCGCGAGGAGCGCGCGGGGCTCCTGCTCGCGTCGCCCTGGGTCGCGGGATTCGCGCTCTTCATGGCGTTCCCGATCCTCCTCTCGCTCGTCCTCTCGATGACGAACTGGAAGGGCATCGGCCCCCTCTCGGGCGCCGACTGGGTGGGCGTCGACAACTACGCGCAGCTTCTCGCGCGCGACGCGCGCTTCCACACCTCGTTCAAGGTGACGCTCTCCTACGCGCTGATCGCGGTGCCCGGCGGGCAGATCCTCGCGCTCCTCGCCGCGGTCGTCATGTCGCAGAAGGTGCGCGGCGTCGCCTTCTTCCGCGCGGCGTGGTACCTGCCGAGCGTCCTCGCGGGCGTCGGCATCTCGATCCTCTGGCGCTGGATCTTCGACTCGGAGGGCGGGCTTCTGAACCGCGCGCTCGAGGCGGTCGGCGTCGCGGGTCCCGAGTGGTTCGGCAAGGACGCGGCCTGGGCGGGGCCGCCCGCGTTCGCGATCATGAGCTTCTGGCTCGTCGGCGGCTCGATGATGGTCTATCTCGCGGGGCTGCAGCAGATCCCGCGCGAACTCCACGAGGCCGCGGCGATCGACGGCGCGGGCGCGGCGCGGCGCTTCTGGCGCGTGACGCTCCCGATGCTCTCCCCCGTCATCCTCTTCAACCTGATCATGGCGGTGATCGGGTCGTTCCAGGTCTTCACGCAGGCGTTCGTGATGACGGGCGGCGAGCCCGGCGACCTCACGCGCTTCTACGTCCTCTACCTCTTCAACAAGGCGTTCGAGCTCTACGACATGGGCTACGCGAGCGCGATGGCGTGGCTCCTCCTCCTGATCGTCCTCGTCCTGACCGGCGTCCTCCTGAGGACGAGCGCGCGGGTCGTCTACTACGAGGCGCTGCGGAAATGAAGCGCTCACCCCTCGCCGACCTCCTCCTCTGGCTCGTCCTCGTCCTCGGGACGGCGGCGTTCGTCTTCCCGCTCTGGTGGATGGCGGTCGTGAGCCTCGAGACGCCCGAGCGCGCCGAGGCCGCGATCACGGGCAGCGCGGGACTCTCGCTCCTGCCGCCCTCGCCGCAGTTCGCGAACTACGCCGAGGCGATCCGCGAGACCGGCAGCACGCCGTGGTGGGGATTCCTCGACGCGCTCACGAACTCGATCGTGGTGACGGTGCTCGTCGTCGTCGGGACGGTCGTCTCGTCGAGCCTCGTCGGCTACGCGTTCGCGCGCCTGCGCTTCCGCGGAAGCCGCCCGCTCTTCCTCGTCATGCTCGGCACGATGATGCTGCCCGGGCAGGTGACGATGATCCCGCTCTTCCTCCTCTTCCGGGAGTTCGGGTGGATCGACTCGATCCTGCCGCTCGTCGTGCCCGCGTACTTCGGGAACGCGTTCTTCATCTTCATGTACCGGCAGTTCATCGCGCAGGTCCCCGAGTCGCTCGTCGAGGCCGCGCGCGTCGACGGGCTCGGGCACCTCGCGATCTGGTGGCGGATCGTGCTGCCGCTCTGCCGGCCGGTGACCGCGATCTGCGCGGTGTTCACCTTCATCGGAACCTGGAACGACTTCCTCGGGCCGCTGATCTACCTGCATTCCGACGAGTCGCAGACGCTCGCCGTCGCGCTCAACGGCTTCAAGAACCAGTACGGCGGGCTCGACGATGTCCATCTCCTGATGGCGCTGTCGGTGCTCACCATGATCCCCTGCATCGTGCTCTTCCTGGCCGCGCAGAAGACCTTCGTCGAGGGTCTCGCGCGCGGCGCGGTGAAGGGCTGAGGAACCGCGATGGCGAATGTGCGTCTTGACAATGTCGGCAAGGTCTACCGCGGCGAGCACGGCGTGCGCGTGCGGGCGGTCGAGGGCGTGGACCTCGCGATCGCGGACGGCGAGTTCTGCGTGCTCGTCGGGCCCTCGGGCTGCGGCAAGAGCACGACGCTGCGCATGATCGCGGGGCTCGAGGAGATCTCGGAAGGCTCGCTCTCGATCGACGGCGCGCGCGTGAACGACCTGCCCGCGAAGGACCGCGACATCGCGTTCGTGTTCCAGAACTACGCGCTCTACCCGCACCTGACGGTCGCGCAGAACATCGCATTCGGACTCGAGCAGCGCCGCACGCACCGCAGCGCGCTCGTCGCGCTCGCGACCGGCGCCACGGCCGCACGCGCGCGCGAGTCGGCCGAGATCGCGGCGCGCGTCGCAGAGGTCTCGCGCACGCTCGGCCTCGACGAGCTGCTTGCGCGCCATCCGCGCGAACTCTCGGGCGGCCAGCGCCAGCGCGTCGCGGTCGGCCGCGCGATCGCGCGCAAGCCGAAGGTGTTCCTCTTCGACGAGCCGCTCTCGAACCTCGACGCGCGGCTGCGCATCGAGACGCGCACCGAGCTGCGGCTCCTGCACCGCAGGCTCGCGGCGACGATCGTCTATGTGACGCACGACCAGGAGGAGGCGATGACGCTCGCCGACCGCCTGGTCGTCATGCACCGCGGCCGAGTGCAGCAGAACGCGAGCGCGCAGGAGTGCTACGAACGCCCCGCGAACCGCTTCGTCGCGGGCTTCATCGGCACGCCGCCGATGAAC
>JBJOHC010000266.1:0-13755 GCA_046047955.1 Planctomycetota bacterium
CGATGAACTGTCGGCGAACCCTCCAGAGGAGCGCCGCGAAGTCGTGGCCTTCGGCACATCGACACTCCAAATCGTGACGCCCATCGACGTCTCGATCGCCTGGACGGCCCCTCCGCACCCCCCGTCACTCCACCTTCGCGCGCTCGCCCGACTCGCCGTCGTAGCGGTAGCAGCAGCCCTCCTCCTCGTCGCGGGTCGGCTTGTGGCTGCCGTCGCAGAAGGGGAACTTCTTCGAGAGGCCGCAGGCGCAGACGAAGATGGGCTTGTCGGAGGGCTCGACCTTGACGGGGCCGGTGGCTTCGAGCTTGACGAGACGGGCCATGGGGTGCTCCTCGCGCGGGTCGCGCGGTGATGGGTTCGGGTGCGTGGCGCGACGGAGGTCGCGCCACGCGGGCGACGCTTCGCGCGCCCGGCGGCGGCGGATGCTCCGCGATCGCGATCAGAGCGCGAGATCGGCCTCGCCGAAGAGGCGGAAGCCCTTCCGGCGCAGGATCTGGCCCGCGAGGGTGTTGTCGTCGGTCGTGAGGATGACCGTCGGCTCGCCCGAGGGGCGCGGGGTCGTCGGGTAGAGGTAGCGGATGTTCAGTTCGGCCGAGAGGAGGAACTTGCAGAGGTGGTGCAGTTCCTTGCCGTCGGCAAGCTCGGCGACGAGCGCCGTCGTCTCGCAGTACGACACCTCGTGGCGCGCGAAGATCTCGCACGCGGTCGCGGGGCGGTCGACGACGAGCCGCACGACCGCGTAGTCGCTGCTGTCGAGGATCGAGATCGCGCGCACCGAGACATGCCCCTCCTCGTCGAGCGCGGCGAGGATCTCGAGGAGCTTTCCGACGCGGTTGTCGAGGAAGATCGAGAAGTGGCGGACGAGGGGCGGCGCGTAGCCGAGCTCGGTCTCGAGAGGGGTCTGGCTCATGCGTCGCGGATCCTATCCGAGACGGCACGACGCCGACTCAGGACACGGGGCCCCACGCGCCGAGGAGTACCGCGAGATCGGCCGCGTCGACGACGCCGCTCGCGTCGAAGTCGGCCGAGCCGCCGCCGCCCCACTGCGCGAGCAGCGACGCGAGATCGGCCGCGTCGACCGCCCCGTTGCCGTCGAGATCGAACGGGGAATCCCCCGCCCAGGGACCCGCGAGGGTCACGCCGCCGAGGTCGGTCGAGAAGACGAACGAGAGCGCGGTGACGCCCGAAGGCAGCGTCGCGGGATCGAACGCGTTCGCGATGGGCGAGAGGCTGAGCTGGTCGAGCAGCACATCGTGGGGCTTGGTCGCGCTCACGCGGCAGCTGAAGCTCACGGGCACCTCGGTCGCGATCGGGCCCGAGCCCTCGGCGACGCCCGTCGTCGAGAATGCGCCGAAGATGCGGAACGGCACATCGGTGAAGGTCGCGACGCCGGTCTTCGGATTGATCGACGCCTCCATCGGCCCCGCGGCCTCGAGGTACACGCCGCCCAGCGTCACATCGAGCGTCTGGCAGCCGATGATGGGGAAGCAGTAGAGCTGGTAGTTGAAGGTGACGTCGGCGAGCGCGAGCTGGATCGACTCGAAGCGCACGCCCGTCCAGTCGGGATTGGTCGGCGCGAGCACGAGCTGCGCATCGCCGACGGCCGAGATGTTCTTGGTGTCGGTGTCGCTGCTCGAGCCGAGCACCGTGGTGACGGTGATCGCCATCGTCGCGTCGAGCGACGAGCCCGGCTGCACCGTCAGGCTCGCGGTGCTGTCCGCGTGCGCGAGCGGCGCGAGAGCGAGGAGCGCGATGGCGAGCGACGAGCCGAGACGGGAGGATGGACGCATCTGAGACCTCAAGAGGGAGACCACGGAAACGAGACCGCCAGGGCGATCTCGGATTGGGAGGAACCGCGTGAACTCCTCTGTCGCGCGGCGGGGCGTAGCGGAAACATACTGCGGACCTCGCCGCGGGCGAGTCGAATCGCGGGGAAAGCCGCAATCGATCGGATACCCTGCGACCATGCCGAGCCCCCTCACGATGGTCGCGAACCTCGTCTTCCTGCTTGTTTTCTCGACGTTTCCGGTCACCGCCACCGCGAGCGGACCGGCGGGCGCCGCGGCAGGCACCGACGGCCGCGATCCGTCTCCAGGGACGCCCCAGGACGCGGCGCGCGAGTTCGAGACGGTCCTCGAGGCCTACGACCAGTGGCGGCTCTCCTCGTACCCCGAGTACGCGCTCCGCCGCGGCGTGAAGGACCGGGCGGGCGAACTCACCGACAACTCGCTCTCGGGCATCCACCGCCGGCAGGCCGAGATGGCCCACTTCCTCGAGGCCCTTCGCGCCTTGCCCGCGGGCGAACTCTCGGAGCGCGACCGCCGCGACCACGCGCTCCTCGTGCGCGAGCTCGCGCTCTCGGCCGACGGCTTCCGCTTCAACGGATGGATGATGCCCGTCGGCGGACGCTGGGGACCGCACACCGAGATCTCCCAGCTCGGCGAGACCGCGACGATCCTCTCGCTCGCCGACGCCGAGGCGTACCTCAAGCGCGTCGCGGCCGCACCCGGCCTCCTCGTGAACGCGACCGAGGTGATGCAGGCGGGGCTCGACGCGGGCGTCGTCCCGCCGAAGGTCACGGTGCGCTCGACCGCCGACCAGATCGGCGCGGTGCGGCGGTCGCTCGGCGACCTCCTGCGGAAGCCGCTGCGCTCGCTGCCGCCGTCGATCCCCGAGTCGGAGCGCGCGCGGCTCCTCGCCGAACTCGACCGCCTGCTCGATCCGATCGACACCATGCTCACCTCGTTCGAGGCGTTCTTCCGCGACGAGTACTTCCCGCGCTGCCGCGACACCATCGGCGCGCGCGACATGACCGACGGCGACGCGTGGTACGCCCACGAACTCAAGGTGCACACGACGACCGCGATGACCGCGCGCGAGATCCACGAGACGGGTCTCGCCGAGGTCGCGCGGATCCGCGCCGAGATGATGGAGGTGATCGCGCGCACCGACTGGGCGGCGGCCGACCCCGCGCGCCTCGCGCTTCCCGAGGACGGGCGCTTCGCCGCCTTCATCGCCTACCTCCGCACCGATCCGCGCTTCTACTGCACGACCGCGGACGAACTCCTCGCCCGCTACCGCGAGATCTGCAAGCGCATCGACCCGAAGCTCCCCGCCCTCTTCGGCCGGCTCCCCCGCCTCACCTACGGCGTGCGCGAGATCCCGCGCTTCATGGCGCCGACGCAGACGACCGCGTACTACCAGCCCGGCAGCCCCGATCTCGGCGAGCCCGGCTACTTCTACGCGAACACCTACGCCCTCGACCAGCGGCCGACCTACGAGTTCATCCCGCTCTCGCTTCACGAGGCGGTGCCCGGGCACCACTTCCAGATCGCGCTCGCGCAGGAGCTCGAGGGCGTGCGCCCCTTCCGCCGCGACCTCGACTCGACGGCGTTCACCGAGGGGTGGGCGCTCTACGCCGAGCGGCTCGGAATCGAGATGGGCTTCTTCGACGACCCCTACGACGACTTCGGCCGGCTCCTCTACGAGATGTGGCGCTCGTGCCGGCTCGTCGTCGACACGGGGATGCACGCGTTCGGCTGGTCGCGCGACGAGGCGATCGCGTTCATGACGCGGAACACCGCGCTCAGCGACATCAACATCGCGAACGAGGTCGACCGCTACATCGGCTGGCCCGGACAGGCGTGCGGCTACAAGATCGGCGAGCTCGTGATCCGGCGCCTGCGCGGCGAGGCCGAGCGCGCGCTCGGCGGCGCGTTCGACCTGCGGCGCTTCCACGACGCGGTGCTCCTCGACGGCCCCGTGCCGCTCGATGTCCTCGAGGAGAACATCGGGCGTTGGATCGACGGGGAAATCCGTCGCACCGCGCCACAGGGCTGAGAAACCCGCCACAATCGCGGGATGCCCCCCGCCGACGCGACCGACGCCACGCCCGACCTCCGCGATCCGCGCGCCGAACTGCGCGTGCGGCTCCACGAGGTGCTGAAGGCGGTCTGGGGCTACGACGCGTTCCGCCCGCTCCAGCTCGAGATCATCGAGTCGACGCTGTCGGGGCGCGACACCGTCGCGATCCTCCCGACGGGCGCGGGCAAGAGCCTCTGCTACCAGCTGCCCGCACTCGTCCGCGACGGGCTGACCGTCGTCGTGTCGCCGCTGATCGCGCTGATGAAGGACCAGGTCGACCAGCTCGAGGCGGCGGGCGTCGCGGCGACCTTCCTGAACTCGACGCTCGATGCGGGCGAGTTCCGCGACCGCCTCGGTGCGCTCGACCGGGGCGAGGTGAAGCTTCTCTTCGTCGCACCCGAGCGGGCGGTCGTGGGCGAGTTCCTGCCGCGCCTCGCCCGCTGGCGGACGACCCTCCTCGCGATCGACGAGGCGCACTGCATCAGCGAATGGGGCCACGACTTCCGCCCCGAGTACCGCCGCCTCGCCGAGGTGCGCGCGGCGCTCGGCGGCGTGACGACGCTCGCCCTCACGGCGACCGCGACGCCGCGCGTCCGCGAGGACATCGCGACGCAGCTCGGGCTCGCCTCCCCCGAGGTGTTCCTCGGCAGCTTCAACCGCCCGAACCTCACCTACCGCGTCCTCGCGAAGGACCGCGCGGCGGCGCAGGTCGCCGCGTTCGTCGAGGCGCGGAAGGGCGAGGCGGGGATCGTCTACTGCCAGTCGCGGCGCGGCACCGAGTCGATGGCCGAGGCGCTCGTCGCGAAGGGCGTGCGGGCGCTGCCGTACCACGCGGGGCTCGACGCCTCGACGCGCGCGGCGAACCAGGACGCGTTCCTCCGCGACGAGGTCGAGGTCGTCTGCGCGACGGTCGCCTTCGGCATGGGGATCAACAAGCCGAACGTGCGCTTCGTCGTGCACGCCGACCTTTCGAAGAACGTCGAGAGCTACTACCAGGAGACGGGGCGCGCGGGCCGCGACGGGCTGCCGTCCGAGTGCCTCCTCCTCTACTCGCGCGGCGATGTCGCGAAGTACATCGGGTTCCTCGACGAGATCGACGACCTCGACGCGCGCCGCGTCGCGCGCGCGCAGCTCGAGCGGATGACCGCCTACGCGGAGACGGCGTCGTGCCGCCGCGCCGACCTCCTCGCCTACTTCGGCGAGCGCTGGCCCGAGACGGGCGACGACGGGCGCCCGCGCTGCGACGGCTGCGACAACTGCCTCGAGCCGCGCGCGATGGTCGACGCGACCGTCGAGAGCCAGAAGTTCCTCTCCTGCGTGCTGCGCATCCGGCAGAAGTCGGGGTTCGGCGTCGGGCTCGCGCATGTGGCCGAGGTCCTCGTCGGCGCGAACACCGAGAAGATCCGCCGCTGGGGCCACGACGAGCTCACGACCTACGGGATCGGCAAGGACCGCCCGCGCGCCGAGTGGCTCTCGCTCGGACGGCAGCTCGTGCAGGCGGGATACCTCGACCTCGCGTCGGGCGCGATGCCCGTCGTCGAGGTCTCGGAGCGCGGGCTCGAGGCGCTGCGGACGCGCGCGCCGATCGCGCTCGTCGCGCCCGTCGCGCCGCCGAAGCCCGACCGCGCGAAGGCGCGCCCCGCGGGTGCGATCGCGTGCGACGAATCGCTCTTCGAGCGCCTGCGCGCGCTGCGGAAGTCGATCGCCGACGCGCGCGGCGTGCCCCCCTACGTCGTCTTCAGCGACGCGACCTTGCGCGCGATGGCGGCGGCGATGCCGTCGACGCGCGACTCGTTCCTCGCCGTGCAGGGCATCGGCGAGAAGAAGTACGCGGATTTCGGCGAGGCCTTCGCGGCCGAGATCGAGGCGTGGCGCGCGGGTGGCGGCGAGGCCACCGCCGTCTGAACCTCTCGGCTCAGCCGCGGAAGATCGCGCCCGCGCGCTTCCCGACGAGGGTCGCCGCCGTCACGAGCGCGACGCCGAGGAACGCCATCGCCCAGGTGCCGAGCGCGCTCGCGACGCCGGGCCCGTCGCCGAGGCGCTCGGCGAGCGTGAAGATCGCCTTCGTGATCGGATAGTCGCCCTCGCGCTGGGCGAGGATGAGGCTGTCCGACACCTCGAGCATCGCGAAGCAGAAGGCGAGGATCGCGCCCGCCGCGAGGTTCGCCGCGAGAAGGGGCAGCACCACCTTGCGCGTGACGCGCCAGCGCGAGGCGCCGAGATTGAACGCCGCCTCCTCGAGCGCGACCGAGGTCTGCTCGAGACCCGCCGCCGCCGACCGCACCACGTAGGGCAGGCGCCGGACCGCGTAGGCGAGGATGAGGAAGGGCACGGGGTTCGGCGTCGGACCGAGGATGTCGCCGACCGGCTTGAGCGGTGCCTCGGCGAGCCAGCCGCCGAGCCCCGCGGGCAGGATCGCGAGGACGGGCTCGAGGAAGCCGGGCGCCGTCCCGTGGAACGGCCAGCGCAGGCTCGCCGCGACGAGCCCGAACGCGAAGACGAGCCCGGGCACCGCGAGGGGCAGCATGACGAGCGCGTCGAGGACGCCGCGCCCCCGCACGGTGCCCCGCACGAGAAGCCGCGCGACGAAGAGTCCGACGACGACATCGAGGACGGTCGCGATCCCCGCGAAGAGGATCGAGTTCCGCACCGCGCCCGCCGCGAGCGGATGGGTGAGCGCCTGCCAGAAATGGTCGAGCGTCCACGACGAGGGGACGACGGTTCCGTACCACTGCCCGTTCGCCGCGAGCGCGGTGCCGATCACGCCGAGGTGCGGCAGCGTCGCGAGGCAGGCGACGACCGCGAACGGCAGCGCCGCGAGCAGCGCCTTCCGCCCCGAGAGCGCCTTCAGTCCCGCGCCCGCGCTCGCCTTCGCGAGCATCGCGTGACCGCGCCCGCCGAGGACGAGCCGGCCGATCGTGTACGAGAGCACCGTCGCGCCGAGCATGACCGCGGTCAGCGCGTAGGGCTGCCGCGACGCCTCCATCTCCTTGATCCCGTTGAAGATCTGGACGGGCGTCGTCTTCGTGTACTCGAGCATCAGCGGCGTGCCGAGCTCGGTGAAGCTCCAGACGAAGACGATCGTGCCGCCCGCGAAGAGGCCGGGGCGGATCAGCGGCAGCGTCACCTTGAAGAAGCGCCGCCACCAGCCCGAGCCGAGGTTCGTCGCCGCCTCCTCCATCGAGGGGTCGAGGTTCGCGATCGCCGCGACGAGGTTCAGGTAGAGGATCGGGAAGAGCGCGACCGCCTCGAGGCAGACGATGAGGAGGAACCCGCCCTGCCCGAGGAAGTCGACCGGCTCGGAGACGAGACCCGTCGAGGCGAGGATCGCGTTCACCGCGCCCTCGCGGCCGAGGAGCTGCTTCATGCCGATCGCGCCGACGAAGGGCGGCAGGACGAGCGGCGCGAGGATGACCGTCGAGAGGACGGGCTTTCCGGGGAAGGTCGTGCGCGCCGAGAGCATCGCGAGCGGCAGCGCGATCGCGACCGCGAGGAGGGTCGTCGTGCAGGCGATGCGGAACGCGTTCCAGAGCCCCTCGCGGAGGACGGGGTCGCGGAAGACGTTCGTCACATGGAAGAGCGTGAACCCGCCGTCCTCGTCCGACACGAACGCGCTCGCCACGCCGAGCCAGATCGGGTAGATCAGCGGCACGCCGACGACGAGGAGGAGGCCGAGCAGCCAGAGGCGCTGCGATGCGGGACGCATGGGCGCGGCACTGTACCGCGCGGCGGATGGCCCCGCGTCGCGTGCGGGCGCTCAGTCCCAGAGGCCGAGGAGCGTCGCGAGATCCTGGGCGTCGACCGTGCCGTCGCCGTTCAGGTCGCCGGGGCCGGTCGTCGCCCACGCGCCGAGGAGGATCGCGAGATCCGACGCGTTCACGAGGCCGTCGCCGTTGAGATCGCCCTCGACGGCGGGCGGCGCCTCGGTCTCGGGCATGTACCACGCGACGGCCACGGGCATCGCGATCTGCGTGCCCGACTTCCGCACGAGTTCGAGCGCGTAGTCGCCCGCCGCGAGCCCGCGGACATGGAGGTGCTCGACGTTGTCGATCGCGCTTTCGCTCGTCACATTGCCCGAGCTGAAGACGCCGACGCCCGCCTCGCCCGTGAGCGGCATGGCGACGCCGTTCTCGAGCTTCCAGAGGCGCAGGTCGAAGTCCTGGAGGGTCGTCGAGGCGAAGGTCGTCGCGACCTGTCGGAACCACGACGCCGTCGCCGAGAGTTCGTCGATCGGCTCGTGGACGCGGAACGACCAGTAGACGCTCGCGCCCGAGGTCACCGACGGGATGTAGTCCCAGCCGCGCGCGGGCGCGAAGAACGACTGCTGCGCGGCGGGCAGGCCGCCCTGCTCGCCCGCGGTCAGGATCATGTGCGCGCGGTCGATGTTGAGGAGGTCGGCGCCGTAGACGGGATCGAGCGGCGTCGCGGTCGTGCCGCGCGCGGCGCCCGAGATCGCGGCGCCGTTCGACCAGCCGTCGCGGTGCGTGGTGCCCGCCATCAGGACCGTCTTCACCGTGAGGGCGCGCGCCGCGTTCGGATTGCCGATCGTCGCGGGATCGCTGTCGGCCGCGTCGATGAGGAGCGCCGCCGCCGCGCCGACGACGGGCGTCGAGAAGCTCGTGAACGAGCCGGGCGCGACGATGTCGGGCTTGCGGCGGCCGGGGCCGTCGATGCCCGCGGGCGTCGGCGAGTTCGAGTGGTTGCCGTTCGCGAGGCCGACCGCGATCGTGTTGTAGGCGTAGGCGAGCTGCGGCTGCCCGGCGGTGCCCGCGCCGTTGTTGACGCCGACGGCGAGCACGAGGTTGTCGCGATTCGCGATGAAATCGACGCGGCGGAGGCCGTTGTTGTCGTTCGAGGCATTCCCGAACGAACCGATCCACGAGTGGTTCATCACGCGCATCCCGGCGGGCGGAAACGCGGGGACGGTCGTGCCGCCGACCTTGAGATAGGAGTTCCCGATCCAGGTGTTCACGTTCCAGCAGTGGATGTTCGTCGTACCGGGCGCGATCGAGAGCGTGTTGCCGAAGAGGTTGCGGCCGACCTCGGTCGCATGTCCGCTCGCGGCGACCGTGCCCGAGTAGAGCGTGAAGTTCTTGCCCGCGAACTCGCCGAGCGTCGCGTTGGGGGCGTACGAGCCGCCCGCGTTCTCGGGCGCCTCGATCTGCCCGACGACGACGCCCGCCCCCGTCGGCGTGGCCGCGCCGAGGCGCGCGACGAGATCGGTGTAGCGGATGTCGGTGAAGGTGTCTGCGAACGCGGGCGCCGCGAGGACGGCGAAGGCGAGCGCGCCCGCGACGCGGCGGGCGACGGACGACGGGATTCCAGGAACGGCGGGCGTTCGGTCGGGCATCTGTTGGGTTCCTCTCGGACCTGCGGGCGCCCCGTCGCCGGCGGTCGCGACGACCGTAGCGTACGGAGCGTTCGATTCAAGGACGCGTTCGCGAAAAGCGCGGCTTCGCGTCCGCGGCGGTCAGTCTGCGCGGGCGCCCGTCCGTCCCTCGCCCGCGATCGTCCGCTGCGGCGCGTGGGGCGCCGCGACCTCGTCGAGGACGCGGATCTCGACCCGCGCGTTGCGGGCGTCGGCGGCGGCGTCCTCGGGCATCGCCTCGACGCGCTCACCGCTCCCCGCGGCGACGACGCGCAGGCGCCACCACTCGATGCCGCCCGCCGCGAGCCGCTTGGCGGCGGCGAGGGCACGGTCGGTCGCGAGGAGCATCGCGTCCTCGGGCGACTCGTTGCGCTCGCTCGCGCCGACATGGCCGCGGACCTCGATCACCGTCGACTGGCCGCGGTAGAGCGCGGCGAGCTCGTCGAGCGACTTCGCCGCGGCCTCCGACACGATCGCGCTTCCCCGGGCGAACGGCACCATCGAGCCGCGACCGAAGTGCTCGCTCGGGCGGACGCTCTGCACATCCCTCTCGCGCCCCTTCGTTCCGGGCTCGCGCGACTCGCCCGCGCCCTTGTAGCGCTCGGCGAGGATGCGCTGGATCAGCAGCTGGTCCTTCGGATCGGTCGACGAGAGATCGATGTCGTTGTGGAACGCGCGGCGCACGGCGATCGCGAAGTCGACGATGTCGGGCTCGTTCGCGACGCCCTCGGACTGCTCGCCTCCGCCGCCGGCGTTCCCGCCCTTCGGTTGCGCGTTCAGCGCGAAGAGGATCACGAAGAAGCCCATCATGAGCATGACCATGTCGGCGAAGGAGATGAGCCACTCGGGCGCGCCCTCGTGCTCGCCTTCGGCGTGACCGCCGCCGCCGCCGTGACCGCCGTGCCCGCCGCGGTGCTTCTTCCCGTGGCCCTCGTCGCCGTGGCCGTGGCCGCCTTGGCCCTTCTGGTCGTTGTGCTTGGCGTCGGCCATGGCGCGTTCCTCGCGTCGGGGTCGGATCGGTTCGGGACGCGGCGATCAGGCCGCGAGCTTGAGCGTGCGGCGCTCGGTGTTCGGGATGAAGGCGAGCATCTTCTCGGTGGTGGCGCGGGGGTTGTCGCCGGCCTGGATCGAGAGGATGCCCTGCAGCATCATCTCCTTCGAGAGGATCTCCTCGCCCGAGCGGAGCGCGAGCTTGTCGCCCATCGGTCCCGCCACCGCGTTCGCGAGGACGGTGCCGTACATCGTCGCGACGACCGCGATCGCGAGCATGTGGCCGAGCGTCTGGATGTCGCCGCCGAGGTTGCCGAACATGCCGACCTGACCGATCAGCGTCGCGACCAGGCCGTAGCCGGGCGCGTAGAGCTTGATGAGGTCGAAGAACTTCTTGCCCGCCTTGTGGCGCTCCTGCATGGCCATCACGTCGAGGCGGAGCGTCGACTCGATGATCTCCTCGTCGGTGCCGTCGACCGCCATGCGGAGGCCCTTGGAGAGGAACGGGTCCTCGATCTTCTCGATCTCGTTCTCGAGGGCGAGGATGCCGTCGCGGCGCGCCTTGTCGGAGAGCGTGCCGAGGAGCTTCACGGTCTCGATCGGAGAGATCCCGTTGTAGAAGAAGAAGCGGCGGACGTAGCCGGGCACGCACTTCAGCTTCTCCATGGGCATCGCCATGAAGAGGACCGAGACGCTTCCTCCGAAGACCATGATGAGGCCCTTCTCGGAGTAGAACATGGCGTAGTGGCCATGCGACGCCATGTGCATGACGAGCCCGCAGCAGAGGAGCCCGATGATGCTTCCGATGACACTGGCCTTGTCCATGACGGTCTCGCCTCCCTCGCCACCCGGAGGTGGCGCTTCACTCCCGCCGCGCGTGGCGGCGACCTCCGACGCCCGTGCCGCAGGGCGGCCGGGACCGGGCGTCGGTCCGCCTCCCTGATCGGCGCGTGCGGGCCCCGCCATGCGTCGGGGTCGCGCAGGAACTGCGGGTTGAGGCGGTCTGTGCGGGTTCGCGCGGTCGGGCGGGACGCGCGGGGCGTTCTCGGACAGCGGTCGCGGCGGATTCCGCCTATCCTCGCCGTTTCCGCGGTGCCCCCGCTTGCATCGCCCGAGTCCGACATGGAAGACGCCCCGAAACCCGCGCCCGAGGCCCCCGAGGCCCCTCCCACCCGACCGCTCGTCGTGGTGACCGAACACCTCTCCGAGGAGGCTTCGGACTGGCTCGCGGAGCGCTTCGAGGTGCTGCACGCGGGCGTCGACGACCCGCGCTTCGCCGAGGCCGCGCCCGAGATCGAGGCGCTCGTCGTGCGGACCTACACCGAGGTCGACGAGGCGCTCCTCGCGCATCTGCCGCGGCTGCGGGTGGTCGGGCGCGCGGGCGTCGGCATCGAGAACATCGATCTCGCCGCGTGCCGCGCGCGCGGGATCGCGGTCGTGTCGACCCCCGATGCGAACACGCAGGCGGTCGTCGAGTACGTGCTCTGCCTCCTCTGCGACGCGCTGCGGCCGCGGCTCTTCCTCGACGAGCCCGTCGACAAGACCGAATGGGACGCGATCCGCCAGGATGTCGTCGGCCTCTGGCAGATGAACGAGCTCGTCCTCGGGATCCTCGGCCTCGGCCGGATCGGAAAGCGCATCGCCGAGGTCGCGCGCGCGATCGGCTTCACCGTGATCTACCACGACATCGCCGAGATCCCGACCGACGCGCGCCGCGGCGCCGAAGAGGTCGGCCTCGAGCGGCTCTTCGCCGAGAGCGACGTCCTGACGATCCACATCGACGGGCGGCCGTCGAACAAGGGCTTCGTCGACGCCGGCCTGATCGCGCGCCTCCGCCCCGACGCGCACCTCATCAACACCTCGCGCGGATGCGTGGTCGACCACGCGGCGCTCGCCCGCTTCCTCGAGGCGAATCCCGCGGCCTGCGCGATGCTCGATGTCCACAGCCCCGAGCCGTTCACGGCCGACTGCCCGCTCCTCGGGCTGCCGAACGCGCACCTCGCACCGCACCTCGCGAGCCGCACGATGACGGCGATGGACAACATGAGCTGGGTCGTGAAGGATGTCGCCGCGGTCCTCGAGGGACGCGCGGCGAGATTCCCCGCGTGCTGACGCCGTGAACGGCGACCTCGCGGCGCTCAGCGCCGGCCGAGGGTCGCGGTCGCGCCGAGCTCCTCGGCGATCCGGAGCAGCTGGTTGTACTTCGCGTTGCGATCGGAGCGGCACGGGGCGCCGGTCTTGATCTGACCGCAGTTGGTGGCGACGGCGATGTCGGCGATCGTGGCGTCCTCGGTCTCGCCCGAACGGTGCGAGAGGATCGCGCGGTAGCCCGAGCGGTGCGCGAGGTTCACCGCGGCGAAGGTCTCGCTGAGCGTGCCGATCTGGTTCACCTTCACGAGGATCGCGTTGCCGCAGCCCTCGGCGATCCCCTTCGCGAGGAACTTCGGGTTGGTGACGAAGAGGTCGTCGCCGACGAGCTGGACCTTCGAGCCGAGCCGCTCGGTGAGCTTGCGCCAGCCCGCCCAGTCGTCCTCGGCGAGACCGTCCTCGATCGAGACGATCGGGAACTTCGCGCACCACGAGGCCCACATGTCGATGACCTCGTCGCTGGTCGCGATCCGGTCGGGCGCCGACTTGAAGAAGCAGTAGCCGTGCTTCCCCTTCGCCTTCGCCTCGTTCGAGAGCTCGCTCATCGCGGGATCGAGCGCGATGAAGACCTGCTCGCCGAGGCGGTAGCCCGCCTTCTCGACGGCGATCGCGATGAGTTCGAGCGCCTCCTCGTTCGACTTGAGGTCGGGTGCGAAGCCGCCCTCGTCGCCGACCGCGGTCGAGAGGTGCTTGTCGTGCAGGACCTTCTTGAGCGCGTGGTAGCACTCGACGCCGCAGCGGAGGGCGTCGTCGAAGGTCTCGAACCCCCACGGCTGGATCATGAACTCCTGCATGTCGACCGTCGAGTCGGCGTGCTTGCCGCCGTTGAGGATGTTCATCATCGGAACGGGAAGCGTCTTCGCCGCGACGCCGCCGAGGTAGCGGTAGAGCGGCTGCTTCGTCGCCGCCGCCGCCGCGTGGGCGACGGCGAGCGAGACCGCGAGCGTCGCGTTCGCGCCGAGGCGAGACTTGTTCTCGGTGCCGTCCGCCTCGAGGATCACACGGTCGATCCCCTCCTGGTCGGTCGCGTCGAGTCCGAAGATCGCGCTCGCGATGTCGTCGTTCACATGGGCGACGGCCTTCGTCACGCCCTTTCCGAGCCAGCGCGACTTGTCACCGTCGCGGAGCTCGACCGCTTCGTTCTCGCCGGTCGACGCGCCCGAGGGCACCGCCGCGCGGCCGCCCGATCCGTCCTCCAGCACGACCTCGGCCTCGAGGGTCGGATTGCCGCGGGAATCGAGGATCTGACGGGCGTGAACGGATTCGATGGCAAAGCTCATGGCGGGCTCCGTGGCGGTGCGTGTCGGTCTGCGGGGCGCGGAGTCTACACGCCGCCACGCGCGGCGTGAGCGCACGATTCCCGCGGGAAACCGACTCGGGTCCGC